>JAKAWN010000163.1 GCA_021827245.1 Acidobacteriota bacterium | reverse complement strand
CACCAGTTGCGCCTGAGCCTGCCCGCTCAGCCAGCCCCGAGAATTCTTCAGCAGGGCGCGGAATATATCGCCCAGGTGAGTGGCTTGTAGTGAAGACCTCTTGAACCCGGCAACGCAAAATCAACGGCTTGCCGGAAAATTAAGCTCCAGTTGTCTGGAGAAGATCGCTCAGAGGTTGCCTCGCTCGGCTTGGCGTCGGGTGACGTGGCGGCAAGGCAGCCGGGGAGCCCAACGTTCTCGCTTTGCCATGCTGGAGGTCTGGGCGGCGCACGGGTGGAGTGAACACGCTCACCCACCACGGGTCAGGGAGTGGCTGCTGGTGGAATGGCCCGAAGCCGAAAAGCAGCCCACCAAGTACTGGTTGGCCGAAGTGGGTCCGCAGCCGCTGGGTTTGCGCCGATTGGTCCGCATCGCCAAGGCCCGCTGGCGGATTGAACAGGACTATGACGAGTTGAAAGGAGAACTGGGTCTGGACCATTACGAAGGTTGCCAATGGCTCGGCTGGCATCATCACGTCTGTTTGGTGACGATGGCCTACGCCTTTCTTCGCTTCGAGCAGGCGAGACTTAAAAAAAACTCCTGGTACGACGTGGAGCCTGCCCAGAGTCCGCCAGCAGCTCCTCGCGCTGCTGATTAGGCTCAGCGGACGTTGTGCATGGTGCCTTACAGAGTTCACAGACACCTCATAGCACTTAACCTAGTATTACTAAGAATGTCGGGAAACCAGGACCTTCTCCCACGCCCTCCGTGCAGCATACCGAAATTTGCAATCCCCAGCGAGCCCCAGTACGGGTTTAAACTAGATTCAGGTTGATGGTATGAGCAAAGGCCGGTTTCTCAATCAAAAGCTCGGAAAGCGGACGGACAGGAAGTCACTGTTGCTGAAGGCGCGCCTGAAAACGCAGCGGCCGCTAATAAGTTCGGGCCACCCAATCAAGCCCGCTGACCCCAAAGGCCCCTCGCGCTGATGGCAAGGGCCGTTCGCACTACCGATGTCGTAGTTTCAGCGCGCCCCTGGTTGAACATTCGCCTGGGAACGCTCTGATATAGTTAAAGATACGACTTACGAATGGCGCGCGCACGTTGACACGAGGGTTCGATCAACGCTAAAATAGCTTGTTTTCAGTCAACAACGACGAGGTGCGTGGACATGTATGCAATCTTTCGGACCGGTGGGAAACAGTATAAAGTCTCACCGGGAGACGTGGTGCGGGTCGAGAGGCTTCCTGGCGAGCCGGGTGCCGGTGTGGAATTCAACCACGTTTTTGCCGTGCGCAAAAAGGAGCTGGTGGTGGGTACGCCACTGGTGGAAAACGCCAAGGTGAAGGCGACCATCCTGGCCAACGACCGCGCTCGCAAGGTCCGCGTATTGAAGTACAAGCGCAAGAAGCAATATCGGCGGACGATTGGTCACCGGCAGAATTACAGCGAAGTCAAGATCGACGAAATCGTCGCCCCTTAATTGAAGCAGCCGGGACGGGCAAACCAACGAGGCATTTTTTATGGCACACAAAAAAGGCTTAGGCAGTTCAAGAAACGGACGCGATTCGAACGCTCAGCGGCTTGGGGTCAAGCGCTTTGACGGGCAGACGGTCACAGGCGGGTCGATCCTGGTTCGCCAGCGCGGCACCCATCTGAAGCCCGGGGACAACGTAGGAATCGGCAAGGACGACACGCTCTTTGCCAAGGTTTCAGGCGTCGTCAAATTTGAAGATAAGGGCCGGGCGGGCCGTTTTGTCAGCATTCTGGTCCCGTCAGCCAATTGAACCCCGCGCGCGTTGGGTGAATCGATCATCTGGCTTCCTCATCGCGCGTTTCCAATTCCAGGCATCGTCAAGCGACTTTCAGAGCTGAAATTCATGCTGGCCTGACGGCCGGGCGAAGGGTATCCTTGTCCGTGACGGCGCAGAAGGTTTCCTGATGTTTGTCGATGAAGCACGAATCCATGTGGCTGCCGGCGGTGGTGGAAATGGCTGTATCGCTTTCCGCAGAGAGAAATACGTTCCGCGCGGCGGTCCCAGCGGCGGCGATGGCGGCAACGGCGGCAGCATCTACCTGGAATCCACCGAGCATCACAATACCTTGCTGAAATTCCGTTTCAACAAGGAGTTCAAAGCGCGGCGCGCCGGGCACGGCGAAGGCTCCAACCGCCATGGAAAGGACAGCGAAGACCTGGTGATTCAAGTCCCTGTCGGAACCGTGGTGTATGACGGCGTTACGGGAGACAAGCTGGCCGATCTTGACGTCGCGGGCAAGCGCTTTCTGGCGGCGAAGGGCGGACGCGGCGGACGCGGCAACGCACGCTTTGCCACGTCGACGAACCAGGCCCCGCGCCGGGCTGAACAGGGAACTCCCGGCGAAGAGTGTGACCTGAGGCTGGAACTGAAGCTGCTGGCGGACGTTGGCCTGGTCGGGTTCCCGAATGTCGGCAAATCCACTCTGATCTCACGGCTCAGCGCCGCCCGCCCGCGCATTGCCGACTACCCGTTCACAACGCTCGAGCCCTGCCTGGGCGTCGTGGCTGTGGACGAGGAAAACTCTTTCGTGATGGCAGACATCCCGGGCCTGATTGCCGGCGCCCACGAAGGCAAAGGTCTGGGCGACCGATTCCTGAAACACGTGGAGCGAACGCGCCTGCTGCTCCATCTGATCGATGTGGCCGAATTTGCAGGCCGCGACCCTATCGAAGACTATGCCGTTATTCTCAGGGAGCTTGAAAGCTTCAGTCCGGCAGTTGCTAAAAAGCCCATGCTAATGGTAGCTTCTCGTGTTGATGCTGCCGGCGACAGCAATCGCCTGTTTGAGCTCAGAGAGTTTTGCCGGCGGCAGGGATGCCCGCTTTATGAGATTTCCTCGGTCACCGGAGAGGGACTCGAAAACCTGAAGCGTGCGGCATGGACCAGGCTGCAGGACATCCCCCGGCCGAGTCTCTCCGAGACCTCCTTCTGAGATTTGAGATTTGAGATTTGAAATTTGAGATTTGAGAATCGAGATCTTTTGCAACGACCATCAGGACTGGCGACCGCGTGAAAATTGCGATCTTTGGTGGAACCTTCGACCCGATTCACTCCGGCCACATGCAGGCGGCCAGGGCGGCTGCCAAGGTGCTTCATCTGAACAAGGTCTTGTTCGTCCCCACCGGGTGCCCGCCCCATAAGACTACGAACGGTCTCACCGAGTACCATCACCGCTATGCGATGGTGGCGCTGGCTTGCGCTGAAGATTCCCGCTTCGTCCCTTCCCTGCTCGAATCGCCAGATCTGCACCGGGGACCCCACTACTCCATTGACACGGTGCGGCGTGCGAAACAGGCGCTCAAGTCCGGCGACAAGCTGTACTTCCTGATCGGCATCGACGCGTTGCTCGACCTGCCGCACTGGAGGCAGTTCCGGCGCCTGCTCGACCTCACGGATTTCATCGTTGTGTCGCGGCCGGGCTTTGACAGCCGCGAAATTGAAAGAGCCTTGCCGCACGACCTGCTGGAACGACGACGGGCAAGAAGAAATTCGCGGGAGATTCGTTTGCGCCACACCACCCTGCACGTCCTGCCGGATGTTGAAGTTCCCGTGGCCTCAACCGATTTGCGACGGGCCATTCAGCAGAAGCAAGGCATTCGCGGCCTGGTGCCTCCGATGGTCGAACAATATATACTGAAAGAAGGGCTGTACAGAGCAGCAAACCAGCTCGATGGAGGAAAATGACGGCTAATTTGCGCGAGGCCATCCGCGCCGCCCAGGGCCGGAAGGCGGTCAACCTGACCGTGCTCGAGGTGGGCAAAATATGTTCTTTCGCGGATTATTTCCTGATTTGCAGCGGCACATCAACCCGCCACACTCGCGCAATTTGCGACGCGGTTCACGAAGAATTAAAAAAGAAGTTGGACCTGATTCCGGCCCATATGGAAGGTTACACCCAATCGGAATGGATCCTGATGGACTACTTCGACTTCGTGGTGCACATTTTTTCCGAGCGGGCGCGCGAGTTTTACGATCTTGAGAGACTCTGGAAATCGGCCCGGCGGGTCCCTGTTCCCAAGGGCTGAAGGGCACGCGGCGCGGGTGGCACGTCGAGCGGTGTGTCGAAGGCGCCCCTAGAGGTGGCGGCGTGGATTATCTTTGTGCGCCGAAGGTTGGTGGTTCGGCTTGCCAAACGGCGGAGAGCCTCTGTGCACTCTGTGGATAAAAGCTCTAACACAGAGTCCGCACAGTATCTCTGTATCCTCCGTGTTCAAGGCTCTTCCCGGCCACAGGGGTCGCGGAGAAAGCTAAGCGGCGCGATGCAAATAGCGGACCGCATGAATCTTAGGCAGATTGCCAGCCATGCGCATTCGAGTATTCTGGGAAGGCAAAACGAAAGATCCGCACCTGCGGGCGCTGGTCACCGAGTACGCCAATCGCATCGTCAAGTTCACGGACTTTGCGATTGAGGAATTGGCTGAAGCCAGGAAACCCGGCAGCAGGAGTGCGGAGAAGGTGTCAGCGGCAGAATCGCAAATACTGGAAAAAACGGCCAGCAGCACTCGTGTTTTCCTTGACCCGCAGGGCTCTGAATGGACGTCCAAGGAGTTCGCCATATGGCTTGGAGACCAGGGCGTGCACGGAACGCGCGAGATTGCCTTTGTGGTGGGTGGGGCCGACGGATTATCCCCGGCATTCCGGCAGCATGCCAGCGTTCTGCTCTCGCTTTCCCGCATGACCCTGACACATGACTGGGCCCGGGCCATGCTTCTGGAACAGATTTACCGGGGATTCACCATCCTGCGAGGCTTTCCGTACGCCCGCTGAGTGGCGTTTGACGTAGCGGCGGCTTGATGCCGCTGCATGGTTTCTGGGGCGGCTTCATGCCGCCCTGGCGAGACAGACTCGCCAGTCCACCGCCAGGAAAGGAACTTGCGTTGCCTGAAGCGAGAAAGGGACTGATCATCGTCTTTACCGGGCCGGGCAAGGGGAAAACCACTGCAGCCCTGGGTACCGCTTTTCGGGCAGTCGGCCAGGGACTGAAGGTATTGATGGTACAATTCATCAAAGGGTCCTGGCACTACGGAGAACTAGACACTAGCCGCATGCTGGGAGAAGACAGGATGAAGATCCTGCCGATGGGCCGAGGGTTCGTCAAAGTCGGCGCCGAAAAACCAGACCCGGAAGACGTCCGCATGGTGGAGGAAGCCTGGCAATTCGCAAGCCAGGCCATCATGGGCGGTGAATATGATCTGGTAATTCTGGACGAAGTGAATTACGCGATCGGCTACAAAATGCTCGACCCCGGGAAAGTTTTGGAAACCCTGAAGCAGAAGCCCGAAATGGTTCACGTGATCCTGACGGGCAGGAACGCGCACGCTTCCATTGTTGATTGCGCGGACCTGGTGACAGAAATGCGCGAGGTGAAACACCCTTATCAAAAGGGTATTCTCGCTCAGCGCGGAATCGAATACTGAGCTTTGCGTCGCGACGGATGTATTCCGGGGAGCGGCACGCGAGGAAATTGGATTTTTCATGGCCTGGTTCCGAAAAGAGAAAAAGCCGCTTGAAACCGTCCCGCCGGAGAAGCGCGCCCAGACCGAAGGCTTGTGGACCAAGTGTGAATCCTGCAAGCGAATCCTTTGGAAAAAGGACATCGAACAGAACCTGCTCTGCTGTCCCAAGTGCAATCATCACTTCAAAATGACCTCTGAGGCCCGGCTGGCCATGCTGTTTGACGAGGGCAAGTACATCGAGCACGATGCGGGCATGAGTTCTCCCGACCCCCTGGAATTTGTCGACAGGAAAACTTATCGCGACCGCCTGATGGCCGCTGAAATCATGACGCGCATAAAGGATGCCGTCCGCGTGGGCGAAGGCAACCTGGACGGCAAGCCGCTGATCGCCTGCGCCATGGAATTCCGATTTATAGGCGGCAGCATGGGCGCAGTAGTGGGAGAAAAAATCGCGCGCGCCATCGACCGTTGCATTGAAAAGAGGCTGCCCCTGGTGGTCGTTTCCTGCTCCGGCGGCGCCCGCATGATGGAAGGCACTATCAGCCTGATGCAGCTAGCCAAGATCAGCGCTGCCCTGGCCCGCTTCGATGAGGTGCGCAAGCCTTACATCTCCGTGCTGACCAACCCGACAACCGGCGGCACCACCGCCAGCTTTGCCATGCTGGGAGACCTCAACATCGCCGAGCCCGGCGCCCTGATCGGATTTGCGGGCCCGCGCGTGATTGAGCAGACGATTCGACAGAAGCTGCCGGAAGGTTTCCAGACCGCGGAATTCCTGCTGGAGCACGGAATGCTCGACGCCATTGTCCCCCGGACCGAACTCAAAGCCTATCTGGCAAGAACATTGGATTTCATGGGAGCCTGGAACTCCTCCAAACCCCACAAATGATCGAACCCATCTCATCGCAACCCGTCATTCCGTACGATGAATGTCTAAAGATCCTCTGGGAGCGCGGTCACGAACTCCACGGCAAGAAGTTCGGGCTTGAACCGATTCAGGCGATCCTGGCGTCGCTGGGGAACCCCGAGCGCCGTTATCCCTCGGCTATCGTGGCGGGAACTAATGGCAAAGGATCAACTTCGGCCATGCTGGCGGCCATTCTTCAGCGCGCCGGCTATCGCACGGGACTTTACAGTTCTCCGCACCTGGTGCGCGTTAATGAACGGATTCGCATCAATGGTGCCGAACTGTCTGATGATGACTTTGCGGCTGCGTTCACGGCGGTTCACCGGGCAGTGGAACAACTGATCCATGCACAGGCGCTGCCGCATCGGCCCAGCTTCTTTGAATACCTCACGGCCACGGCTTTCCAGCACTTTGCGCGCGCTTCGGTTGATTTCGCGGTGCTCGAAGTCGGCATGGGCGGCCGCCTCGACGCCACCAACGTCACGGACGCCTCAGTCGCCGTCATCACCAACGTCGATCTCGACCACCAGGAATTCCTGGGGAAAACTCTCGCCGCCATTGCCGGGGAAAAGGCGGGCGTCATCAAGCCCGGCCGCGTCGTCGTTTCCGGGTGCGAACATCCCGAGGTTCGCAGCGTGATCCAGAGGAAGTGCCACGAAGCTGGAGCTGACCTGATCGAGACCGTCGGCCTCGAAGCAGCTTCCAATCTTTTTCATCTGGACGGGCGTTACGGCTTCGACATGCAGATGGATGGCTGCGCTCTTACCGGATTCACCTTGCGAATGGCGGGAAAGTTCCAGGTGAAGAACGCCATCGCCGCCGCCGCGTCGGCAAGACAACTGGCCCAGGCCGGCTTCAGGATCACACCGGAATCGATCCGCGAAGGCCTGAGGACCGCATCATGGCCAGGCCGCCTGGAAGCCATCCGCCAACGCCCGCTGATTCTGCTGGATGGCGCTCACAATCCGGCCGCGGCGCGCGAAGTGGCCGAATTCGTTCATCGGCATCTTGCGGGGCGAAAGCTGCGGTTGGTTTACGCCAGCATGCGGGATAAGGACATCGGCGAAATCAGCAGGATTCTTTTCCCTCTCGCCCACTCCATTTTTCTTACCCGGACTGAAGTCGAGCGGGCAGCTTTGCCGGAAGCGATTCTGGCATTGGCCCCTTCCGGGCGCCGACAGACCGTCATCGAGCCTGATCCCGTGCGGGCCCTCGAGCAGGCAATCTATTCCACCCTGCCCGAGGACGTCATCCTGGTTGCGGGGTCGTTGTTTCTTGTCGGCGCCATCAAGAAGGCGATTCTGCATGGGCGACTCGTGCCGGAAAAGCTGACGCCCCCGGAAGTTCTTTCGGAGCGATGCTGATCTCGTGATGTACGCCACTTCGCCGATGCTCGTCCAGCCACCATCCACCGGCGTTCGCATACGGAATTTTCTCAGCTACCTCCGCTCCCTCTTTTTTACGGATCTCCTGATTTATCTCTACACGGCGGTTTGCGGCACTTTTTCCGTTTGTGGTTCTTTCTTTGACGCTCATGGTCGCTGGCAGCACGGATGCGCCAGGGTCTGGTCGTGGCTGATCCTCAAGACCAGCAGGATTGACCTCAGTGTTGCAGGGACCGAGAATATCGTCCCCGACGAGACGGTCATCTTCTGCTCCAACCATCCGAGTGCCATGGATATTCCCATCCTGTTTGTCAGCCTGCCGGTGCAGTTCCGATTTCTGGCCAAGCGGTCGCTGTTCCACGTTCCTTTTCTGGGCTGGCACCTGCGGCGCTCCGGTCACATCCCTGTGGACCGCGCCCGGCCGCACGAGGCTCTGAAGGGCTTTGACCAGGCCGCAAAAAGGATCAAGGAGGGCCGGCCCGTCGTCGTGTTTCCCGAGGGCAGCCGCAGCCGTACCAACCAGATGCTTCCTTTCAAGAGCGGAACCTTCTACCTGGCGATTTTGTCCGGCGTTCCCGTCGTGCCCATCACCCTGGTTGGTTCGCGCCAGGTTTTGAAGCCGGACTCTCTCCACATCCGGCCCGGCCGCGTGCGGGTGATCATCCACAAGGCCATTCCCACCGCCGGCTTGACGGTCCGCGATGTAAGCGATCTCTCCCGGCGCGTGCGCGAACAGATTGTCTCGGGATTAGAAACTGTGAAGGATTAAAATTGTAGGGGCGCCCCTTGTGGGCCCCGAGGGCGGGTACAAGACCTGCCCCTACCTGACTCAGCGGATGAAAATCAGCCTTGAAAACCAGGTTGCGGTGGTTACGGGAGGCTCTCGCGGCATTGGTGCGGAGACGGTCAAGCTGTTTGCCGAAGCAGGCTGCAATGTGGTGTTCAGCTATTTGCGCTCAGCCGGCGCCGCTCAGAAAGTCGTAGAGGCCTGCCGCCAGATGCCCGGTTCTGTGGCAGCCGTCCGGGCCGATGTCTCCAGGGTGGCCGGCGCCAGAAAGCTGATTGATCAGGCGATTCGGCGCTTCAGCCGAGTGGACATTCTGGTCGCGAACGCCGGCACCTGGAACGCCCAGCCGGAGCGAATCGAGGAAATGGCCGAAAGCCAGTGGGACAAAATGGTGGCTGTCAATCTGAAAGGGGTTTATTCGGTCATCCGCTGTGCAGTCCCGCACATGATTCAGCAGAAGAAAGGTCGAATCATTGCGGTCTCCTCTACCGCCGGGCAGCGCGGCGAAGCCTTCCACACCCATTACGGGGCAGCCAAGGGCGGAGTCATCAGCCTGGTCAAGGGCCTGGCCACGGAACTGGCGCCGCACAACATCCTGGTGAACGCCGTGGCCCCGGGCTGGGTTCTCACCGACATGGCGAAACCCATTCTCCGCCAACCTTCGCAGAGACGGAAGGCGACAAGCTCAATTCCCCTGCGCCGCTTTGCCCGACCGGAAGAAGTCGCCATGCCGATCTTGTTGCTGGCCTCGGAAATGTCAACCTATATGACCGGAGAAATCATCAATATTAATGGAGGGAGCATCCTCTGTGGATAAAGGAAAGAATAAGTTTTTGGGAATCGTGATCTGGGCGGTCTGCCTCCCAATGATTCCGCTGGCCGTGCCGGCCGCTTTGCTGTGCGCACAGCAGGCATCGCCGCCGTCGTTGCCGTCGCGCATTAGCCCCAAAGCGCAGGAACTGTTGAATCGCGCCATCCAGGCCCTGGGCGGGCAGGCCTTCCTGGATTTCAAGAATATTTACACCACCGGACGCACTTTCGCGTTTTCCTATGGCCAGATGGCCGGCGTTGAGCCCTTTAAAAGCACTTATGCGCCGCCCGACAAGCGCCGCTTCACCTATGGCAAGGGCAAGCCCGTCACGCTGATCAACAATGGCGATCATGCCTGGGAATTGGACCGGTACGGCCTGGTCCACCAACTCCCCGACCAGGTTCGCCAATGGAAAATCGCGAATCACTACGGCCTGGACAATCTTTTTCGCTCCCTCATCAAGCAGCCGGGAGTGCTGATTCTGGCCGAGGGAGGGAACTTTGTGGCTAACCAGCCTGTTGACGCCATCGACATTATTGACGCCCAGAACGTCCATCTTCATCTCTATCTTCGCAAGCCGACCTATCTGCCGCTGCGCGTCACCTATCGCCTTCAAAACCCCGCCACCCAGGACTGGGATGACTACACTGACGACTACAGCGATTACTTGACCGTGGACGGCATTGCCACTCCGATGACCATCAGCCGCACCTTGAACGGCGAGCGCATTGGCCAGATCTTCAGAAGCAATGTGCGTTACAACGTGACCGTTCCAGCAAACTATTTTGAGCCTCCCCGCTGAGAGCCGGGGCCATCTGCTATAATGACCAGCGGAGGAAAATTGGCGTCTCGACGCGTGATCAGATCCACAACAATTCTTTGCGTTCGCCGGAACGGCAGCCTGGTGATGGGTGGTGACGGACAGGTCACCATGGGCGAAAGTGTCATCAAGCACAAAGCCAAGAAAATCCGCCGCCTGTATAATGACAAGGTACTGGCCGGATTCGCCGGCAGCACGGCAGACGCGCTTTCGCTCTTCTCGCGCTTCGAGCAGAAGCTGGACGAGTTCCACGGCAACCTGAGCCGGGCGGTGGTGGAACTGGCCAAAGACTGGAGGACGGACCGCGCCCTGCGCCATCTGGAAGCCTTGCTCGTGGTCGCGGACAAGAAGGCTACGTATCTGGTCAGCGGCAACGGCGACGTGATTGAGCCGGATGACGGAATTGTGGCGATCGGCTCGGGGGGGCCTTACGCCACCTCGGCCGCGCGCGCCCTGGCCAAACACACCAAATTGAGCGCCCGCGAAATCGTCCAGGAAGCCATGGAAATCGCGGGCCAGATCTGCATCTTTACCAATGAGCAGAGTACCATTGAGGAGCTGTAGTGCCCCGGAACTCCAAGGAAGCTGGAATGGTTTTCTACTTGCCTGAAAATATCGAAGCAGCAACTGTCCTCGACGAACTGACACCGCGCCAGATCGTGACGGAACTGGACAAGTATGTGGTCGGTCAGACAGAAGCCAAGCGCGCCGTGGCCATTGCCTTGCGTAATCGCATGCGCCGACAGAGGCTCACGGCCGAACTGGCGGAAGAAATTCTGCCCAAGAACATTATCATGATCGGCCCCACGGGCGTGGGCAAGACGGAAATCGCGCGCCGCCTGGCACGCCTGGCCAATTCGCCCTTCATCAAGGTGGAAGCTTCCCGGTTTACCGAAGTGGGCTACGTTGGTCGGGACGTCGAGTCGATGATTCGCGACCTGGTGGAGATTTCCATCGATATGGTCCGCGAGGAAAAAATCGAGGAAGTCGCCGAAAAGGCAGAGCAGAACGCCGAGGAACGCCTGCTGGATCTTCTGCTGCCGCCGCCTAATCCGCCACGGACAGACAAGGCCCAGCCGGACAACGGCTATGCCGCAGCCATCGAGCAGTTCAAGCGCACGCGCGAGAAGTTGCGGGCGCAGCTCCGCGAAGGCAAGCTCGATGACCGGCAGGTGGAGGTGGAGACACGCGAGCGCAGCTTCCCCGCCTTTGAGATCGTCTCCTCGCAAGGCATCGAGGAGATGGATATCAACATCAAGGACATGCTTCCCGGCCTCTTCGGGCAACGCAGCAAGAAGCGGCGCATGCCCGTTTCCGAGGCGATGGATTACCTGATTCAGGAGGAAGAAAACAAGCTGATTGACATGGACCAGGTCACGCGCACGGCCGTCGAGCGCGCTGAACAATCCGGCATCATTTTTCTCGATGAGATTGACAAGATCGCCGGCCGCGAACGAGGCCACGGCCCGGACGTCAGCCGCGAAGGGGTCCAACGCGACATCCTGCCCATCGTCGAAGGGACAACCGTCAACACTCGTTACGGCATGGTGCGAACGGATCATATCCTTTTCATCGCCGCCGGCGCCTTCCACGTCAGCAAGCCCTCGGACCTGATTCCCGAACTCCAGGGCCGCTTCCCCATTCGCGTCGAGCTCAGTTCGCTGAACGTTGACGACTTCGTCCGCATTCTGAAGGAGCCGAAAAGCGCGCTGGTGAAGCAGTATGTCGCGCTGCTGGAAACCGAAGGCATCAAACTCTCCTTCAGCGATGACGCGCTTGATGAAATCGCCAGCTTCGCCGCCAAGGTGAATGACCAGACGGAAAACATCGGCGCTCGGCGCCTGCACACGATTATGGAAAGGTTGCTGGACGAAATCTCGTTTGAGGGCCCCGACCTGAAAAAGAAGACGGTGCGGATTGACGGGGCATACGTCAAGAAGCAGCTTGCTGAAATCGTCAAGGACCAGGACCTGAGCCGCTACATTCTGTGAGTTCTCAACCGCGAATGGCTGATTCCGGCGGCGATCTCGCCACAAGTACAATTCAGGCAACCAGGATGTTTCCCTTCTGGCTCTCCTCCCAGACATCTCCATATTGGAGAAGGGGGACCGCGAAGCGGTGCGCAAGAGCTGCTGTGCTCGTGGTGCTGGCGTCCGTCTTCGCAAGTTGCGGCGTCGAGGCACCTCCGCGGCCTCCACGCATTGAAATTCCCCAGCAGATCACGGATCTCCACGCAACTCAGACCGGCCGGACCTTACACATCATCTTCACCATGCCGGTGCTGGCAGTTGACGGCGAGCGGCTCACCAAGCCGGTCACAATCGATATTTTTCGTGCTGTCGCGCCCCCCGGCCAAAAGCCGGTATCCCCCGAGACCAGTGCCGCTCCCTGGCTGTCGGTTTCTCCAAAAGAACTTTCCCGGTACACGCGCGCCGGCAAAGTTGACGTCCCCTTCCAGATTTCGCCCCAGGATTTTCGCCAGCAGCGGGGTTCGACTTTTGCGTTTGCGGTGATTGCCTACACGCGCGGATTCATGGGGCATCCACGCCGCAGCGCTCCTTCCAACATTGTCCAGGCTGTGCTTGTCGATGTCACCATTCCGGTCACGAATCTCGTCGTCAAGGTCACGCAGACAGCGCTCATGCTCTCCTGGGCCAAGCCGTCAGAAACTTTGACCGGGCTGCCGCCCTCGCATCTCTCCGGCTATCGCATCTACCAGAGCACGACCGGCAAGCCGGATACTTTCCAATTGCTCACCCGGACAACTGCCACACACTTTGACGACAAAAACTTCCAGTTTGGCCAGCAGTATCATTTCCGCGTCAGTGCTGTCACGACGGTCAAAGGAGCTGTGGCCGAAAGCGAGCCCTCCGCGCCCGTTGGCGTCATCCCTCGCGATGTTTTCCCTCCGCCCGTCCCGACTGGCCTCACCGCGGTCAATGCCGCTGGCGCCGTCGATCTGCTCTGGAATGCCAGCACGGCGCCCGACCTTGCAGGGTACAACGTTTATCGAAGCGTTGATGGCGGACCATTCGACCGCGTCAACAAGCGGCTGGTGCCCACCCCGATCTTCCATGACACCTCTGTTGCGCCCGGCCGTCACTATCAATATGCCGTTACAGCAGTCGATCTTTCCGGCAATGAGAGCGAAAAATCAAAGCCCATCAGCATCACCACGCCCTCTTCCCCGGCGCATTAAGGGCTTGCCGAAAAGTCCCGCCAGGGTCGAGACCTTGCGCGCTCTGTGTTTGAAAGCTGATTCACGGAGTTCACAGAGTACGCGAGTACCCTCTTGGTTTAGGTCCTTGCGCCTCTGGGAACACGGACCA
>JAKAWN010000162.1 GCA_021827245.1 Acidobacteriota bacterium | reverse complement strand
CGATCTAAGCGCATTGTGATCTTGAGTGACGGCACGCCCTGGCGACCACTCATTTCTGTCAAAGACATGGCGCGGGCGATTGATTGGGCAGTCTCGCGTGATCCAGGTACGAGCGGAGATTTCCTGGTGGTGAACGCAGGCTCCGATCGGTGGAACTTCCAAGTGAAAGATCTGTCTGCGGCAGTGGCCCGAGTGCTTTCTGGCGTCGAAGTCTCAATCAACAGTGGCGCGCAGCCTGATAAGCGCTCCTATCGTGTGGACTTCAGCCGGTACCGGGCACTGGCTCCGAACCACCAGCCGAAAGCGGATCTGGAAACAACCATTCTCGAGTTGAAGGAAGGACTCAAAGCAATTGGATTCCAGAATACAGACTTTCGTAACTCCGCTTATATGCGCCTGAACGTGCTTAAGCAGTTATGCTCACGGGGATGGCTCACCGATCAACTGGAGTGGTCGCCTGTCGTCCGCGGGGTGCGCGGCAACCGCAGGGAGGGAGTCGTAAAGCAATCGGCTCGCCGGGTGGCTTGAAAAGAAATAGTGTCCAGGAGACTTCACCACAGAGGAAGTGCAAATGGGAATAATGGATGTGATTTCAAAGACAACTATGGCAGAAACCTCTCAAGCGCCGGCTTGCACCCGGATCGAGGCGACACGTGGCTGGGCCTCGCTGAAGCTCGACGAACTGTGGGAATACCGGGAGCTCGTCTACTTTTTCACTTGGCGTGACATCAAGGTTCGCTACAAGCAGACGGTGCTAGGGGCGCTTTGGGCCATCATCCAACCGTTCTTCACCATGCTGATTTTTACCCTGTTTTTCGGCAAACTGGCCAAGATGCCTTCCGATGGCATTCCCTATCCGCTTTTCAGTTACACGGCTTTGGTGCCCTGGACCTTTTTTGCCACGGGATTGACTCAGTCCTCAAACAGCCTTGTTGCGAACTCGAACATGCTGAAGAAAATCTATTTTCCGCGCATGGCCATGCCACTGGGGACCGTGGTTGCCGGGTGCGTTGATTTTTGCCTGGCGTTCATTGTGCTTCTCGGCATGATTGCATCCTATGGCGTCGTGCCTACCTGGAAGGTCATCTGGGTGCCCTTCTTTCTGGCGCTGGCTCTGATAACGTGTCTGGGTGCAAGTCTGTGGTTGAGCGCAATGAACGTGCAGTTCAGGGATGTAAAGTACACCATTCCTTTCCTCGTTCAATTCTGGATGTACGCTACTCCGATCGTATATCCCAGCAGCCTCCTTCCGGAACCTTGGCGCACCGTCTTCGGAATTAATCCTATGGTTGGAGTTGTCGAGGGTTTCCGCTGGGCTTTGGTGGACGCAAAAACAGCTCCAGGACCGATGATTGCGGTGTCAGCAATCGTCGCGCTGGGTTTGCTCATCAGCGGCGCGTATTACTTCCGGCGTCTGGAAAGAACATTTGCAGACGTCGTTTAGGGGATATCTATGACTGACATTGCCATCCGGGCCGAAAACCTGGGCAAGCAGTTTCATATTGGCCAACTTCAATCTGGCCACAAGCAACTCCGAGAAGTTGCTATAGACGCCTTTCTAAGTCCCGTGCGGAGGATGGGCAAACTCTTGCACGGCCATGCCACCGGCGCCGCGGACCTTGACGACACCATCTGGGCACTTCGAGATGTGGGGTTTGAAATCAAACATGGCGAAGTGGTGGGAATCATCGGGCGCAATGGGGCAGGGAAGAGTACCTTGCTGAAGATTCTTTCGCGCATTACCGAACCGACCTCGGGTGTCGTCGATATTCATGGCCGGGTGGGCTGCTTGCTCGAAGTGGGGACCGGGTTTCACCAGGAATTGACCGGCCGAGAGAACGTTTATCTGAATGGTGCCATCCTAGGGATGCGGAAAACCGAGATTGATCGCAAATTCGATGAGATTGTGGCCTTCGCCGAGATTGGCAGGTTCCTGGACACGCCCGTGAAGCACTACTCCACCGGAATGCAAACACGGCTGGGGTTCGCCGTGGCGGCCCACCTAGACCCGGAAATCCTGATCGTGGATGAAGTCCTGGCCGTAGGGGATGCGGAGTTTCAGAAGAAATGTCTGGGGAAAATGCGTGACGTCGCGAGGGGTGGTCGGACCGTAGTGTTTGTCAGCCACAACATGGGAATGGTGACGCAACTATGCGAGCGAGCCTTTTGGCTGGATGCAGGAGTGGTGAAATCCGAAGGGCTTTCCGCAGATGTTGTTGACCAGTATCTGCAGGCTGGGGCGCAAGATGCGACCGAGTGGATGGGGTCGGAAGCTTCCGCTCAGTCGAGCGAACTTGTGGTTAAGCGAGTGCGGATACTGACATCGCAGGGACTGGCACCTACCTCTATTGCCTTTGATTGCGCATTCAAGGTTGAGATTGTGTACGAGCTATTTTCTCCCATTCGTAATCTCCAGGTGGCCTACCATCTGACCGATGCTCGCGGAAATGTTGTCTGGGAGTCGCTTGACGTCGATACGGGGCTTGAAAGCGGCCGGATACGGGAACCGGGGTTGTACGCTTCGACTTGCAAGGTCCCGGAACGTGTTCTTAGACCGGGGCGTTACTTCCTGAGCGTAGGCAGTTGGATCCCTCGAATCAAGACGTATGCACTCCTTCGTAATATCTTGTCCTTCGAGATTACGGAGGTAGGGTGCCAGTTGGATCTTGACCGGGCGGGATTGATTTGGCCCGTTCTGGAATGGGATGTGAAGAAACTGGATGGTGCGGACCCCACTGATTCCCATTTCTAGCGACTTGCGCCTTCCTGCAGAAGATGCGACTTGCCACTTAGCTTCGAACCGGAGTGGAAGGAGGCGATAGTGTCTGGAGAGTATGAATTGGATCCCATCCCAGTCATGAGATCGTGGAGGATGCCGTGACTGTCGAAACAATTAGGAATTCATCAAACACCAGAGACCTATGGAAGCTCGCGCGAAAGCCAGCGTCTCTGGGGGCCAGACGATTTCTGGGAACGATCATACGAGTTGACACGTGCGATGCAATCCAAGCTCTTACCTTCGACGACGGAACTCAAACAGAGTAGACAATGAGGCTTCTCGACGATTTGGATATGCGAATCGAATGCTCCCCCCTGCCCGTTGTTGCTGGCGGATTTGATGAGACAATGCGGCATGCGGCCTCGTATGGATGCCTCAACTGCAACAAACTTTGTGAACCAGGGTGTCATGCCGAGCCTATTAAATTGGAGAATTGAAACTTTGCCTAAGCATCTGACTCATAAAGACTTCATGGCAATAGTCTTCTTAGGTGCTGCTCCAGCTGCAGCATTTGTGCTAATGGGAGCTTTAGAGGTACGCTTAGCCCTCCCGGTGGCGTTAGCGGTAGCGTGCAGCTCATTTGCGGGGATTGTCCTCATCTGCTATCGCTCCTTACTCTTGTCCCTGCAACTTCACATTGATCAAATTGCTACACAAGGATATAGAGAAAGCCGGAACTCGTTCCGTCAGGTTGAGGCGCTTCTGCATCTTCAGAAGCTCATACAATACCGCCATCCGCTGCCCAGTATGCGTGGATGGCCGATCTGTCCGGACTTTGCAGTTCTCCTTGCGTCCGAAATTGTTCGCCGCAAGCCTGAGATCATTGTTGAGCTCGGCTGCGGAACATCGACGCTTATTAGCGGATATTGCCTTGAAAAACTCGGCAGAGGACGTGTGGAGTCGTTAGACCACGAGCGGACATTTGCAGACATCTGCCGGGAGAATCTGAAGGTGCATGGATTGGAAGGGTTTGCAGTTGTACATGAGGCACCCCTCTGCGACCTAGAACTGGGGGGCAAAAGTTGGAGGTACTACGATATTTCGCCGTTACGGGGCATACCGCCTATTGACATGCTGGTAGTTGATGGCCCACCGGGAGAGTTAGGTCGGCTGGCCCGGTACCCTGCTCTGCCACTGCTATACGAAAGACTTAGCGAGAGCGCGGTCATCCTTGTTGACGATGCCGATAGAGCGGATGAGCGAGCTATGGTTGGGATGTGGGTCGTCGAGCATCCAGATTTCGAGTGCACTTTCCTCGAAACGGAAGAAGGAGCCGCCATTCTTCGGCGTCGGGCGGGTCGTCGGCGCTGAATCACCTTGTTTTTCATTCCAGATGCGCCACCTAAATTCATGGTCTTCCGGTTGATTAAGACTAGACATGGGCTTTAGAAAGGGGTGTTGATGAAGAGTGCTTCACCTGCACAACCTATATGGAGGACTTTGAAGAGGTCTCTTTCTGTAGCTGCCAGGAGCTCAATGGGAACGATCATGCGCGTCGAAACGCACGATCCCGTCCTGGCCCTCACCTTCGATGATGGGCCTCACCCCGAGTACACCATCCGGCTTCTCGACATATTGGACAGATACGGCGCAAAGGCTACGTTCTTTTGCGTGGGGAAGTTTGCGGCCAAGCATCGAGACGTGATTCGCCAAGCGGCCGGGGCTGGTCATGCTTTGGGAAACCACACATGGGAACACGCCTGCCTTCCCCTCCTGGGATACATGGAACGCTGTGCGCAGATCAGGAAGTGTGCGGAAGCGCTGAGACCCTACGGAAGCCGTCTATTCCGACCGCCTTACGGCTTCCAGAATTTCGCCTCGCGTTTGGTTCCCCTGCAGTACGGCTACCGGGTCATATCCTGGACTCTAGATACCGGAGATTGGCAACCGAGGAATGCCGGTCAAATACTTGAGGAAGTGTTACCGCGCATTGGGCCTGGCAAGTCGATCCTATTTCATGATCGAATCGCGCGTGCCAGCCTATCGCCTGCTCAGTTCAACAGGAGACCGACTCTGGAGGCGGTAAGCCAACTGCTGGAGCAACTCCACGAAAGCTACAGATTCGTTACGATCCCCGAGTTGCTCAAAAGCGGACATGTCGTACGCATGAACTGGTACCGCAAAGCGGACAAATCTAGTTTCGAGCATATGTTCGAGGAATCGTGTCCTGGCGAGCTGTAGCAAGCCCTGTGTCCTGCCTAAGGCTTTCAAACATGTACGCTGTAGGGACGTTGTTACGTGTGGGCTTGGCAATAGCGAAAAGGCCTTTTGTTTGTGGATACCCCAATCCATCCGAGGAGGATTTTCATGGAGGAAGACACCTCTGCTGACCGGGGGAAGATGATCAGCGTAATCGTCCCTTTCTATAACGCCGCCTCAACCATCGGCGCTCAGTTGGAAGCATTGGCGCGACAACGTTGGTCCGGGTCCTGGGAAGTAATCTGCGTCGATAATGGATCAACGGACGACACTTTGAAAATAATAGAGAAATATAGGGATTCGCTTCCGCATCTTCGAATTTTGGAGGCCCCGACCGTCCCCACTGAATACCACGCCAGGAACGTTGGGGCACGGGCCGCGACGGGTGAAGCATTGCTCTTTTGCGATGCTGACGATGAAGTTGGAGAAGGCTGGCTTGCGGCTATGGCGGGAGCGCTCTCCAACCACGATTTTGTTGCCTGCCGGATTGACGCCAGAAAGTTGAACAAACCCTGGGTGGCG
Source organism: Acidobacteriota bacterium (assembly GCA_021827245.1). Next base: position 8,044 of record JAKAWN010000162.1, on the reverse strand, counting down.
AAAGGTCTTGGTGCATCACAGGAGAAAGGATTGCAAACAATAGGGTTTGCTGGTCCTCTCTATTATGCAGGCGGTGGAACCATGGGAATTAAACGCTCCCTCCTGCTCGATGTTGCTGGCGGATTTGACGAATCCATGTGGCACTGCGGCGACGCGATGCTCTGCATCAAGCTTCAACTAGCGGGCGCCACACTCCACTTTGTACCCGATGCCGTCCTTCACGTTCGACATCGCGTCACATTTCAGGGCATTTTCCGCCAAGGATACGGTTACGCCAAGTACGTGACGCTTCTGTATAAAAAGTCAGTCGCACTGGGTATTCCGAAGATTGCCCATCCTTGGAGGGAAGCAATAGCTAATTGGCGCACTTTGCTGGGTAAGTTTCGGAGGACACGGGATAAAGCTACACTTGTATATTGTATCTTTCAGCTTGGATGGCAGATAGGTCTTGTAAGGGGGAGTATCAAAAACCGCGTTCTCTTTCTGTAATGCGGACGAGGTGGAGTGTTGACATGGGCGCAGACGGAGCAGGAAAAAATCATTCGGTTTGCAGGTCGTGCGGGGCATCCCTGGTAGACACGTTTGTCGATTTGGGGATGTCGCCGCTGGCCAACAGCTATGTGAAGAGTGAACAGTTGAATCGCCAGGAGGCTTTCTATCCTCTTCACGTTTTTATCTGTCGTGACTGTCTGCTTGTCCAGGTTGAGGTGTTTGAGACTCCGGAGCGGATTTTCAGCGACTACGCCTATTTCTCGTCGTACTCGGAGAGTTGGCTTCAACATGCCAAGTCGTATGTTGAGCATGTGACGGAGCGGTTCGGGTTGGGTCCGGAAAGTCATGCTGTGGAGATTGCCAGCAACGATGGTTACCTGTTGCAGTACTTTGTCGAAAAGGGGATTCCGGTGCTGGGGATTGAACCTGCCGCCAACGTCGCGAAGGCGGCGATCGAGAAAGGCGTGCCGACTCTTAAACGTTTCTTCGGCTCGGAGATGGCCAGACAAATGGCTTCGGAAGGCAAGGAGGCTGACTTGCTTATCGGGAATAATGTGCTGGCTCACGTCCCCAATCTGAATGACTTTGTAAGGGGGATGAAAATCGTGCTCAAGCCGCATGGCGTTGTCACCATGGAATTTCCGCATCTGATGCGTCTGGTGGAGCAGAACCAGTTCGATACGATCTATCACGAGCACTTTTCCTACTTCTCCTTTCACACCGTCCGCCGCGTCTTTTCGGAGCGAGGGCTGGAGATTTTCGATGTGGAAGAACTGCCAACGCACGGAGGTTCGCTACGGATTTACGCCCGCCATTCGGAAGATGATTCGAAGCCCATCATGTCAGCGGTCTGCAGCCTTGCTTCGCATGAAGAGTCTGCCGGCTACACGAGGCTGGAGCGGTACCTTATGTTCGAGGAAAGAGTTAAAGAAACCAAGCGGCGTCTCTTGGGATTTCTTGTCGAGGCCAAGAATGCCCACAAGAGTATTGTTGCCTATGGAGCGGCAGCCAAGGGGAATACCCTGCTGAACTACTGTGGGATTCGGACGGATTTCATCGATTATGTTGTAGATCGGAGTCCGCAAAAACAGGGACTGTTCCTTCCAGGGACCCATATTCCCATCTTGCCCCCAAGCGAAATCGACAAAACGCGACCTGATTATCTGCTCATTCTTCCCTGGAACCTCAAGGAGGAAGTGATGCAGCAGATGAATCACATTCGTTCATGGGGCGGACGATTCGTCGTTCCCATTCCTGAAGTACGAGTGTACTCATGAGATTCACTGAAACCCCTCTTCGAGGCGCCTACATCGTGGACATCGAGCCCATGGCGGATGAGCGGGGATTTTTTGCGCGGACGTGGTGCGAACGGGAATTCCACGATCGGGGTTTGAATCCTTTACTGAAACAAGCATCCATCTCCTTCAATCACAAAAAGGGAACGCTGCGCGGTATGCACTATCAGACCGACGGGCATCAGGAATCGAAGCTGATCCGATGCCTTGCCGGAGCGGTTTTTGACGTCATCATCGATCTGCGGAAGAGTTCTCCGACATTTATGAAGCACTTCACGATGGGGCTTGGATCGGAAGACCGCCGAATGCTCTACGTCCCCGAGGGCTTTGCGCACGGGTTCCAGACCCTTACCGACGGTGCGGAACTGTTCTATCAGATTTCTCAGTTCTACAGCCCGGAAAATGTCGCTGGCGTTCGCTGGAACGATCCGGCTTTTGCCATCGGCTGGCCCGAGCCGCCGCGAGTGATTTCTGCTCGTGACCAAGGGTTTCCCGATTTCCATCCGGAGAAAGACGGTCTATGAGTCTCTCCCAACTGAGCGAATCGCATCAACATACTGACCTTGGTCAGGCCATGTTCGATTTTATGGCAGACCTGTATCCAATCTGCCGGAGCATTACCGGCGATGGCGTTCGGCAGACCCTGAACCGGATCAGGCAGGAGATTCCGATTGAGATTCACGAAGTGCCGAGCGGAACACAAGTTTTCGACTGGGTCGTTCCACGCGAATGGAATATCCGAGGGGCGTATATAAAGAACGCGGACGGAGAGACGATCGTTGATTTCCGCGACTCCAATCTTCACGTGGTCAGCTACAGCATTCCTATCCACGGCACGATCGATTGCAGCGAGCTCAAGAAGCACGTCTTTACTCTGCCGGACTACCCGGACTGGATTCCATATCGGACCTCCTACTACACGGAGTCATGGGGATTCTGCCTGACCTACCGACAGTTCGCGAAACTGAAGGAAGAGGAAAAGTACGAGGTGAATATCGACGCAACACTGGCGCCCGGCAGCCTGACCTATGGTGAACTCCTCCTGCCAGGAGAAACGGCGGACGAGATTCTGATTTCCTGCCACGTGTGCCACCCCTCGCTTTGCAATGATAATCTTTCGGGGATTGCTCTAACCACATTCCTTGCCAAACACCTGCACGAGATGCGCACACGTTACGCCTATCGATTCCTCTTTATTCCAGGAACTATTGGATCGATCACCTGGCTGGCGCGCAATCGCGAGAATACGGATAGGATCAAGCATGGGCTCGTGGTCACCTGCGTTGGAGATCCAGGGAAGCTGACCTACAAGAAAAGCCGCCAGGGAAATGCCGAGATCGACTGCGCTGTCCAGAATGTTTTAAAGCATGCGGGAAGTGAATATGAGGTTCTGGATTTTGTCCCATATGGGTACGATGAGCGCCAGTATTGCTCTCCGGGTTTCAATCTCGCAGTCGGCTCATTGACGCGGACGCCGCACGGCCGCTACGCGGAATATCACACTTCGGCGGATAATCTGGACTTCGTGCGCTCCGAATGCCTGGCGGACTCCCTCCAGAAATATCTTTTAGTCTTCGACGTACTGGAAAACAACCGCCGATACCGCAGCCTGAATCCTTATTGTGAGCCTCAGCTTGGCAAGCGGGGGCTGTATGGACCGCTGGGCGGAAAGATGGACCGACATTCGCGGGAGATGGCGTTGCTCTGGGTATTGAATCTGTCTGATGGGGAACACAGCCTGCTCGACATCGCCGAACGCGCGAATATGGAATTTTGGCACATACGAGAGGCAGCGAAGGCGCTTGTGGAGTGCGGCCTGCTTAAGGAGTGTACGAATGACTGACTCGAATGAGACCACTTTGCAGTTGCCAGACCGTGATCGCCTGCTCTGGATATATGAGCGGCTAACGCTCATTCGCCAGTTTGAAGAAAGGCTGAAGAGACTCGTGGAGGCCGGTGTTCCAGTGGGAGCCGTACACTACTATATCGGCCAGGAGGCCGTCGCCGTCGGCGTGTGCGCAGCGCTCGCCCCTTCCGATTGGGTCGCTTCGACCCACCGTGGTCACGGTCATTGCATCGCGAAGGGGGTCGACGTCAAACCGATGATGGCGGAGTTGTACGGTAAGGCCACCGGCACCAACCGTGGCAAGGGCGGATCCATGCACATTACTGATGTGACGGCTGGGACGCTCGGGGTGAACCCGATTGTCGGCATGGGTGTCGCGCACGCCGTCGGGGCTGCATTGTCCGCCAAAGTTCGGTGTACCGACCAGGTGGCAGCGGCGTTTTTCGGAGATGGGGCCGCCAATATAGGTGTCGTGCATGAAGCATTGAACATGGCAGCTATTTGGCAGTTGCCACTGATTTTCGTATGCGAAAACAATGGATATGCCCAGGCTACTCCAGCAGAGTACGCAACGGCGGGTAAAAACATTGCTGGTCGGGCTGCGGGATACGGGATGCCGGGGGTTCTGGTGGACGGCCAGGATGTACTCGCAGTCTGGCGTGCCGCCACCGACGCGGTCCTGCGTGCGCGTTCTGGTGCCGGCCCCACGCTGATTGAATGCACAACCTACCGCTATTTTGGCCATCATCAGGGCGACGATCCCCTCCGCTATCGCACGGCGGAAGAACAACACGCTGCTCAGGACCGGGATTGCATTAAGCGCTTTCGTGAGTTCGTGCTTGCAAAGCGACTGCTGGAGGCTTCGGATCTCGACGTCACCGACGAACGCAACAGGCAGCACATAGAGGATGCGGTCGAGTTCGCCGAGAACAGCCCGTTACCGCAACCGGAAGAATTGTATGCCGACGTTTACGTCGATTAAGCTGAGGAGGCGAACAAATCGATGGACAATGCAACCAGCACCGTCACCAGAGAACTCAGCTTCAGCCAGGCAATCAACGAAGCCATCCGGCAGGAAATGCGACGTGACCCTTCCGTCGTTCTCCTGGGCGAGGACGTAGCCGGAGCTGCAGGCCGTGCTCACCTGGGCTTGATTGATGCCTGGGGTGGTCCGCTGCGCGCTACTCGTGGGTTGATTCAGGAATTCGGCCTCAACCGTGTCATCGACACACCGATCTCAGAGATGGGCTTTGTTGGAGCGGGAGTCGGCGCCGCCATGACCGGCTTGCGGCCGATTGTTGAAGTCATGTTTGTTGACCTGATCGGCTGTTGCTACGACCAGATCATAAACCAGGCCGCCAAGATGCACTACATGATGGGGGGGGAGATTGATTTGCCGATCGTCATTCGCACTGCCTATGGCACCCATGGTTTCAAGCGCACTTATGGAGGGGGAGCAGCGGCGCAGCATTCGCAGACCCTGTATTCCGTCCTGGCGCACATTCCCGGTTTGAAGGTAGTGGTGCCTTCCACGGCGTACAATGCCAAGGGGCTGACGATTGCCGCTATACGCGATAACGGCCCCGTGGTGATGATGGAGCACAAATTTCTCGGTGGCGCGGCGAAGGGTCTGGTCCCTGAAGAGCCCTACACGTTGCCGATCGGCCAGGCGGAGGTGGCGCGTCGTGGCCGAGATGTGACGCTTTGTGGCATTGGGCGGATGACGCACGTTTGTCTTGAAGCGGCCAATCAGCTCGCGGTCGACGGCATTGACGCCGAGGTCGTGGACGTGCTTACACTTGCGCCCCTGGACGAAACTGCCGTTCTCGATTCCGTTAGCCGAACGCACCGCCTTGTCGTGGTAGACGAAGACACACCTACCGCCTCCATGGCTCGCGATATCGCAGCCCGAGTCGCCGAGAAGGGATTTGACTGGCTTGACGCACCCGTCAAAACAGTTACGGCGCCCGAGACTCCTGTTCCATTCGCCGCCGTGCTGGAAAACCTCTATGTTCCCAAGCCGGAGAGCGTTATCTTTGCAGTACAAGAGCTTTTCCGCTAGGGAGGTCCCGTGGCTTATCGCATCGTCATGCCCAGCTTGGGAATGTATACGGCAGAAGGAAAGCTGATTCGCTGGTTGCGCCCTACAGGCGCGCGCGTCGAAGCCGGCGAGCCGGTCGTTGAGATCGAAACAGAGAAAGCAGTTCACGAGATCGAGGCGCCGGTCGCCGGAATCTTACATGCCGTGGCCCAGCCGGAGGCCAATCTGCTTGTCGAAGCGCTGATTGGCTACGTGCTCGCCGGAGGTGAGCCAGCCCCTAATAGTGACACCGAAGCATCTTCCTCTCCAACGGCTGCAACGCGCAGCGCAGCACCGGCTCGAAAGTCCACTGCAACTCGTGATGTCAGGGCAACGCCGATCGCACGGCGTCTTGCGTTGGAAAACAAAATCGATCTTACGATGCTTACCGGCAGTGGACCGGGCGGCCGAATTGTCGAAGCCGACGTGCGTGCTGCGATTGCAAGCGCACCTGCTCCGTCCGGGCATCCGGACTTGGTTGTTCGGGAGCGAATTCCCATCACCGGCATTCGGCGAACCATCACCGACCGTCTGCGCTTTGGCATTGAGCAAGCGGTTCCGTTGACGCTTACCCGGGAAGTGCGCGCCGATCGCCTTCGGGCAACTCGTTCACGGCTGGCGGAAACGGGAATCGATGTTTCCTATGACGCGCTGTTTATCAAAGCGCTCTCCATGGCATTGCGGCAAGATCTGCGGCTGAATGCCTCGATTCAGGACGACTCCGTCTGCGTTTACGACAACATCAACATAGGTTTCGCTGTTGCTGTCCCGGGCGGGCTGCTGGTTCCCGTAGTCCGAAATGCTGACAGACAGCCGCTTTCTGGGATTGAACAAACTGTGGGGCGCCTGTCGAAGGCGGCGCTGGCCGGGCGTCTGTCCTCTGAAGACGCACTGGCCGGAACGGTAACCATCACCAATCTTGGAGGCTACGGGGTGGATGCGTTCACGCCCGTACTGAACCCACCGCAGGCGGCCATTCTCGGCATTGGGCGGATTCTGGAAAAGCCCGTCGTCGACGAACAATCGGTCGTGCTCCGCAGCACCTGTGTACTCAGCCTGACGTTCGATCATCGCGTCTGCGATGGCGCCCCGGCGGCTGAACTACTCGCTGCCATAGCAGCCATCATCTCGGATGAACGACAGCTCATGACCTGGGCGTAACATTGAATTCGCGGTCCCATCGATCTACCAACCTACGGATAAGTAAGGTGTTGAATGAGTAGACTCGACATCACCTCACAAGAACTCGCCATGCGCGTCCGAAGGCATTGCATCCTCATGACCAGCCGAGCCAATGCCTCGCATATCGGATCATCGCTGTCCATCGCTGATCTGCTGGCCGTTCTTTATCACAGTGTATTACGGTTTGACCCGCAGCGCCCCGACTGGCCCGATCGCGACCGCTTCATCCTGAGCAAAGGGCACGGTTGTGCCACTCTTTACGCGGTTTTGGCAGAATGCGGCTACATCCCGAAGTCCATGCTTGAAACATATTATCAAAATGGGTCGCTGCTTATGGGACATGCCACGCACCATGTTCCCGGCATCGAGATTTCTACGGGCTCTCTAGGCCACGGACTGACGATGGGCACCGGCATGGCCCTGGTTGCGAAACGGGATGAAAAGCTATACCGCGTCTTTTGCATGATCAGCGACGGCGAATGCGACGAGGGTTCCACCTGGGAACCCGCATTGTTTGCTCCTCAGCACAAGCTCGATAACCTGGTGGTTGTTGTGGACTACAACAAGATTCAAAGCTTTGGGCGTGTTGACGAGGTGGTCGATCTCAGCCCTCTCGCTGACAAATGGCGCGCGTTTGGGTGGGCGGCATGCGAAATCGACGGGCATGATTTGGAAACGATCGAAAGGACGTTCGCGGATCTGCCCTTTTCTGCAGGTCAGCCCAGTTGCATTGTGGCACATACGGTCAAGGGGAAGGGCATTAGCTACATGGAAAATACGCTCGCCTGGCATTACCGCGCGCCGCGCGGCGAATTGCTTGAGCAAGCTCTGGCGGAGTTGGAGGGTCAATGAGGACTGCGTTTATCCAGACGTTATTCGAGTTGGCCAAGAGGGACGAGCGTATTATGCTCCTCACTGGCGACCTGGGTTTCAGTGTGATTGAGCCCTTCATGCAGGCGCTACCAAAGCAATTCGTGAATGTGGGCGTAGCCGAGCAGAATATGACGGGAATGGCCGCGGGCATGGCCTTGAGCGGCAAAATCGTGTTTACCTACTCGATAGGCAACTTCCCGACGCTTCGTTGCCTGGAACACATTCGTAACGACATCTGTTACCACAACGCCAACGTGAAGGTCGTGTGCGTGGGTG
>JAKAWN010000161.1 GCA_021827245.1 Acidobacteriota bacterium | reverse complement strand
CCGGTCGGGCGTTACGCCACTCCAGATTCTTAAGAAAGCACGCTACGACGTTCTGACTTATTCGTTCTATACGATTTTTGACCACATCACTCTTGCTGCTCAGGGAAACCGGCTGATTGTGGGTGGCCAGGTCACACAGCCTTACATGAAGTCTGATTTGGGCAACATTCTTGCTAACATCAAAGGTGTGACTTACCTGAAGAACAGTATCCAGGTCTTGCCCGTATCGTTCATGGACGATCATATCCGCGAAGAAATTGCTGAGAGGATCTACGGTGATCCGATGTTCGCCAATTACGCCAACCAGGCGAACCCACCCATCCACATTATTGTGGACAACGGGAATGTGACGCTTTACGGTGTTGTCAACAGCAATGTCGACCGGCAGGAAGCCATGATCGATGCGCGTTTTGCGGCTACCTACTTCGGGCTCAAGAACGATTTGCGGGTTTCCGCGTAAGCCTTTAATTCATGTGTATGCCAGCCTGCGGCAGGCTTCGTGCTGCCGCAGGCTTTCTGTTTTTCCGGAGAAGGTTCCCGATGAGCGGGACTTGGTGTTCATGCTACCTTGCCGATTGACAGTTCGTCACCAGGCATATTAAGGTTGATGGCATGAAATTGAAGAATGAAAGTGAACGGTTGGCACGACTTGTGAGACTGGACCAGTTGGATTCGCTTGAGCTGCTTGCGGCAAAGACCGGCGTCCCAGCGGAGAAGCTGGCGCGGCGGTGGCAGTCGAGTTCGCGCGCGGATGCTGTGCGCACATCTGACGGAAGGCCGAGGGCTATTGCTCATCCTAAGGGAACAGTCCCGCATTCTATGGATTCTTGAAGTCCCCTTCATCAGGGCAGTGTGTAGTGATATTCGGCTTCCTGCCCGCAGTTGTGTGCATAATGCAGGCCGGAGACAATCTAATGCTCAAGGTTGTTGCCGCTGCCTTGGCCCTGTATTCTTACTTTCTGATTCAAACCAGCCTGCCCCACTTGCCGGCACGCATTCCGACCCATTTCAATCTGGCGGGCAAGCCTGACGGGTTGGGCAGCCCGCACGCGCTGTGGCTAGTGTTCGGCACTCAGGTGCTGATCGCCGGCCTTATGCTCCTGATTCCATTCCTGGGCCGCCGCATCCCTGGGGCCGTGCACCTTGGTACCAGAAGGCTTAGTGACTACACACCCGAGCAGCGTGAACTCATTATGCCACTGCTGGAACAGATGGCGGGGCTCATGAGCGTTGCCGTTGGCCTTTTCTTTGTTTATGTAATCCGTGAGATGATCCGAGCCGCTGAGCAGCCTGGTTCAAAGACTCATATCGGCTGGGCCGCTGGACTGTTCGCGGGCGGCATGGTTGGGGTCTCTCTTTGTTACATGCGCCGGATGAGCAGAGTGGCAAAGGCCGAGCAGCCGAACTGATTCCGGCGGGGGCCATCGATAAAGGTGGGTGGGCTGGTGCTGGGAACAAAAGATCTCCTCAAGCTGCTACAGCGGCACAGGAACGCTTTCGACAATTTCCCGAATGATGGCTTCCGCCTGATCAGACCTTTTCAGCGCGGACGCGTAATTTGAGCTGACCACCGAGCGGTGGGCGAACACGGGCACGGCAAGCCGCTTGATATCGTCCGGGATGCAATAATTGCGGCCTTCAACCAGGGCCATGGCTTGGGCGGCGCGGTAGACCATCATTGAGCCGCGAGGGCTGACTCCCAGCGTCAAGTCGGGGTGACGGCGGGTCTTCTCAACGATGGCCAGGAGATAGTTGATGAGTGACTCTTCAACCTTGACCTGCCGGACTGCCTGCTGGATCTCTACAACTTCCGCGGCTGTCATGCTTGGCTGAATCTTCGACAGAGGGTCCGACAGGGCAAAGTTCTTCAGGATTTCCTTTTCGTTTTCCGCCGGTGGATAGCCGATCCGAAGCCGCATAAGAAAGCGGTCAAGTTGAGATTCGGGAAGAGCATAGGTCCCGTGATGCTCGACGGGATTTTGCGTGGCAACAACCATGAAGGGCTGGGGTAGCGGGTAGGTGTGACTATCCACGGTCACCTGAAACTCATTCATTGCCTCAAGCAGCGCGCTCTGGGTCTTGGGCGTAGTCCGGTTGATTTCATCGGCGAGAACTATGTTGGCAAAAATCGGGCCTGGCCGGAACTCAAAGCGCTCCATTTGCTGATTGTAGATGCTGATCCCAATGACGTCAGAAGGCAGCATGTCTGACGTAAACTGTATGCGCTGAAACGAGCAGTCAAACGACCGCGCCAGCGAATGGGCCAGGGTCGTCTTGCCGACGCCCGGAACGTCCTCAATCAGGAGATGCCCGCGGGCAAAAAAGGCTACCAGGGCAAGCTGAACGACTTCATTTTTTCCCCGGATAACGCTTTGAACCGACTCACGCACGCGCGAAAGCAATTCCGCTGATTCCGTGGCTGTGGAATTGGCCGGCATCTTTTCCATGCTACTTTGAGCCTGCCGCACAGGAGCAGAGACATCTCGCGCGCTGCCTGTCGCGAGTCTTGTCAACCAGAAATGGGCCCTGCGCGGCGAATCGGCTACTGGGTTGTTCCGCCATCCACATGAGTTGCCGAAGCTTTCACTTCTCCCTCATTCAAAACTTCGACTGCCCCCGCACGGTTCTGGAGGAAATGCTGAAATTGCCGCGAATACGCAGCCTCCTTGCTCTAAAGCTGCCAGTCGACGCTGAAAACCCGCCCGGTACCTATTAGGCAGCAAACTTTAAGGCACCATATCGGGTGCCGGCAGCATGACTGCCGTGCAGACGAAGCGCATAAGGGAAGTGTACACCGCCTCTGGTTTGCTTGCACACGTACGGAAAAGTAGGGCGGGCGGGTCGGGTCGTCGAAAATGCGCCCCTCGGAAATCAGGCTGTTGAACTTCATATTGGCTGATCGTTCCGCAGGGGCATCTCCAGGAAATTCGTAGATTTCCTCGATGCTGCCCGCTCGAAGCCGCTCTGGACCGTGATTACGAAATCTGCTATTTTGATAACCACGGGCGATTAACTCAGCGGTAGAGTGCTACCTTCACACGGTAGAAGTCACAGGTTCGAGTCCTGTATCGCCCACCATGCCTAAGGCTTCCAGAATCATTGAATCATCTTTATCGGCATTTCCGCCACATCACTGAAGTTGGGAGCAACTGGGAGCAAAACCCTTGCAACTTTGCTCGCAATTTTCGCCTGAGCTTCCGGCATCGGCTGAGTGTACACGCCAAGAGTCAGCCGCGAGTCCGTATGGCCCAACTGAGCCTGTAGCGCCTTGATGCTTTCGCCTGTGGGCTCAGCCCACGTCGAATAGGTGTAACGGAAGTGATGCCAAGTCACGCGCCCGATCCCCGCGCGGTCGCTCGCAGGATCAAGCACACGGCTTTGAACGTTCGCCGGGTTCATCGGCGTGCCGCGCTCAGTCGGAAACACCAAGTCATCCGGCTGAGCGTAAGCGGGCCGAATGGCCCCGAGCGCATCCAAGACGGCATGATCGAGAAACACTTTCCGCCTGGATGCCCGCGTTTTGGGAGCCGACACGCGCCCCTCAAAGCACGTCTCAGCTACGGTCAGAGATTTCTCGCCGAAGTCAACGTACTTCCACTTGAGGCCGAAAATCTCCGCACGCCTGAGACCCGACAGAAGCGCAAGTGTGACCATTACGGAGTAAGGCTCCGCAAGTTGCGAGAGCAAGCGCCGCGCTTCATCGGGCGAGAGCGTTCTCCGCTCCCGCTGATTGATTAACGCGGGAGCCTGCGCTCCCGTGGCCGCATTCACTTGCACGTATCCCCACTTGACCGCCGTGCTAAGAATCTTCGAAAGAGCATTTCGAATTGTAAGCACGGTATGAGGGGCAAGCCGCTTGGCGAAGTGCGCCAGCACTGCTTGCACGTCTGCCGGGCCAATCTCTGAGAGGTTCAACTTTCCGAGTGTCGGCAGCAAGTAGGCCCGAATCAAATTCCGATACTTCCGCTGTGTTGAGAAGCGCAAGGTCGGCAAAAGATTCGGCTCCCACCGCTCCAAAACGAACCGCTCGAACGGAATCACCATCTCCGGCTTGTGCGTTCCCTGATTGATTGAGGCCAGCCGCTCCGAGAGCAACCGTTGAGCCTGACGCTTCCCAATCTGAGCGCACTGCCCCAAGATCACAGAACGTTCGCGCCGCTTCCGTGCTCCATCCGCTGTCAGATAATCCTCGCGGAAACGGCCAACCCAAACCGGATTACGCTTACCACGTCTGAACAACCAACCCCCTTGCCATCTTGGTCGAGCCACGGTATCTCCTTCCTCCGTGGCCCGCCATGCTTTTGTCGGGGCAATCATAGCATCGAATTTGGGATAGAAGTCCAAACGATTTCATCCGGCGGGACTCGCTGAGGCAGGCGGCCTAATACAGTACCGTACTGTACTCTACTGGCATCACACCGCCGACACCCTTCCCGCACTAGTTCTTCACCAGTGGAAGCTGAGGAACTGCCGGAAAGCCGAATAGCTCCCACTCGCCCAGTTGTTTTGTTACGTACTTCGAAACGTAATAGCTCGCGCCCAACTTGGGGTTATACGGCAATACTCGCGCTATCCCGCAGGGCCATGCATGGACCATACAACATTGGCGGTCCGTTTTTTTCTCCCTAACCCAACGGCATCGCATGGGGATGCCAAGAGCCGAAAACTTTTCTGGCTGCGAACGCACCCACGCGCTATTGAGCCTGCCGCCCCATTCCCCAGGAGCAAGCCGCGTTCCGCAATAAGGCTTCAAACGCGCCACGTTGCCCAATAAGGCGTGCAAGTGAAGCAGGCCGCCCCTTTCCCCTTTCTCCACTCCAACGAAGCCGTAGATGGGCACGCCAGCGGCCTTTTCAACCCATCGTAGATGACGACGCGCCATGTACATTGCACCCTGGACGTTCACGGGCCGGGAGAACGTCCAGGTTGAGAAGACATCCCACGGAGCCAAGCCGCCAAGCCACTCGCCCATTGCCGTCTTAAGTTCTTCCCGCATAGGTACACCTCTCCCCTTCTAGCAATCCCTCTGGCCCTACCCGTCTCTATTTCGGCACCCGCATTCGGGTGCTAATTCCTCGGGCCAGGGCGTGCGGTACGCCGCGGCGGGTCGTGAGAGGGGTAAGCACGTTGCCCGCGCCTGTCGCCCCAACCCAGGCCCGAGGAAGGTCAAACCTTTGTCGGCATCTGGCTGAACGCATCCAGCACAGCCGCGATGATGAGCTTTCGCAACTTTCCGTTAGCTTCGTAAACTGGAAACCACTTCCCAGTCGTCTTGCCGGGCTTTTGCGGAAACGCAACCCAAGGCGCCTTACCGTCCTGCTGCACAACCGAAAAGCCGAATATGGTTTGTGTGCCCAGGTCGCATTCAAGGCGGACATCGCAATAGGCCCGCACCGATCCTGTGCCGTTCGCGCCTCGAATGTTTGTTACGTGGATTCCGTTCCATGTCCTTGACGTGGAATCGGAATTATGGGAGGATTCACTCATCGGTATCTCGTTTCCGGCCCATCGGCAGTGACTTGCTGATGGGCCTTAGTTTTTCTGAAACCTACACGCCTAGAGATTCCCGGGCGTGCTTTGCTCCCCGCCGCACAGTGTCGGCAATCCACAAGAGCAACGCCAGGCCGCCCACCCCGATCAGCACGGTTTGCCAGACCGGTAAATCTTGGGTAAGCAAGTCGCGCGTGCTGACTAGGGCTTGGAAGCTACCCAGACCAGTAACGGGCTGGTCGCGCCCAGATTGAGTTTCCCGTGTTAAGTACACAGCACTTTCCTTCGATATCGACTCTTTCTAAAAAGCGAGGGCGTAATTAGTATTAGTATTAATATTATTTATATGCCGTGTCGCTCCCTGACATTAAGAACCATTGCGGACACATTTCTCCCCATGCGGGCAAGCCGGCGGATTTTTGCAACATCCGCCGGCTCGCCGCCCTTCAGCCGGAGTTAGTGTCTTCCGGTTCGTCATTTTCAAAATCGCCCAAAACGTCGTCGATCTCGTCACGAAGGGTTTCGAGTCGGTCCAAGAGATCCTCGTTTTGTTCGATAAGGTCCGCGCGGGTAGGCTTAAGCGCCATGTTGGCTCCTTTCCGAAATCCAGCCCATTGAAATCCAGGGAGGGATTTTCAAATCGAACCGAGCATACTTGGGCTGATGCGATCCGCGAAAGGGGGTAAATGGACGGAATATTTACCCTGTACACGAACTATAAACTATCCTCTTGCTTGTTAACTGTTAGGATAACGAAGACTCTGAGCGCCGCATGTTCTTAATTACCGTGCGGACCTCGGCAATCAATTCCTGCTTGCGGATTGAATCGGCGTGCTCATACTCAGGGTTGTAGACTTTCCGTGCAATTCGGGCTGGCCGCATACCTTTCAGGTGGAGTTTCTGAATTTTTTGGGTTGCCTTGCTCGGCTTCGGCCCGGGAGGATTGCTAGTAAGTCCCGTGAACATCTTCACGAGCAAAGTTGGATTAGATGGGACATGAGGCTTTCCGTCGGGAGAGAAGAGGGAGGGGAGAAATTCGGTAGTAAGGCGGTTTATTGTTTTGTGTTGCCGTCTTGAAAGTCGCTGTGTCGGGCGGAACAGATCATCGAAGCTACGCAATTCAGACTCAGGGATGCCAAGTTTCTTTGCAGTAGCATCGAGCAACTGCTCCAGAGCCCGAGTAAGCTCGCGCGGTCGGCCACGATATTTTTTCGCCAAGGGTTGCAACTTTGGGCGGAGCCAAAACAGCAGGCAGAGTCCGTTGTATTCGCCGTACAGTACTTTCCACAGTCTGTCGTAGGCGAATAAAGAAAAAACATCATGCAGGAATCTCTCTTGCGTTCGTACTTCTTGATCTCCGCTGGCCTTCTTGCGAAAGTCTATGTCTAGAGACTTGCCGAAGTCGGTTTGCTGTTGAGGCTTCATTGTTCGTCCCGCCTTTCCATGTGCATCATGCGCACATCGCAAATATTTATACCACAGTGGAGAAGCCGTAGTAGAATAGCGCCGACTAAATGGGATGGCACGTTGTCGGGGGGGATAAAATGGCCGCCTACGATCCTAAGATTCTTCAGCAATTCGCGGACAGCCTGTACTCAAAGGCTGACAGCATCGTTGCTCAATACACCATCCGCGGGGTGTTGCTTGGCGCTCTCTTGGCTCTGGTATCGTATTGGGGTTTGGTCGCATATTTGCGAAATGCGGCCCCTGACTCGGCCCTTTTTGTGGCGGGAGTACTTTTTGTCGTGTGCGTAGTGGGCTTTTACATTCGAGGGAAAGAAAAGGCATTTGGGTTGAGGTTAGAAGCGCAGCGTACCTTGTGTCAGTTGCAGCTTGAAAAGAACACCCGCAGCGCGGTCCCTACCAGCAATCAAACCCGAGAATCCGTTCGGTCTTAATTTTTGGGAGCAACTTGGGAGCAAAACCCCCTGTTTTGCGCCCAAGTCGAAAACGCTAAGTTGCGGAAAAGCATGGCAGGCCACGGCTTAGAAAATGGGTTAAATCACTTTCACACGGTAGAAGTCACAGGTTCGAGTCCTGTATCGCCCACCATGTGTTTTCTTGAATTTAGCACGTTCTCTTCACATTCCTACCTCAATCTCAACCCGACGCCCAGCCCGCTGCGCCTACTGCACCAAACCGGAAACAGGCCTTGCGTCCATCAGGGAATTCCCCTTTATTCGAGATGAATCCCCCTCCTGCATCAAGGTGCGCAAACTCTCCCTGCGCCTTGAGATTCTCCTCGGGCACGCCATGGATGTAGGTGCCCGCCGTGATATCCGGCTTGCTGTACGGCTGTATGATTTGAGCCGTACGCATCATTCGACGGCAGGACGCAGAGCGGTGTGCCGGAGCTCAAGTCAGGAGCCTATCGGGCCGACCATGGCCTACTGTCAATAATCCATTTATCCAACTGCGCACCTTTCCCAGTAAACGTTACGGACCGTTCATCACCGAGGCGTTATTTGGCGACCATTAAGGACGAACTGGAGGATAAGATATGTATGAACATCGAGTCCCTGATCTGTAAGAGGTACAAGATCGAATTCCTGATCTTGGACAATTCAGGCGGGCATACGAGAGGTGGCGCGAATCCCCACCGGCGCCCGATCCTGATTCCGGCGATGCGGAGGAAGCGGACGAGGCCGAGGAAGCGGAAACAGCGTTTGTCCTTGAGTTTCATCTCCGGGACTATCTGGCAAGGAACCTGCGAACTTTGAAAGAGGGATTGGAACTCTGGCCCGCCGAGGCAGGAAAGACCGCCGTAGAGTATGGAGTTGACGAGAACAATCGCAAAATCGACATCCTGGCCGAGGGCTCAGAAGGCGTGTCTGTTGTAATCGAGCTGAAGCTCCACCGTGGGCATGAAAAGACGCTCGGCCAGGCCCTGTATTACCGAGCGCGGATGAAAAAGCATCTCGGTGTAAGCAAGGTCAGGATAATGTTAATGGGCGATGAGATTACCCCAGAGCTCCGAACTACTGTATCTGAAGTGCAAGACATAAGCATGTTCGCGTACAGGCTCTCATTTTCTGTTTCGAAGGTATAAGGACGATTCCACCGGCGAAAGGGCATCAATCGGATATCGGCAACCCTGGCGCACCTGTTGCTTTCGGCCGCCAAGAATCTGCTGATAACGGCAAGCAGCGTTTGAATAGATCCGACACAAGTTAAACACACAAGGGATTTTTTCGTTTTGGCATCTAAAGGTGACTTAGACGAGCGTTGGAGATCCGATGCGCAAAACCCTCCTGATGGCCATGCTGCTATTGGTGGCCGCTACCGCGGAAGGCGCAACGCGGTTGAAATGTATCAAGCTAGTGATCACCAACCCGACGGACCGGGCGCGTCCCGCAGCCGATATCGTTCTGTCAATTCCCCAACTGCGCAAGGTCGCCCCCGATTTCTACGCTGGGTCGCAGATCGTTACCGCCACGGATGCGGCCACCCTTCAGGAAGACGCTGCGGCTGTGAAAGCCACCGAACTGCCCTCGCAGATTGACGCTGTGGACAGCGGCACCAAGGCCAACGAACTCGCTTTTCAGATCAATGTGGCCCCCCACCAGACGCGCGTCGTCACAATACCTACGGTCCTCCCGACCTCATCTACAACCTTCGAGGCGACTATCCGCCGCGCACCAACTCCATCTTCAGCCGGAACATCCAGGGTGTGGGATGGGAATCCAGGAGGATTGGGTTCCGGCTCTACTTCGACAAGCGGAATGCCATTGATATCTATGGGAAGAAACGTCCCATGTTGCTGCTCAACCGTTTCGCCACGCCGGGGTACATCTATCACAATGCTTCGCCGGACGGCAGGGACATCTTTATGGTCGGCGACTCGCTCGGCATCGGGGCGGTTGCCGGCTGGGTGAATGGTGTCGCGGCAAGGGTTTCAGATGTGGCTGACGGGAAATGCCGCATCGTCTCCACCGGGCCGGTGCGGGCGATTGTCGGGCTCACCTACCGCGGGTGGAAAGTCGGCGGAAGGACCATCAACTTGAAATTCCGCATTGTTCAATGGGCAGGCAAGCGAGGGTTTACACAGACGATCAGTTCTTCCAATGCGGGAGATTTTACCTTCGCCACCGGCTTTGCCAGACGCCCGAACATTCCCGCCTTGCGGTCCCGGCCCGGGGCCACGACTCCGTGGGTCGCAACGTGGGGACAGCAAGTCGTTGAACCTGCCAACCAGGCCATTGCGCCCATCCTCAAAGGTAGCAACCTTGCATTGGCGGTGATCATGACTCCGGGCAGCACTGCCTCACGAGCTCAGGATAAGGCGAACTACCTTCTCATGTTTCCGCTGAAGGAGCAGACGACCTCCTGGTACTCGATGGCGGCCTGGGATAAGGAAGCCAGCAACAATCCGATTCCGACCGGCGTCGGAGACGGACGGATCGGCGACATCAACTTTGTCGCTTCCGGCAGAGCAATCACGACCCAAAAGCGATTTCTCGCTGTGGTGCACAACAAGATTTTCCGCATGGAGCACCCTGTGATCGTGAAGATTCTTTCTGCCGCGCCGCAAACGCAGTCCGCGCCTCCGGACACCCTTCACCCCATCGCTAAGCGTACATATGCGCAGGCAATCGAACTCCTTGAAGAGGAAATTGATCGGACCGCTAAGAAGTGGTCTCCGGTGATTGCGGCCAGCAACCGCAGAACATTCAGCGCCGATAACGGAAAGGGATTCTTTAGCGAAGCCAACAACAACACCGGAGAATGGCAGCCTCAGAATGGGTTCTTCTGGACCGGTGAATTATGGAAGATGTACCAGATCACCCATAATCCCGAATACCTCCACTGGGCTGAATTGTGGACCTCGCGCCTGATTGGCCACGAATCCAAACTGGACCACGACGTCGGCTTCCTCTACTACTATTCGGCAGTGCCCGGCTACAGGCTCACGCACAATTCCAAGTATCGCGCAAGCGCGCTGCGTGCCGCTCTCCGCCTGGCCATCGGGTTTTTTATAACACGCACCAGGGTTATGCCTGGAACACAACCTGGTCGCGAGGTGAAGCATGGGCGCTCTATGGCTTTGCCGCCGCATTTCGGGAAACCCATGATCTGCGCATGCTGGTTACGGCAGAGAAAGTCGCTCACTACGTCATCTCCCACCTGCCCAAAGACGGCGTCCCCTGGTATGACTTCAACGATCCGGGAGTCCTTTACCGTAACCGCAACAGTTCGGCGGCAGCCATCATTGCCGACGGCCTGGTGCGCCTTTCAATGGTGGAACCGGATCCTCAGAAGGCGGCGCTTTAGCGGCGCATGTGCGAGTACACCACGCAGTCGCTGATTGACCGTTACCTGACACCAATCTGTAAGGGCGATCCCACCCCGCCCGGATTGTTGCGCCACGGTTGCTCGACTCACCCGGCAGACACTGCGCTGATTTACGGTCAATACTATCTTCTCGACACCCTGACATCGCTGAAATCGCAGGCGACAAAGCGTACGATGCCAGGCCCGTAAGATTTGTGGTCAGCCCCGTTCTGCGTTTACAGGTTGTCAATTTCCCCTGAAGGTCGCAACAATGACGCGGCGAGCGTGCAGGCCATAAGATGAGTGCATACTGCGCAGGCGTCGAAGCTGGTAATACAGGAACCAACCTGCCTGATAGGCGAGGAAGTCCGAGGATGACGTACACAGTGCAAGCAAACGGCTTTCTATCGGATTTGCAGGGATAGTGGCAACGGCATGCAGGCAAAGGGGACCAGACGCAACACGGGAAAGCCCAGTGGTGATTCTCGGGATCAACCGGCAACCCGTGAGAGAGAGGCCGGGCCGTCTGGGGCGGCGGAGAGGCTCGTCTATTGAGGCGGGAGGGCGGTGTGTTGCCCGCGGGGTGTGCGTATCCCGAGCTGACTCCTACTGAGCTGGTGAATACGATTCCTGTCTATTTGGCCAAGCCCGCCGAATGCGGAAACTGTCCTGTGCGGAAGCGTTGCACGCCGGGTCCCTATCGTAAGGTGTCCCTGCACTGGCGGGAACCGGCACGACAAGCCACCCGCGACTTGGTCTCTATCCGGGCGGGAACAGAACAAGACCGAAGCGCTGTTTTCAGAGCTCAAACTGCGGGTGGGATTGGGCAGGGTCCCTCATCGCCGACTTGGGAACGTGACGAAGCAGTTCTACCTCGCCGCCACCGTCCAAAACCTCAAACGGTTGGTCAAGTTTCTTGAGCAATCCCAGATCTACCCCGTCACCGAATGGCGAAACTCCCGTTATTGTCGTGTGCCGATTATCGCATTCTCGACTTCAGTTTGATCATCTCACCATCCACGGCGAACCTGCCGTATCCCTGATGGTGAATGGTCTTCGGGTCCCTTTGCGCCGGGTCGGTCCAAGCCTTGAGGACTTCCAGGATGAACATGCCGTACTTGTTGACGAAACGAGTATCGGCTACTTTGCATTCGAGGTTGGCGAAGCACTCGGCCACTAGAGGCGGCGCGACAAACTTGGCTGGCGTTGGCGTCAGGCCGAATTTCTCAAACTTATTCACGTTCCGGCCTGAGCAGTTTCCGACCTGCACGACTGTGGGCGCCAGTTCCAGCGCTGGAATAGCGATCACGCACTCTTTCGTCTCCCGCAGTGCCGCAAAGCTGTGATTCCTGTTGCTGACGATACAGGCTATCAGTGGTGGTTCGAACTCGACCATCATATGCCAGGACATCGTCATGATGTTGGCGCGGCCCCTGCGCGCAGTCGTCAGCAGGACCACCGGACCGGGCTCGAGCAACTGATAGACTTTCGACAAAGGCAGGTTTTTCATCATGGTCCCAGAACCGCTATTGGCATCCCATCGGTCATTGCGGCAGCTCCGGCCGCTCGCTCCGCGACTCCGCATGGCGGCTGCGAGGATTCTGCCGTGGCGAGAAACGGCCGCCGGCATTGAATCGATGGAAGTCGGCGTTTGCCTTCGCTTCCTCTGGATGACCCACGACCTCCCGTGGTAACGGTCGTCGGACTTGGCTGATCGACCGAACGGATTTGGGACATCTCTTGGCGGGTGGCGTCAGGAACGGCGGATTCACTGCAGATGCAGAATCCACGCCGCGCCGCTGGCACGAAGCAACCAACAGCCCCTACACTGCTCGACTAGTCAACCCTTTCGACTTTGACACGAGCCCCGTCTTTCACTTTGTTCAACTGCGCGAGGGGTTCCAGTGTCTTGCCCCAGATGTTCGTCCGCGCAGCGAGGCGGATTTCCTTGCCGCGGGAGACAGGTGTGGGGCCAAAGCCGATAGCGATTGAGTCGCCTTCAACCCAGAAGGCCAACTCGCCCATATCGACCACGTCCCTGGCATCCGGTTCCTTGCTCACCCGAACCGGCGTAGAGAAGTAGACTTCATCTCCCCAGGTGGAGGCAGTGGAGGTGAAGGGCAGCTTTGCGTAAATGGCATCGGCGGTTGGGGTGTTGAACAACTCAGCCACCAGTTCCACCGATCCGATGGTCATTCTAAGTTTCCTTGTTCCATCCATGTTGGAATCATAAGCCGGCATCGGGGAGGCTCACAAGGAAAATACATTCAGGGGCGGCTCATGTAATTGCGAGATTCATTTGCGATCTCCTTAATCCCGGTGGGAGGACTGCGCGGTGGGTTAATTCTGGCCCGTATCTCGTCGGTGCCTGGTAACAGAGGAGATTCGAGGTGTTGCTAAGCATGCTACCGCAGCTTCAGCTTGCGGTCGCCGGCAATCTTTTGAGCATTAATCAGCCACCAGCTTCTCGAGGTGGATCACCCATATAGGTGGGGAGAATCAACTCGAAAATTGCTTCCGCTCTCTCATGCTTCAACAGAGTGGCCTGAACATTGCAAAGGAATGATCGTTTCATCCGTTGGCGGAGCCAGCGGCTCATGAACTGGGCGGTCTTGCGAGTTACGCCGAGGCGCTGCTTTAGCCCGACTTTGACAACAGGGCGTTGTTTTTCGCGATTCTGGCCCGTTTGGGGCCGACAACAGTTTTCCCGTCAACAAGAGTTCCCCCGGCAGGCGTTGTAGTGAAGACCTACCCTCTTGAATTACTCGGGGAACCGTGCACAATGACGGCATGTTCTTGC
>JAKAWN010000160.1 GCA_021827245.1 Acidobacteriota bacterium | reverse complement strand
AACTGATCAACAGCAGCAGCGCCACCACCAGATTGATGATCCGATGCGAGGTCCCGTAGCGCGGATGGGGTTGCCGGAACCAGTCTGCCAGCACCCCGTCTTCCGAAACGCGGTTCAGAACACCGTTGGAGCCGACGATGGCTGTGTTGACGGCGCCCGAAAGGATCATGATTCCGACCACAACCACGAATCCCTGGAACAGCAGACGAAGCGTCAGCGGTCCCACTACGTTCATCGCCAGGCCGCCGATCAGGTTGTCTTTGTAACTGAGCCGCGTGTGAGCATTCGGGATAATCATGAAGGCAAAGAAGGAAACCAGCGAGGTAAAGACCATGCTGTAGACGAAGATGATAAAAGCCGTCTTTTTCAGGTTGGGCAGCTTGGGATGTTCGATTTCCCGGTAGACTTGTGCCAGGGTTTCGAGTCCGCTCATGGCCAGGACTGAGTGTCCAAAGGCCACCAGGATGCCCACGGCACCGATAATCTGCGGCAGACGGCTGGAACGCAGCCACCCCTCGGCGTCCACGGAAAAATGCAGATTGGAAGGCACTGGCGCCGGAGGAAGATGGCCGCCCCGAACCCAAAGCGTGTATCCGCACCATCCGATCATCATGACCACAAGGATGGTTGTGAACTGCATAATGCGGACGGCCTTCTCACTGGACTCTTCAATGCCCTTGACGTTCTGCCACCAGAAATAGAGTGTCACCGCCGCTGCAAAAACGGCGGCGGTTGAATTGGTGGGCAATACAACGTTGATATGAACAAACTGCAGAAGTTCATTAATAAAGCCTGCGAGGTACTGGCCCGCCGATACGCCGCTGATCGGTCCCGTGAGGACGTAATCGAACATCAACGCGGAGACTGAAAACTTGGCCAGCGTGCCGCCCATGGCTTCCTTGACAACGCGGTAAACGCCGCCTCGCACAAACATGCTGCAGCTTTCCACATACATTTGGGCGACCGCATAAGCGAAAAGCATGACGGCCAGGATGAACCAGGGAGCCGAGGGCCCGACCGCCTGCTCGGCTATGCCTCCGGCGTAGAAGGCTGACGAGGCAAGGTCGTTCAGGACGATAGCGGCCGCGCGCCAGAAGGAGATAAACGTCAGCATGGCCGTCGTAGCGACCACGACGCGCGGCAGCGTCATTAACCGTCTTTGAGGAGATGGTTGGTCCGAAGTGCTATTTCCCATTGGAGGGTACGCCGGAGACAAAACGCATGGCGTCTTTGGCTGTGAATTGGAAGTTTGACACTTGTGATGACCTTGCCCAACCGCAAACTGTCATCATCTCACAGATTTCCACAGGAATGGAATTCCTTTTTCTCGAATGTTGGCTTCTCCTGAGATCGATCCCATTGTGATGCCACTCGTAACTGCTTGATACCAAAATGGTTAGAAACAATCGCGAGCGAACGGCTGAAAAAGTTTCCACGGGCCGGCCAAAACCGTTTGCCGGCGATTTGATGCTCCATGGCGCGCGCAGGTGTCCTCTTTCTGGCTGTTGGCCGAAACTTGGCCCCACCTTGCCGATACCGGCAGGCCAGAGACAGATGATCCCCGAGAAGCAGACGCCAGCGCCTTGGTCAACGTGCCGTTGACCGCCTGATTGTGAGCGATTGAAGAGCAGACCGCTCTTCTCAGATGGCTCAACCGCCGCCTGAGGGAGCGCAAGTGCCGCCCGAGGCTCTGGCTGATGTTCCTGAGGTGGCGAAGGACGAAAACTGTTGCTCAGTTTTCTTCGATCCGCAGTGGGGGCAGACCGGCGACTGCTGGTTCTTGCCCAAAACTAACTTTTCAAAAGTCTTTTTGCACTTCTGACAAGTGTATTCGAAGATCGGCATAGGCGATGTTTACCTGCAGTTTTTGTCATTAGGAGTTTCATCCCGGTCCGACCGGACCGGCGGGCGCGTGGATCACGTGAAGCGAGACGCGCCAGGAATCCTGGGCAGGACAAGAAGCCAGACAACCATAAAAACTATAAAGACCACGACTCCTTCCATAATTGACATTATACACTATCACGCACTTCAATCGCGGGTACAGGCGATCCAGAGAATTTGGTCATCGAGAAAGGGCGGAAACCTCCCCGGCCGCTTGGCCTGCCAAATCTTTTCGGCAACGCTTGCCCTGACAAATGAAGGCGTGATAGATTTCGAGACCTGCGGGAGCAACTGAAGTCCGAATCAATCGACGTTTTCAAAATCAATATTGGGAGGGTTCCATGGATCCGTTAGCAAAAGCTCAAATCGGAAAAACCTCTCTGTGGGTGACGCGCCTGGGTCTGGGCGGCGCGCCGCTCGGGGGCCTTTTTGAGGATGTCAAAGGCGACTCCGCCGTCGCCACCATAAGGCGCGCGCTTAAACTGGGCATTAATTTTTTCGATACCGCTCCTCTTTACGGGCACGGCAAGAGCGAAATGTGGATGGGCAAGGGGCTTGCCGGGACCAGCGCTGATTCGCGGGTGCTTGCCACCAAGGTTGGGCGGGTCCTTGAGCCTGTTGAGCCCGGCACATTGGCGAAGGACGAATTCGACAACCCTGCCCCGTTCAAGCCGGTGTTCGATTTCAGTTACGACGGCGTGATGCGCTCGTTCAATGAGAGCTTGAAGCGGCTGAACCTTGACCGCGTGGATATCCTCCATATCCATGATCCCGATGACCATTACGAGGAGGCGATCCACGGCGCGTATCCCGCCCTGGACCAGCTTCGCAGGGAAGGGCGCATCAAGGCCATTGGCGCGGGGATGAATCAGGCCGAGATGCCTGCCCGGTTTGCCCGCGCCGGCAACTTTGATTGCTTTTTGCTCGCAGGCCGCTACACCCTGATTGACCATACCGGCCTGAGAGAACTGCTGCCGCTTTGCGTCGAGAAGCACATCAGCATCATTATCGGCGGGCCTTACAACAGCGGGGTTCTGGCCACGGGAGCACGGCCGGGAGCCAAGTTCAACTATGCCGACGCCCCACCGGAAATTCTGGAAAAGGTGCGGAGGGTTGAGCAGGTTTGCGCCCGCCACAACGTTCCCATGAAGGCGGCGGCTTTGCAGTTCCCGCTGGCCCATCCGGCGGTGGCTGCCGTGATTCCGGGAGCGCGGTCAGTGGCCGAACTGGAAGAGAACTTCCGCCTCTTCAGCCATCCCATTCCGGGCGACTTCTGGGCCGACCTGCGCAAGGCAGGAATCATCCCGCCCGACGCGCCTACGCCGTAAGATGGGATAAGTCGCGACTAAGGCGCGATCCGCGCAGCAGAAAGTTGCTCTTGGTACTCTTTTTACACAGGAGCTTTTGGCTAAATGTTACTCGAAGGATTAGCGAGAAGAGGATTCGATCTCAAGTTTGTGTCGCATGCTGCTGCGATTCTTGAGAAGGACTTCCCGGCGGCATTGGAGGAACTCGAACAGGTTCTTTTAGTTGTCCGAATTCCAATTGAGGAAATCATCGGCTTAGGCGGCGGAGAATCACAGGGAACCCAGAGGATGCGGCGCGCCCTAACTGAGCCTGGTCGAACCAAACGGGATTGCCATAGGGAGAATTTATCGCTGGAGGCTGTATAATGACGGTCAAATTGTTGCTGGTAGCGGAAATTGAGGTCTTGAATGAATCCGATCCCGAACTTGCGGCGCTTACTCGCATTCGAAATTTAGGAGATGCAGAGGACATCGAGTTTTATCTGCCCGCGGTCGCAAGAACCGTTGAGGGCGGGGGCAGCAGGTCCGTAGAGGTCTTTTACTAACTTCTTCACAGGCTTCGTTCCAGACCGTTATTGCGTGAGGAGGTAACTGCCTCTGCCTTTAAATACCACGAGCCCCATGTCTCGGAGTCTCTGCAATTGTTGACGAATCTTTTCACGTACATGTCGGTTCCTCGGATGCAAGCGTTGTAGCGCGGCGCTGTAATTGTAGGCGTCCGCCAGGGTAATCGAGGCCTCCCCGTGCGCTCTCAAAACGTTGAGCACATCTAAAGTCCAACCCCGTGTCTCGCTGGAGAGACCCTCCAAGGCCCTCAGGCGGGCATACCGCTCCCTGGCGATGTCGGCGTTGAGAACTGCCCCTCGCGAAACGAGACCGATCCTCGCATCTGCCGGGATACTTGTTAGCAGGATGTTGCAACCGACCCAACCTCTTCGTCTGGCGTGTGGTCCGAGAGGCCTCCTTTTCTCAAGGCTAGACAAAGTCAATGCAAAGGCTGGGATAAATAGAAGTTCCTGCACTGTCCATTCTGCCGGGTCATATTGTAGGGCGAACAGGTTGGGCGCTTGGTTTCGCTCGACAGCGAGACGCATTGACTCGAACGCGGAGTCGTAAATGCGCCGTGAAAAGGCGCGAGACTGACTTTTTAGCTGGAAGGGCGCAGAACATCCGGGACACACAAAATCGACGACTTGAGCATTCGTTGGTGTCGGCATGAGTGCGGGTGATGTGCAGCGCACGCAGTAGAGATTGTTCCGAGCCCATGCCTCACTTATAACCCTGGCGCGTTGGCTCGGACTCTTGTAACGAGTTGCCAGCGTTAACGGCATTTGAAGTTGCATGATAGAACCTTGTTCCCAGGCAGCGAAACGCTCAAGGAATTTGTGTCCTGCGCTGTTACTTGCCCACGGAAGACTGGACTGATCCTAGACACAACCGCAGACATTTCAAACAACAAATCATAAATCTCGGATCGTGAACCGCGAATCTTGGAAGGCTGAGTTGTAACCATGACGGGGGAAGTGGGACGGGCAGAACCACCTTGTCCGGTAGTCCTCTTACATATGGTAAATCCGACTCAACTAGGAATTTCATTGATCGCGTTTTATCTATGGAACGCTGCCTTTCCTCACGTTCTACCAGATGATGTTCGTCTAGCAGGTTGCTGAAAAACACATTAGAGGTGATGTAGCGGCGGGTTCATCCCGCCATAAGCCTATTGCTTTCAGCACGGGCTGGCGGCGTAAAGCCGCCGCTACAGCTTTTTTCAGCAACCTGCTAGTAGGTGCAACCCACATCACGCAATGCAGCATTCGAACATTTATAATTAACCAAATCCAGCGCAATGAAACTCCGATCGCGCGGCGGCGCACGAGCGGCAGACAACTTTTTTAGCAGCTCTCTGTAGGGACATCACGTAACTTCGCCAGTGTTGTGGTGCAGGATCATGAACTGGTCGGTATGCAAGGCGAGCGTCGCATACGTGCGCCCTTCATTATCGCTGAACTCAACCTCGAACACTCCGGGCGCGAGCGGCTCAACGATCGTTCCCACCTGGCCTCGGCGCAACGAGCGCTGGGGCATGTCTTCAAGAAGCGCAACAACGGCATATGGCTTGATGCTTTCCATTTTCCCGCAGAAGCCGTAACCACACCTATTTCACGATATCCACGACCGCGCGCTCGCCGCCAGGGAGTTTCACGTTACATGTGATTCGCGACGCCCACGAGGGCAGAGGCGACCAGCAGGATCAGCATACCGACGACCATATACTGTTTGGCCCGATTGCTCGAACCCTTCCACTCGCCGGTGACGAATCCCCAGATGGTGGAGGCCAGTATCATCACCGCCATAAAAAGCGGCCAGCCGATGACGGCGCCGACTGCTCCCATGGATGCGGCGCCACGGCCATAGAGAATCACTCCGCCGGTCCACAAGACGCCCATAACCAGCCCGTAGAACCAGAACAGGCCAGTTCCTGAAATCGTGAAATTTGACCAGCTCTTGTTGCGCGTCAGCAGGTATCCCGTGTAGACCCCATTGGCGATGAAGCCGCCGGCAAGAGCGACCATCCAGACCGCGTTCAGCGCCCCAAAGTCGCTTGCGCCAGTTGCGAGCCCGGCCTTCACCATCGGCTGGCTGAAAGCAAAGGCCATGTTGAGCATTGCGGAAAATATGCCGCTGAAGATGCAGATCAGCAATCCGGCGCGAAAACTTCCTTTCTCCAGCGAGGCCGGCTGAGCGGAAATGCTCTCATCCCGCTTCTTGCCGGCAACGGCAGCCAGCCAGACCCCCACCAGCAGCGTGATGACAGACAGGATGACGAGCAAACCTTTCGGCGTGAAGACCAGTTGCGGCGTGTTGGCAACCAGGGGTACGAACGTTCCGATCGCGGCGGTTACGCCCAGCAGGACGGAAACCCCCATTGCCATACCCATCCGGGCGACGCCTAATCCTGATAGGACTGATCCGATGCCCCAGCCTGCTCCGTAAAGGAAAACCATTGTGAGCGCCGACGCCGGGGTATGGCTCAGCATCTCGCCCAGATGTGGAACCGTCGCCACCGCCATCCCGATCGGCAGAACAATGAGTGCGAACACCGCGTAAAGCGACCAGATGTTTTCCCACTTCCAGGGGCTGACATACTTCAGGCCCAGATAGTAGGTGCCTTGCATGACTCCGCCCACAACGACCAGTGAAAAACCCATCCACTCGCTCATGACATTCCTTCCTTTGCGCCTACGTACTCCCCAAAAGGCGGCTGAATGCAGTGTCGGGAAATCTTTAATCGGGCCGCTCGCGCCTTCGCCATTTCGGCCATGCCATGGTCGGCGTGTCCCTATTCGAGTGTCAGCAGCCCTTTGATGTAATCTCTGTGCTGGAAATCCTGCTCGAAAGCCCTATGAATGTCCTCAAGGGCCTTATAGCGATGCGTGACGAGAGGCGCCACCTGGACGGTCCCCGAGCTCACCAATTCGCGCGAGCGGCGGTAAGTAGCCGGACGCCCATCAGGATCAAATCCCCCGGACGCGCCGACAGGGCCTATAAACGTAGGCTCCATAAACAGGATGTTTGCCAGCAGGCCGATATCCCGCCCCTTGTGCCCATGCCCATAAAGGAGGACCGTGGCCTGCTTGCGGATCAGGCTTGGCATCTGCTCAAAGATGATGGAGTTCCCGCACGCCTCGATCAGACAGTGGATTTTCTCTCCGTGGGTCGCCTCGCGCACAAATTCGCCCAAATCATTCTGTGTGACGTTGACTGGCGTCCCGCCAAACTTTCGAACCAGTTCCAGATTTTTCTCGCGCACGTCGCTCACCAGAATGAGCCCTTTAAAGTGCATGACGTTGCGTAAGTACTGAAGAAAATATAAGCCGGCCGGCCCGGCTCCGCAGATCAGAACATTCTTGATCCGCTGGTCGCCTTCAAAGGTATAGCGCGCGCTGGCCTGCCGGGTCCGCTCGATGGCATGCAGCACACAACCCACGGGCTCAACCAGCGCCCCCAGCTCCGTAGGCATTTCAGGTGGCAGTGCCAGGCAATTGGCTGCGGGCATCGCAATGTATTCCGCGAGCGCGCCTTGCAGTCCGGTAATGCCGTGTTCGCCGTAATATTCGCACTGATGTGAATCCCCCGTGGCGCAATACGGGCACAGAGGATTTCGCCCCTGGCTGACGCAATTGATCCCCTGATCACAGAGGACTCGATCTCCGGCTTTCAGGTCCTTGACACCTTTCCCCACCTCCACGACTTCGCCGCTGAATTCGTGGCCGAGGATCTGAGGTTGCTGCGAGAAAGGGATCTGCTTGCCCTTGGCGTCGAGGTTGTAGTTTCCATGCCCCTTAAAGATGTGAAGGTCGGTCCCGCAGACTCCCACTGCCTTCACCCGAATCAATGCCTCATGGGGCGCAAGTGTCGGATCGGGAATCTCTTGTACGGCCAGCTTTTCGACATCCTGCAGGATCACTGCCTTCATTTTGACCTCGTTGCTGTGGTTTGACTCTGCTTCCCCGTCAACACCCGAGTGCCAGGTATCATAACACCGAGGAAAGATCCGATCACGAACATCCTCGTTCCGGACTGGCCGTCTCTGGGAACAGCAGAGCTGCGCCGTCCCGTCATTCAGCCTGCTCGCCGGAACCAGGATTTGGCCCCTACCCGATCTGGTTTCAGGCGGTCATGCTTCAAGGTCGCTGAGATCGATTTCGCCCTTGGCGTGCAGGCGCGCAAAGATCTCGGCTGTTTCCCTGATGCCGTCCTCCAGCGGGGTTCGCGGAACCTTGCCGATGTCACGCAGCAGCGCGCTGTCGTCAAAGTCAAAGGCAATGGGGATAGATTTTCCCTCGGCGCGGACCAGTTGCTTGGATTGGGGAAGCAGACGGTTCAAAGTGGTGAGGAAATCGTTCATCTGCATAACGGCTCCTCGCAGCGTATAGGTCTTGGCGCCTTCGATCGGAACTTCCGCGCAGCGCAGGAACACTTCCGCCGTGTCTTTTGCATATTGCATGTCGAAGCCGCCGGTAAAATGAATCGTATAAGGACGGCCCACGACGGTGGCCTTGATGGCTTTGGTGGGTCCTGAAGTAATCCCCTGGTCTCTGCCGACGCCGTAGACAGTGCCGGGCCGCAGCCCGACGCTTGAGATGCCATCGCTGAGATAATAAACACGGGCATTGCCTTCGTTCGCCTGCTTGAACACTCCATAGTGAGTGTTGGGCTGCAAACGCGCTCCTTCGGGCACCCTCTCATGGCCGTAAAATTCCTCCGGCCCAAAAACTGCAACTGAACTTGCATAGACGATGCGCTTGACCAGATCACGCCGCTTGCGCACCACCTCAAATGCATTCATCGTTCCGAGCACATTCACCCGCGCGCCAAGCCGGGGATCGGCCGCGCAGGCCGGAACCTGAAGAGCTGCCAGGTGGATCAAATGCGTAATCCCGTTCTCTGCAACGGCGCGGTCCAAATCGTCGAAGTCTGTCACGTCTCCCCGGACAAACCGGATTTGTTGCCGTTGCTCTTTCGTCAGCAGTTGCTCCAACCTGTGTGATTTTGCGTCGAGATCATAAATCCACGGGGTATCGCCTCGCTCGATCAGCTTCAGCACAATCCATGAGCCGATAAAGCCTTTGGCCCCCGTGAGAAGGAAACGTCTGTGACTGTCAGAAACGTTAGAGTGAGTTGTCATGGCGAAGATTATATTGATTCACGCGAGGCTTGCCAACTGAAAGAAGGACAAACTTACCGTTGCTCTTGGGGGTTTGGCTGAAGCAAGGCTCGGCTTAAGGGACAAACCTACCCGCTCTTCGCAGCGCTGATCTGCTATCTGCCACCCTTCATCTAAGCGACTTTACGCAGCCCGTGCGCGGCATTGTTTGGCAGGGCAATGCCGTGAGCTCACTCCGGAGAAAATGCAGGATCGCGTCCCGCTGTGGCATCCTTGCCTCCAGTTCCTTACCGCCAGGTTGCCCTTCGGGTGATATTCCCCCTCTCCGGAGGCTGCTGCTTTACTCGCTCACGCTAATGCTCTGCGCCATGTTCCCGTTCCGCCGGGGGAGAAAAGTCACCGTTGCCTGCCTGTGGGTTTGTCCGCTCAGTTCGTCGAACGACGAAGGTGTCCCGCCGATATCGATCTTGGTTTTCTTGGTGACCACAAAATCATATGGAACGCCTTCCGAACTGGTGACAACCACGAGCTTCTGCTCGGCCACAACCATCGAAAGTGTTCCTTCAAGTGTTTCGGCCTTGTAAGAACCCCACGTCGCCTGAACCACGTTAGTTCCAGGCCCCTTGCTTTCGCTCTTTTGTGCGCTCGCTGTTTGAATCCCCAACAGCAGAGCGGAGGTAATGGTTAGGAGCAACGCTATCTTCTTCATGTTCTGCTACCTCCTGGTCTCTTTTCGCTTTGGACGTTGCCAAACACACTCTTCCTACGTATTTAGATGCATCCCAGTTGCGCGAGTACACGCTCTCAAACGACAATGCTGCGGAATCCTTCTCCATTTTCCTATCTCTATTTTGATAGAAACAGTTGGCAATCGGGCTGGCTTCCCGCGGGCATGTTGCCGCAATCCCGCTCCGGGTGGAGAGAAAGTGACGATTGTCACGCTCCGTATCGAGCGGGGTGGTCCCACCCAGGCCATCACTCCATCGGCTGTAGCCGTTAGGCCCTTGGGCGAGCACCGCTACGCCGGAACCACAGAACGGCGCATGCGATGATCCTCTCCTTCTCCCATTTCCTCGCACGAGGAATGCGTCTTGTCGTTGCCAGGGCCAATCCGAGAGAGTGCCTTGGGAGAAAATCCAATCTGTTCTGGATGGGCGACTACTGCGCAAGGAGGGTGCCGCGCAGTGTGCGGTCTTTTGCCGTCTTGCTGGTCGCCGGCGACGCACACGGTCTCATTCCGGAATACAGTCAGGGGATATTTGCCGGTGCGGCCTGGCTTTCATGACCTCTGCCCGGGGACATTTACTACCTATTGTTCCAGGATATTACAACATGTCCCCGGGAGGGATCACCATATCCGTTACCTCAAGGTTGGTGTAGTGCTCTTTGAAGGCGATCTCTGTCCCTTCGTGACGGACCGGCTTAACTGCTGACCGTGATGCTTTGGGCAATGTCGCCACTCGGCCGGGCAACAAACGATACGGTTGCCTGTTTCTGAACCTGTTGGGCAAGTTCAGCAATCGTTGAAGGCGTCCCGTTGATACGAATCCTGGTTCTCCCGGTCACAACAAAATGGAAAGAAACGCCGCTGGAAGTACTTACAAACAGTGACCTCTTGCCGGGCTCGATGATTGACATAGTTCCCGTCACCGTTTCCGGCCTGAATAAGTCCCACATGGACCTTGATGCTACGGTTGGCAGTTGCGTGGTTGCCTTCATCTGCTTATGCGTGCTTGCTGGGGCCATTGTCTTATTTTGCGCGCTTGCCGTTTGTGCTACCAGCAATAGAGCGCAAGGAATGATTAAAAGCAGTGCCAGTTTTTTCATGTCAGGCTACCTCCCTGTCTTCAATCTTCTACTCCGTAAGAATTTTCATAGCTTTCCCTCACTACACTTAGATGCGTTTCGGTGGCGCAGTTGGCTGATGGCAAGTCCAGCCAGCACGAAACTGTGCTAAACTTCTCTGGTGAACTGAAGTAGGCGCCGGAAGCCGGCTGTCCCGTCCTCAGGCATGCTTCTGTAACCCCGCCATGGGAATCAAGAGAATTCTTCTGACGAATGACGATGGCATTGGCGCTCCCGGCCTTAGGGCGCTGGAGCGGGCCCTGGCCGCGCTGGGTGAGGTGACTGTTGTGGCTCCCGACAGTGAGCGGAGCGGTTCCAGCCAGGCCCTTACTTTGCATCAGCCGTTGCGCGTCAAGACCCTGGACGACCACCATTACGCCGTCGGTGGAACCCCGGCTGACGCCGTCATTCTTGCCCTCTATCAAATTCTGCCGCTAAAACCTCATCTGGTCGTTTCTGGCATCAACCCGGGCGGAAATCTGGGAGAAAATCTGATCTATTCCGGGACGGTAGCCGCCGCGCAGGAAGCGGCACTGCACGGTGTGGCATCGTTTGCCATCTCACTCGTCGCACGGAATGCGGAGGACTTCAGCGGGGCCGCTTCATTTGCCTTTGAACTATCCGGCAGGATTCTCCAAGAAGGACTTCCCCCGGGCGTCGCGCTGAATGTGAATGTCCCCAACGGAGCCATTCGCGGGGCGCGCCTCACGCGCCAGAGCCAAAAGATCTCACAAAATCTCGTGTGCGAGATGAAAGATCCGCGGGGAAGGCCTTATTACTGGCTGGATGAAACCTTGCCGCACCGCAGGGTTGAGCCCGACTCCGATTACGCGGCCATCTTTGCGCATGAAATCTCAATCACGCCGCTCGAGGTAGACCGAACGCATCAGCCCAGCCTCAACCATCTTTCTGCATGGCTGCCGGGGCTGCGGCAGACAATCAAGTCTTGACAGAAAATGATCGGATTTCCGCCGCCTCGGGTCCGCTTTTAAGGCCGGACTCGACACGGATGGCCAAGCCAAAACGGACGTGAATAGGGAATGGCTGAAATTGTTCCGCTGGATAGCCCTCTGCGGGGTTCGGGACAGCCTTCACCCCTAGCTGTCCCTTACCCTAACGCCCCTGGTTCAGTTCCGCCCCCAGCCGTCACAGATGTGCGAGATGGCTATGTCGGCGCATTAAGCGCTGTAGATCTTATGCTGCTGCAGTTGCCCCGAGGACTTCCCAAAGTGAGTCTGGAATTCCATCCTCGAAGGCCATGCCGAACGTGGCGTGAGCCTCGTCCGGGAGTCGGCGTGTCCATGTAACATGGCCACGGATTGCGTATCGAAGGTCAGGATGAAGAATGACCCCGATCGGCTCACCGGGAGTTACACGCTGCCCCGAGCTAAACTGCCCTCCCGTTTCAGAAAGAGCCAGCACGATTGCAGGATGGCGAGTTTTTTCTCCCGATGATTCAGTTAGAAGTGTCGATTCTAAGGGAAGGCGAACCCTCACCCCCCGACACTCATAGTGTGCGTCCTCTTTTCGCACGCTGGAACCCCTCCCTCATACGATTACTTAGGACAACATCTAAAATGCCTGAAAGATTGAGGCCTGTCAATCCGTACCGTTAAGTAATGATTTAGAAACCAGTAAACAGAGACTTGCCTAGGCAAGTCTCATTGCAGAACGCGGGCTCCGTCCTCTGGTTTTTTTCATTGGCTTGCCCGGACTCTGTACAGGTTCGCCCGCCTGTGTTAGTTTTCGAGAGAAGGGTCGTATCCGATGGAAGGGAAAGATATTCGAGTTCGATTTGCGCCAAGCCCGACGGGCTACGTTCATGTGGGCAACGCTCGGACGGCATTGTTCAACTGGCTTTTTGCCCGTCATTTCGGGGGAGCTTTTGTGCTCCGCATCGAGGATACCGATGTCGAGCGCTCGGAACGGCGATACGAGGCGCAGTTGCTGGAGGATCTGCGATGGTTCGGGCTGGACTGGGATGAGGGCCCGGACCTCGGCGGCTCTCATGGGCCCTATCGCCAGTCGGAGCGCCAGGAGCTTTACCGAAAACACTCTTTCCAGCTCATCGAGCGGGGACAAGCTTACTATTGTTTCTGTTCTCCCCAACAGCTCGAAGACGAGCGACGCGAAGCGTTGAAAGCCGGTCGCCAGCCGCAATATTCGGGACGATGCCGCAAGATCCCGAAAGGCGAAGCCGTCGCAAGAGTGGCCGCAGGGGAGCCTGCGGCTATCCGCCTGAAGATTTCGGAATGGGCTCTTGCCTGGAGGGATCTGGTGCATGGTGACACAAGTTTTTCGGGGGATGTCATCGGCGACCCCATCATAGTGCGCTCAGGGGGCGTTCCTGCGTATAACTTTGCAGTGGTGGTGGATGATCATCTGATGAACATCAGCCACGTGATTCGAGGTGACGATCACATCTCCAACACGCCGCGCCAACTGGCCCTCTACCATGCTTTTGGATGGAAGCCACCGGAGTTTGCCCACCTTTCGACGATTCTGGGAGCCGACCGTGCGCGGCTGTCCAAGCGCCACGGCGCAACTTCGCTCGATAGCTTTCGCAAAATGGGTATTCTTGCCGAGGCCCTGCGAAACTACCTGACACTGCTGGGGTGGTCGCCAGCGGATGGGAAAACCGAGATATTGAGCACGGAAGAGCTTATTCGGCAATTTTCCCTGGATCATGTCATTAAGAGTTCCGCCGTGTTTGACCAGGAAAAGCTCAACTGGCTGAACCGGCACTACCTGAAGCAGTTGCCGCTGGCGAAGGTTGCGGAATTGAGCGTTCCATTTCTGGCGGACGCGGGACTGCTGACGGCGCCTGTAACGGCAGCAGTGATGGAATGGCTGATATTGGTGGTCGACGCCGTG
>JAKAWN010000159.1:886-13616 GCA_021827245.1 Acidobacteriota bacterium | reverse complement strand
GATGTTTCCAAGACGAAATCCGTAAGGATGTACCTTTTGGCCCACCAGCAACCTCCTCTGTCAATCCCACATCGGCTCCGCCCTCCCCGGTCGCAAGCCGGAGATTGCAGCCTCGCGCTCACACCGCTACTCTTTTGATTCTGGCGTTTTGACGACCAGAGTAATATGGCTCATGCGCCGCTGGTAGCGATAAGCTCGGCCCATCGGAGCAGGCCGAACCCGCTTCATGCGCGGTCCCTCGTTCACATAAGCCTTGGAAACCACCAGCTCGTCAACATCAACCGAGTCAGACTTCTGCTCAGCATTGGCGATTGCAGCCTGCAGAATCTTCAACACTTCCCGAGCTACCCGCTTCTTGGTAAAACGCAGGGTATCGAGCGCCTCGTTGACGTTCTGTCCCCGGACCAGATCGACTACCAGCCGGGCCTTCTGAGGTGAAACCCGCAAATACTTGCTTGTTGCTCTTGCTTCCATCATCAGTTCCAGGTCTTCGATTCTCGTTTTAAACCGCCTGCCTCGGAGCAGGGGTTGCGGTTCGTTCGGTCGCAACCTTCACGCCGTGGCCCTTGAACGTGCGTGTAGGAGAAAACTCGCCCAGCTTGTGTCCCACCATGTTTTCCGTGACATAGACGGGAATAAACTTCTTGCCGTTATGCACGGCGATCGTGTGCCCGACCATCTCCGGAACGATCGTCGAACGTCTTGACCAGGTTTTGACCACCTTCTTTTCAAACCGCCGGTTGAGCAGTTCGATCTTCTTGATCAGGTGATCATCGATAAAAGGCCCTTTCCTAAGCGATCTCGACAACCTTTCCTCCCTATTTCTTTTCGCGTCGCCTGACAATATAACGATCGGTCAGCTTGTTCTGACGCGTCTTGAATCCCCTCGTGGGCTTCCCCCACGGCGTCACAGGGTGGCGTCCACCTGACGTCTTGCCCTCTCCTCCGCCCAAGGGATGGTCAACAGGATTCATTGCCACGCCACGAACCGTAGGACGGATTCCACGCCAACGCTTTCGACCGGCCTTGCCAATAGTAATGTTTTCATGATCCAGATTCCCCACCTGGCCGATCGTAGCGATGCAATCCATATGCAGCCGCCGGACTTCACCCGAGGGTAGCCGAACCTGAGCGTAATCACCCTCTTTAGCTACAACCTGGGCACCGCCTCCAGCGCTCCTGACCAACTGCCCGCCCTTTCCGGGCCGTAACTCGAGGTTGTGAACCATGGTTCCAAGAGGGATGTTTTTTAACGCCAGCGAATTCCCAACTACGATGTCAGCTTCCGGGCCGGCGACAACCTGGTCTCCGACCTTGAGTCCCTGCGGGTAAAGAATATAACGTTTCTCGCCATCAGCATAGTGCAGCAGAGAAATGAAGGCTGATCTGTTCGGGTCGTACTCGATGGTCGCCACCCGTGCCGAAATCCCGACCTTATCCCGCTTGAAATCGATCACCCGATAGTGGCGCTTGTGCCCTCCGCCGCGGCGCCAAATCGTAATTTGACCTTGATTGTTGCGCCCTGAGATACGGTCTTTCGGTTCCAGAAGCGGCTTATGGGGTTTCGAGGCCGTAAGCTCTTCAAAGCTTGGCCCGGTTTGATATCTTCTTGTTTCCGTGTACGGCCTGTACGTTTTAATTCCCATAATCGTCTGCCCGCTCGAAAATCGTCTTGACTACACGGTCTCCGCGTACTCGGGAACCTTTGTTCCCGGCTTCAGCTTGACATAAGCTTTCTTCCAATCCGGACGTTTTCCGCTGGTCCAGCCGCGCCTTCGAACCTTTCCTTGGAAGGAAGCCGTGTGAACCGAGTCGACCTTATCCCTAAGCTCCGTAAACATCTCTTCCACAGCCTCCTGAATTTCTCGCTTATTGGCGTCCCGGTCCACCTGGAAGCAAAGAGTCAGCGCCGCATCCCTCAAATCCACGCTCTTCTCGGTAATGACGGGTTTCCGGATAACCTGGTGGCCGCTTTTCCTCATCGCAGCGCCTCCTGCAGCCGCGTCAGCGCGCCCTCGGAAATCAACAACCGGTCATGGCTCAAGACATGATACGCATGGATTTCATTGTGGCGGACCAGATCGCAACCCGCAACGTTCCGCGAGGACAACTCCAGATTTCGGTCTCGCGTGTCGCTCACTAGAAGCGTGCCCGGTCCAACTTCCAGCTTGTTAAGGGCAGCGATAAAAGACTTCGTCTTAGGCTCAGCCAGACTCAGGTGATCTACCACGGTCATTTTGTTTTCCTGAAATTTCACAGCCAGTGCCGAACGCAATGCGCCTTCCAGAACCTTCCTCGGAAGCTTGATGGCATAATCACGCGGCTTGGGGCCATGAGCGATCGACCCATGGCGCCACAACGTGCTTCGAATACTGCCTGAACGGGCACGCCCGGTGCCCTTCTGCCGCCAAGGCTTCTTGCCGCCGCCGGAAACCTCGCCCCGGCTCTTGGTCGAGTGCGTCCCGCGGCGCTGGCTCGCCAGAAAAGCCCGCGTAGCCTCCCAAAGCAGGCTGCTGTTGGGCTTGGTGCCGAACACCTCATCGGCAAGTTCGAGGTCTCTGACTTTCTCCCCTTCCAGATTTTTTACTTCCACGGTTGCCATGTGTCTTAGCCTTCTCTATCTGCCGATCGCTCAAATCTCACTTGTGCGGAGCCCGCGCCTTTCGCACGACGACGTAACCGCCGTCAGGACCCGGGACGGCCCCTTCCACCAGGAGCGCGTTGTCGTCCGGCAAAACCTGGACCACGCGCAGGTTGCGAACAGTTACGCGGCTGACACCCATATGTCCCGCCGCACGCATTCCTTTCATAACCCGCGAAGGAAAGGCCGATGCACCAATTGATCCCGGGGCACGGTGAAACATTGATCCGTGCGCAGCGCCGCCGCCACCGAAATGGTGCCTCTTATGGAACCCCGCAAACCCCCGGCCTTTCGATGTACCTATAACGTCAACCGTGTCATTGGCCGCGAAGATATCCACAAGGACTTTATCGCCTGCTTTGACCTCTCCGGACTCCTTGTCCAGCCGAACCTCCCGCAGAAAGCGCGCAGGATTTGCTCCGGCACGCTTAAAGTGTCCTTCCAGCGGCTTCGTCATCCGGCGCGGCGGCGGAACCTCCACCAGGCCGAGCTGGGCCGCGTCGTAGCCATCCTTGGTCGCGGTCTTGCGCTGAATTACCACGCAAGGTCCCGCCTTCAGAACCGTCACGGGAACAACGTCGCCGTTTTCCGCGAAGATCTGCGTCGTGCCGAGTTTCTTACCAAGAATTGCCTTCAACATAATGATCTTCGTGCAATCAAAGTTGCCATCGAACCGCTCCGCGATCCTAACTCCGCAACTATTTTGCGTGCTCCTTCCCGAATGCCTTGATTTCAATGTCAACACCGGCAGGAAGGTCCAGTTTCGTCAGCGCATCAATCGTCTGCGCGGTCGGCTCCAGAATGTCCACCAGCCGCTTGTGCGTGCGGATCTCAAACTGCTCGCGCGACTTCTTGTCCGAGTGGGGCGACCGCAGGACGCAATACTTATTCTTCACTGTCGGAAGCGTCACCGTCCCGTCCACCTGCGCTCCAGACCGCTTGGCGGTCGAGACAATGTCAGCCGCTGACTGGTCCAGTACCCTGTGATCAAAAGCCTTCAGCCGGATTCTTATTTTCTGATGAAGCATTTTGGCTCGCTTATTGAATGATTTCCGTTACGGAGCCGGCGCCGACCGTATGGCCGCCCTCGCGGATGGCGAACCGCAGCCCCTTCTCCATGGCGATCGGCGTAATCAGCTCGATTTCCATGCTCACATTATCGCCCGGCATCACCATCTCCGTCCCCTGGGGCAGCGTCGCCACGCCCGTCACGTCCGTCGTTCGGAAATAGAACTGCGGCCGGTACCCCGTGAAGAACGGCGTGTGCCGCCCGCCTTCTTCCTTCGTCAAAATATATGCTTCCGCCTTGAACTTCGTGTGCGGCGTGATCGACCCCGGCTTCGACAGCACCATCCCGCGCTCCACCTCGTCCTTCTCCGTCCCCCGCAGCAGCACCCCGATGTTGTCGCCCGCCTGCCCTTCGTCCAGCAGTTTCTTGAACATCTCCACGCCCGTCACCACCCGCTTGAACGACTCCGGCCTCAAACCCACGATCTCCGTCTCCTCGCCGACCTTCACCCTCCCGCGCTCCACTCTCCCCGTCACCACCGTGCCGCGGCCCGAAATCGAGAAGATGTCTTCGATCGGCATCAGAAACGGCTTGTCAATCTCCCGCGTCGGCAGCGGAATGTAACTGTCCACCGCCTCCATCAGCTCATGAATCGACTTCTCCCACTTCTCGTCCCCTTCCAGCGCCTTCAAGGCCGAGCCCCGTACCACCGGAATCTTGTCCCCGGGAAACTGGTACTTCGACAGCAGTTCCCGCACTTCCATCTCCACCAACTCCAACAGCTCCGGATCGTCCACCGCATCGCACTTGTTCAGGTACACCACAATCGACGGCACGTTCACCTGCCGCGCCAACAGCACGTGCTCCCGCGTCTGCGGCATCGGCCCGTCCGTCGCCGCCACCACCAGTATCGCCCCGTCCATCTGCGCCGCCCCCGTGATCATGTTCTTGATGTAGTCGGCGTGCCCCGGACAGTCCACGTGCGCATAGTGCCGGTTCTTCGTCTCGTACTCCACGTGCGCAATCGCAATCGTGATCCCCCGAGCCTTCTCCTCCGGCGCGTTGTCAATCGAGTCAAACGCCCGAAACTTGATCTTCGGATTCTCCTTCGACAATACCTTCGTGATCGCCGCCGTCAACGTCGTCTTCCCGTGATCAATGTGCCCGATCGTCCCAATGTTCATGTGCGGCTTCGATCTGTCAAATTTTTCCTTCGCCATACCCTATCGCCTCACTGTTGGAATTCGAAGAACCCTGGTGTCACCTGCACATCCTTGCCTTATTTCTCTACCGTACGTCCCTGAACACGAGCCACAACCTCTTCTGAAACCGAAGCCGGGGCCGGCTCATATCGCGCGAAATGCATTGAATACGATCCGCGTCCCTGGGTACGCGATCGGAGGTCCGTCGCATAACCAAACATCTCCGCAAGCGGCACGGTGGAACGGATAATCTGCGTCGAACCGCGTTTTTCCATGCCCTCGACCCGTCCCCGACGAGCATTGAGATCACCCAGAA
Source organism: Acidobacteriota bacterium (assembly GCA_021827245.1). Next base: position 8,448 of record JAKAWN010000159.1, on the reverse strand, counting down.
CATCACCCATATATTCCTCAGGGACCACGACCTCAACTCTCATAACAGGCTCCAACAGAATCGGCCGAGCCCGCCTGGCCGCCTCCTTGAACCCTATAGAAGCTGCGATTTTGAAGGCTATTTCAGAAGAGTCCACCTCGTGATATGAACCGTCAATCAGCTTAGCCTGAATCCCGGTCATCTCATATCCGGCAAGGACTCCGCCTTCCATTGCCTCACGCACGCCGCTATACACAGCCGGGATGTATTCGCGCGGCACGACGCCGCTGACGATTCCATCGATGAAGAGCAATTGCAGATCGCTCTCAAATCGATTAGTGGACTTTTTCTTCGCAAATTCGGCAATGAGAGCGGGGTCAAGGTGAGGAAGCGGCTCGATTTGCAGGACCACATGGCCGTACTGTCCCCGGCCACCTGTCTGCCGCACGTACTTCCCTTCCGCCTCGCTCGCTTTGCTGATCGTTTCCCGGTAAGCCACCTGGGGACGTCCCACGTTGGCGCCCACCTTGAACTCACGCATCAACCGGTCAACCAGAATTTCAAGGTGAAGTTCGCCCATGCCGGATATCAGCGTCTCCCCGGTATCAGGGTCAGTGTGGACGTGAAAAGTGGGATCTTCCTGCATCAGCTTGCCAAGAGAACCAGCCAGCTTTTCCTGGTCCGCCTTGGTCTTGGGTTCAATTGCCACTGAAATCACAGGAGCCGGAAACTCCATCGCTTCAAAGACCACGGAAGCAGATTCGTCACACACAGTGTCGCCTGTCGAAACGCTCTTCAGTCCCACCGCAGCGGCGATATCGCCCGCAAGAACTTCGCTGATCTCTTCGCGCTTGTTGGCATGCATTTTGAGCAATCGCCCGATGCGCTCGCGCCGGTCACGCCGCGGGTTATAGACCGTATCGCCACTCTTGAGCGACCCGGAATAAACCCTCATGAAAGCAAGTTGGCCTACAAAGGGATCAGTCATAATCTTAAAGACCAGTGCGGAAAAAGGCTCCTCGTCCGACGCCTGGCGGATAACCTTTTCTTCTTCGTTGGTTGGATTGACACCTTCAATCGGAGGGATATCAACGGGGGATGGGAGATAAGCAACGACCGCATCAAGCAGAGGCTGAACTCCCTTGTTCTTGAAAGCCGCGCCACACAGGACAGGAACAACCTTCAGGCCAATGGTGGCTCGCCGAAGAGCAGCTTGAATTTCCTCGACGGTAACATCCTCGCCGCGAACGTACTTTTCGAGAATGTGGTCATCAGCTTCACCCAGGGTTTCAATCAATTGTTCCCTGCGCTGACGCGCGACATCGATCAGGCTTTCGGGAATATCTTCAACCTCAAACTTGGCTCCCAGGGTCTCTTCCTTCCACACGAATGCTTTCTGCTGGACAAGATCAACGACGCCATGGAAATTATCTTCCGACCCGATTGGCCACTGGATCGGAATCGGATTGGCATGAACCTTGGAACGGAGCTGCTTGATGCAGGCTTCGTAATCCGCTCCAACTCGGTCCATTTTGTTCACAAAAACCATCCGGGGAACGCGATACTTGTCGGCTTGTCGCCAAACGGCCTCTGTCTGCGGCTCGACCCCTTCCACAGCGCCCAAAATGGCAATCGCTCCGTCAAGCACACGGAGCGACCTTTCAACTTCTACCGTGAAGTCCACGTGTCCCGGTGTATCAATAATATTGATCCGGTAATTGTTCCAGAAACAGGTGGTCGCGGCGGAGGTGATGGTGATCCCTCGCTCCTGCTCCTGCTCCATCCAGTCCATGACAGCAGTGCCTTCATGCACCTCGCCCATCTTATGTGTGATCCCCGTATAAAAGAGAATCCGCTCCGTCGTGGTGGTCTTGCCGGCATCGATATGAGCCATGATGCCGATGTTCCGAATTTTCTCTAACGGCACTACCCTTGGCATAATCCTATCGCCTGACAGGAATCCCTCCTTCTGCCCTTTCCCAAGCACAGAAGGTCACGCCTGTCTGAAATCCAGTTGTTGTTGAGGGTCGCTGGATACGACCCGCAAGGCGGATCGCGGTTCGAGGCCGAACCACCTCCCGCCTTGTCCTTGTTGGCCCCGGTTATTCAGGGTTACCAGCGGTAATGAGCAAAGGCCTTATTGGCTTCCGCCATGCGGTGCGTATCATCCCGCTTTTTGACAGCACCACCGCGGCTATTGGACGCGTCCAGAAGCTCACCGGTCAACTTTTCCACCATCGACTTCTCTCCGCGCTCCCGCGCATAACCAATAATCCAGCGGATACTCAGCGAAGTCTGACGGTTCCGATTCACCTCAACCGGCACCTGGTAATTTGCACCGCCTACGCGGCGGCTTTTGACTTCCAACATTGGCTTGACATTGTCCAGAGCCTTTTTGAAAACTTTCAGCGGATCGTCGTCGGTCTTCTGCTTGATCAACTCAAAGGAATCATAGACAATCTGCTGCGCCGTCGATCTCTTGCCATCGTACATCACACAGTTCACAAACTTCTGAACCAGCGGACTGTCGTATAGCGCATCCGGCTTGACTTCTCGTCGCTCGACATAACCCTTACGCGGCATTTCGGTTCTTCACTCTCCTTTGCATTTCCCGACGACCTTCCTTAAACGCATCCAGGCGGGGAAACGCTCAGGAAGCCTTGGGACGCTTCGCGCCGTACTTCGACCTTCCCTGGCGCCGGTCCGTCACCCCCGCAGAATCCAGTGTGCCGCGAATCACATGGTAGCGCACACCGGGTAGATCTTTGACGCGCCCACCCCGAATCAGGACAATCGAGTGTTCTTGGAGGTTATGGCCAACTCCGGGAATGTAAGTCGTCACTTCAAAACCATTGGTCAGGCGGACGCGAGCAACCTTCCGCAAAGCCGAGTTCGGCTTCTTTGGTGTCTGGGTATATACGCGGATGCACACACCACGCTTTTGTGGCGAACCCTGGAGCGCGGGGCTCGAGGTCTTGTATCGCTCCATCGTGCGTCCGCGGCGAACCAGTTGGTTAAATGTGGGCATCCTTCAATCTCCGAGTGGCAGTGCCGCGCCTGCTTCCCGCGGCCATCGGCACCTGAATCAAATCCACCTTAGGATCAAACCTTCTAAATTTACCACGAAATGAAGGGCTTCTGTCAAGACTTCCACGACCAAACCGACTCAATGCGCCCCTAAAATCTCCGCCTCTTTGCCATTTCCCTGTTCCTCGAGCTTCTTCACGTACTCATCCGTAAGTTTCTGTATGCTTTCCAACCCGCGTCTTTCGTCGTCTTCAGATATTTTCTTCTCTTTCAGCAGGCGCTTCAATTCTTCATTCGCATCGCGGCGGATATTCCGGACGGCCGTGCGGTGGTTCTCGAGGACCTTGTGGACATGCTTCACAAGGTCCTTACGCCTCTCCTCCGTGAGTGGAGGGATCGGCACACGCAGAATCTTTCCATCATTCACCGGGTTCAACCCCAGGTCCGAGGATAGGATCGCTTTTTCAAGTGCTGACAGCAAGGTCGGATCCCAGGGTTGCAGCGTCACCAGATTGGGCTCAGGAGTTCCCAGCGTGGCCACCTGGTTCAGGGGTGTCGGCACGCCGTAATAGTCCACCCGAAGATGATCAAAGATTCCCACAGAGGCCCTTCCGGTCCGGAGGGTCGAGAGTTCCCCCCGCAGATCCTCAAGTGCCTTCGCCATCCGAGCTTTCGCGTTTGCCGTCGTCTCAGTGATCATGAGAAAGGCCCTTTCGAGTGTGTCTCAAGCTGCCACCAGCGAACCCACTTTTTCGCCCAGCACCACCCGCTTCAGATTGCCTGGTACAGTCAGGTTGAAAACGATGATCGGCAAGTTATTGTCCATGCAAAGAGAGATTGCCGTGGTATCCATCACAGCAAGCCCTCGCGATAGCACATCAAGATAGTTGATTCTTGAGATCATCTTGGCATCAGCCACCTTGGCCGGATCAGCATCGTAGACGCCATTCACTTTGGTAGCCTTGAGAATCACATCGGCCTTGATCTCCATGGCTCGCAGAGCAGCAGCCGTATCGGTTGAAAAATATGGATTGCCTGTTCCCGCCGCAAGAACTACCACGCGCCCTTTTTCCAGGTGCCGGATAGCACGGCGTCGAATAAAGGGTTCGGCAATTTCGCGAATTTCGAGCGCCGTCACGACCCTGGTCACGGAACCCGCCTTCTCCAGCGCATCCTGCAACGCCAGGGCGTTGATGATGGTCGCGAGCATTCCCATGTTGTCCGCAACCACACGATCAATGCCGTGCTGGGAGGCCGCGACGCCGCGGATAAAGTTTCCACCCCCTACGACCACCGCAACCTGCACACCCATTTGCTGGATCTCATGAACTTCAGACGCAATCCGGGCTGCGACGGCGGGATCGATTCCAAAACCTCGGCCTCCCATGAGCGCTTCGCCGCTCAGTTTTAAAAGGATGCGTTGAAAGGCGGGCTCGCTCATGATCCAGAGGCGTCCTTCCTATTCCTTCGCGCACAGACGCTCAATTGGATGCCTCGTCTGCATCGGCTGGGCCTGCAGCCTCGCCCACCTTGAAGCGGGAGAAGCGCCGGACCAGGATATTTTCGCCGAACTTGGCAACCCTGGAAGCAATCAGTTCGCCGACAGTCACATTTCCCGTTCCGTCTTTGATGAAATGCTGTTCGTAAAGGCAGTTTTCCTCGTAGAATTTCCCAAGCTTCCCTTCCACGATGCGATTCACCACATCTGCGGGCTTGCCGCTTCCCGCCGTCTGCGCACGCAGGACCTCGCGTTCGCGATCGAGGACATCAGGGGCTACATCATCCCGGCGAATAAAACGCGGGTCCGTCGCGCAAATCTGCATCGCCAGATCGTGAACCAACTGCTGAAATTCCGTGTTCCGGGCGACAAAGTCGGACTCGCAGTTAACTTCGACAATCACGCCAATTTTCCCTCCGGCGTGGATATAGGAACCCACCAAACCTTCGGTTGCTGCGCGACTCGCCTTCTTTGCCGCCGCGGCCTGGCCGCGCTTTCTTAAGACCGTAAAAGCCTGCTCCAGATCGCCGCCCGCTTCCTCCAAGGCCTTCTTGCACTCCATCATGGGAGCACCGCTCATTTCACGCAATTTCTTAACCAAGTCTATTGGCACCGCCATTCCGTTCTCTCACCCTCCAGACACGAAAAAGGCAGGCAGAGTAACCACGCCCGCCTACCGCATCAAAACATCATTTTCTCAAATCCTATTTGCCCTCAGGGCCGAGCGCATCGGGTTCACTCTCTTCAACATGACGGCCCCGTGGCTTGCTCGGAAACCTCTGACGTTTCTTGGCAGTTCTGGCACGTCCTTCGGAATCCTCCTCTTCTGCTGCTGCCGCAGCGCCGCGCGAAACCTCCTGTTCCGCCTCTTCCTCTTCCAGTTTCAGGTATTTCTCGTAATCTTCTTCGGCTATGTCAAAAGCCACTTCCGTCTCTCCAACAATCAGCTCGCTGGCATCGATGGCCTCAGCCTGGCGTTGAGCTTCAAGTTCTTCCGCAGCTTTCTCCGCGGCAATCTTCTCTTCTTCCATCTGTTTTTCAAGGGCCAGTTGCCGCCCTTCGAGGATCGCATCCGCAATGCGCGAGGCAAAGAGGCGAATCGCGCGGAGCGCGTCATCGTTTCCCGGAATCACGTAATCGACGACGTCCGGGTTACAGTTGGTATCAACGATTGCCACAACTGGGATTCCCAACTTGCGGGCTTCGAGCACCGCAATTTCTTCTTTGTTCGAATCAATCACAAACAGAGCATCCGGCAGCCCTGGCATTTCCTTGATGCCTGCAAGGTTCTGGTCCAGATGCTTCCGTTCCCGCTCCAGCCTTTGAACCTCCTTCTTGGTCAGCAGATCATACCTTCCGTCCTTGCTCATTTCCTCGAGCTCTCGCAATCGCTGGATCGACCGTTGGATGGTGGTATGGTTCGTCAGCAATCCTCCAAGCCACCGATGGTTGATGTAAAACATCTGGCACCGTTGGGCCTCTTCAGCAATGGCATCCTGCGCCTGGCGCTTGGTCCCCACAAAAAGAATAACTCTGCCATTCCGGGCAAGGTCAGCAAGGAATTTTGTCGCTTCCTTGAAAAGCTTGAGGGTCTTCTGGAGGTCGATAATATAAATGCCGTTCCGCTCCCCATAAATGTATTCTTTCATTTTGGGGTTCCAGCGACGCGTTTGGTGGCCGAAGTGAACACCGGCCTCCAGAAATTCCTTCATCGTAATATTCGACAAATTTCCTCCAACAGCGAAAAATCCGGGGCGTTCACTGACCCGAAACCCGTGCTCGGGTCCAAACGCCTGACGCCTGTCGATCTTTATTTTACCGCTTCGAGAATTGGAACCGCTTGCGGGCACCCTTCTGGCCGTACTTCTTCCTTTCTTTGGCACGAGGGTCGCGCGTGAGGAAATCACTTTGTCGCAAACGGGCACGCAATTCGGGGTCAAAGACGATCAGTGCGCGAGCAATGCCCAGCCGGGCGGCTCCCGCCTGGCCGTGGATCCCGCCACCCCGCGCATTTACCATAATATCAAACTTGCCTTCGTTTTCCGTAAATGCCAGCGGCTGCCGGACTTCGGCGCGCAACACCTCGGAGGGGAAGTACTCCTCAAAGGACTGGTGATTCACCTGAATCTTTCCGGTGCCGGGCTCGAGCCTCACCCGCGCCACAGAAGTTTTTCTACGTCCGGTACCCCAAAATTGACTTAACTCAGCCACACCAACTCCTCATCATCAGAATCTCTTAGTGTATCTACCGTGCTAAACCGCCAGGCGGGCTGGCACAGGGTTCTGTGCCTCATGCGGATGCCTTGGGCCTGCATAAACCTTCAGTCGCGTTGTCAATCGGCTTCCCAAACGGGATTTCGGCAGCATTCCGAGAACTGCTTCTCGTACCAGCGCCTCCGGCTTGGTTTCAAGCAGCCGATGAGCCGAAATCTCTTTCAGCCCTCCCGGATATCCGGTGTGATGCCGGTAAACTTTCTGCTCAAGCTTTCTTCCGGTCAAGCGTACTTTTTCCGCATTGATGACGATGATGCCTTCACGATGATCCGAAAACGGAGTCCAATCCGGGAAATCCTTCCCGATCAGGAGCCGTGCAGTGCGGGCGGCCAAACGCCCCAGCACAACACCATCGGCATCAACAACGTGCCAGCGTACTTTTCCTCGTTCTTTTTTCAGAAAATGCGTATCCAATTCTCTTCTGTCCCTGGTTCCATAATGGTGAACCCCTTTATATTCACTCACTGTCACACTCTTTGTCAACATTCCTCTGCGCATGCTGATTCCATTTGTACATGCGCGCGGAAGGCCAAAGGCAACCTTTTGACCGGCCGACGAATGAGGAAAGACAATCCACAGCCGGGCACTTCCAGGGGAACTCAATCAGAACTCCGGCAAAGGCGGCGCGAGCAAGCCTGTAAGCCGAATGCACTAGCCGGTGACTGGAAACAAACAATTTGTTTAGAATCAGTCCGAGCAATTCGTCAACTATGGCAGTTTTGGAAGGACGGACGTCACAAATACGTCACAAATTATGTCCTCCGGCAAGGCTCGGAACTTACTG
>JAKAWN010000159.1:0-876 GCA_021827245.1 Acidobacteriota bacterium | reverse complement strand
CACGGTCTGTTTCCGGTCTGGCCGGTGTGGCATCGGGGACTTGCGGTTATTCTGCTTGCCTTGACCGTACTGATACTGTTTCTGCCGAAGCTGCTGGCGGTGGCACTCACCGTCACAAATTTTGTCCCGCTGCAAGGCATGGAACTTACTGTTTCAAGGGGCACTATGTCAGAACCCCATCTGAAAGAACTCGAAGACGTGATCCGCTCCGGATTCCGCAACCTCCACGAAGCGCACGACAAACTGAGAATCACCTTCGAGGGAGTCTGCGCAATGACTCCCCAGCAGGCCGCGACACCTGGAGTCCCGGATTTTTCCCAACAATTTTCGGAATCTGGCTGGCGCCTACGATTCATTGAATCCACTCCCCCGACTCTCTTGGATGTATGTTCAGTTTATTGTCGCTCCACAATATGTTGCCCTGGTGTGGTCATGAAAAGCTCACGATCAGGGCAGGTCCTCCCCTCAGCGGGCCCGGCTGGATACTGGAATCACAGAAAACAAAGCCAAAAGCTGATTTCCAAGCGAGTAGGTATGAAAATGGCTGAAAGTCTCATGAATGAAGCCGGGCTTCGTCACGGGCATCGGCCAGTCGCTCTTGACCGTCGAAGAGGACCCTGACAGCGGGCTCGACATCGCGGTCCGGGTACCCGGCAAGCGCCTGCAGAACATCCTGCTGCTTTCCGGCGGCGAAAAAGCACTGGCTGCGCTCGCCCTGCTGATCTCCATATTCCGCTTCACGCTCAGCCCCTGCGTCGGCTTGCTATTTCGAGCGGCGGCTTTGCGGTGATGGATGGCAAGGATCATCCGCAGGCAGTTAGAATCAACAGGCGTGTGAGAGAAAGAGTCGTTCGATGATACAAGCCATCGGAGGCA
>JAKAWN010000158.1 GCA_021827245.1 Acidobacteriota bacterium | reverse complement strand
TCCGATCTCTGCACGTCGAAGGAGCTTCATGCACCGCGCGCGAGATTCTGGTCGTTCTCGCGGTGATGCAAAAGGCGCAGGAAATAAGGAAGCTGTTCGACCGGGACGCCTTCCCGCATCTTACGGACCTAACTGCCGTACTGCCCGACTTCCGCTCTCTGCTTTCAGAGTTGAATGGCAAAATCCACCCCGACGGCACGCTTGATTCCTCCGCCAGCCCGGAGCTTGGCCGCATTCGCCGTGCGATCGAGCTGGCGCGGCAGGAAATTCAGAAAGCGCTTGAGAGCCTGATGCGGCGCCTCAGCCGTGACAAGGTGTTGCAGGACGCCGTCGTGATGCTGCGCAACGAGCGGCTGGTAATTCCTATCCGTGCGGAAGAAAAGCGGCACGTCCCAGGAGTGATCCACGGTGCAAGCTCATCGGGTGCCACCGTCTTCCTCGAACCCATGGAAACCGTGCCGCTGAACAATGAGCTGGTGGAACTTGAGGACCGCGAGTATGCCGAAACGCAACGTATCCTGGGCAATTTCACGGGAAAGCTCCGGGCTCGCCTGGCCGACCTTCTGGGCGCGGCGTCCATCCTTGCCGAGCTGGACATGGTCTTTGCCAAAGCCGCTTTCGCCATAGCCTACGAGTGTTGTATTCCGCTGTTCAACACCGGCCGGCGGCTTTTGCTCTCGGAGGTTCGCCATCCTCTGCTCGAATACAGTCTCCGGAAAACCGGCCTGAAATCGGTGCCGCTCGCAATTGCATTACAGGAGCCCAAGAGCCTGATGGTAATCAGCGGGCCGAATGCCGGTGGCAAGACGGTAGCGCTCAAGACCGTCGGGATTGCCGCCCTGATGGCGCAGGCCGGGCTGCCGGTCGCCGCCAGTGAAGCTCAACTGCCGTTGTTCTATCGCGTGCTGGCGGACATCGGCGATCAGCAGTCCATCCAGGCGAATTTGAGCACATTCTCGGCTCACATCAACAGCATCCGCGACATGGTTGAAGTTGTCGGACCGGGCGATCTGGTGCTGCTGGACGAACTGGGCTCGACCACCGAGCCCGGCGAAGGCGCGGCGCTGGCAATCGCCATTCTCGAGCGCTTCAGAAAGTCGCGCGCGCTGACTCTTGTGACCACTCATCATGGACGGCTGAAAGCCTATGGCAGCGAGACTCCGGAGGCTGAAAACGCCGCCATGGAGTTCGACGAGGAAACCTTGCAACCTACTTACCGGCTGCTGGTGGGCCTTCCCGGAAAGTCCAACGCCGTCGATATCGCGGCGCGCCTGGGCCTGCCCGAAGACATTCTCGAAAAGGCTCGCGAACTGATCGGGTCAGAGGAGGCCGAGGCTTCGGCGCTTCTCCAATCTCTCCACGAGCAGAGAGCGATGTATGAGGCGCAATTGGCGAACCTGCAAGCCGAGGAGCGGAAACTTCAGGAGCGCGCGGCCGAACTGGAGTCCAAAGCCCGGCAGGAGCGCCACGCGACACTGAAAGAACTCGACACACGTCTTGAAGAAACGCTGCGGAAGATGGAAAAGCATTGGGACGACGTTCTGGCCGAGTTGCGCGCCCGGGTCGAGAAACCGCGCTTGCCTAAGGGCGTAGACCGCAAAGTGGTGGCACTGAAGCAGGAAGTTCGCGAAGAATGGAACGCGCAGGTGCTGAATGTTCTGGCCGAGCCGGCGCCGGAACGCCCGGCCGGGCCCGAAGCGCCTGTTGCGGTTGGCGACCAGGTACGAATTCCGAACCTTTCCACGCCCGGCACCGTCACAGAAATTGACGATGATGGGCAGCTCCAGGTGCAGGTGGGAAATTTGCGCCTGCGAATCACTGGAGACGAAGCACAGATCGTTGCCCGGAGGACAGAGCCATCAGAACACGCTCCCGCAGCCCACGGCCGCCTGGGCATGCGGGTTGAGGCCTCGTCGGGCGACGTGCCTGATGAAATCAATGTAATTGGAAACACGGCGGAAGAGGCGCTCGAGCGTGTAGACGAGTTTCTGGACCGGGCGTACACGGCAGGGCGCGCGCGGCTGCGCGTGATTCACGGGTTTGGCAAAGGAATCCTTCGCAAGAATCTCCATGAAATGTTCGCCTCACATCCCCACGTCGCAAAGTTTTATCTTGCTCCGCAGGGCGAAGGCGGCGGTGGCGCCACCATCGTCGAGCTGAGGAACTAACGGCTCTTCCTCGAATCTTTCGCTTACTTGAAAGCATCGAATCACTGCAGGCCGGGGAGGGACGTGCTCGGTTGGCCGCCATATCCTGCCAGAATCGTCAGCGTCAAGGAACGGCCGGTCAATTACAGAGGAGATGGAAGGAGCGCAAATGGTACTACTGCGGGAGGAAGACTCCGCGGAAATCCGCCGACGACTCGGCGGAATGGCAGGGTCCGTAAAGATCATTCATTTCACCCAGGAACTCAATCTCGAGTACGGGCGCGAGACGCGGCAGGTGCTCGAAGAACTCGCCGGATTGTCCGACCAGCTCTCCCTCGAAGTTTATGACTTTATCGTCGACAAAGAGAAGGCGGCTGAATACGGCATCGACAAAGTCCCGGCGACAGTGATCCGCAACGGCAAGGACTACGGAATAAGGTATTACGGGATGCCGGCGGGTTACGAATTCTCTACTCTGCTGGAGGCAATCATCGACGTCTCAAAAGGAAGCTCAGGTCTGGGGGCCGAGAGCAAGGAGAAGCTTGCCGGACTGAGCCAGCCGGTGCACCTTGAGGTTTTTGTCACTCCCACGTGACCGCATTGTCCCCGGGCGGTGCGCCTGGCCCATCAGTTTGCGCTGGAGAGCGAACACGTCACGGCCGACTGCATCGAGGCTACTGAATTTCCCGACCTGGTTACCCAGTATCGCGTCCACGCTGTACCCAAGACGGTGATCAACGCGGAACAATCGCTCGAAGGCTCCCTGCCAGAAAGTTATTTCCTGGATACTATCCTCAAGGCCCTTCAGCCTGAGGGAGAGACTGAAAAGGAATAAGGGCCCGTATTTCAGGACGCTAAAAGGCTCGGATATATCCCCGCGGCAATGCGATCAGCCACAGATCTATGCCTTCCATCTCGTGTTCGGCGATGTAAGTGTACCGCGGCGCCAGACACAATTCGGGAAGGTTTTGGAGGCTTCATCTTCCGGCACGATTGAAAGCCGCGCCCTCTCGCCGATCCGCGATATGTCAATGAAAGTCCGCATCAATACTTCAAAACCGAATGCAGATTGTATTTCGAGAGCTTCTCTTTTCCCTTCAGGAATTCGAGTTCAATCAGGAAACCCAGACCCACCACATTTCCTCCCAGTGACTCCACCAGTTGAGCGACGGCCGCCGCTGTGCCTCCGGTGGCCAGCAGGTCGTCGATAATCAGCACTTGCTGTCCTTCGCTGATGGCGTCGCGATGGACCTCGAGTGCATCTTTCCCGTATTCCAGGCTATACTCGACTCGCGAAGTCTCAGCGGGAAGCTTCTTGGGCTTGCGCACGGGCACGAACCCTGCGTTCAGGCGATAAGCCACCATGGGCGCAAAGATAAAGCCTCGCGCCTCAATTCCCACCACGCGGTCGATGACCTGTCCCACGTAATGATTGGCCAGCGAATCCACCGCCCAGTGCAGCCCCACGGGGTCTTTCAGCAGAGTGGTGATGTCGTAAAACAGAATTCCCGGTTTGGGAAAGTCCGGAACTTCACGGATCAGAGATTTGAGATTTTCCACGCAACGTCTCCTCTGTATTGGATAGGCTACCAGTCGCTTTCAACCACAAAAAGGCTGTAGCCGCCTTTCACTTGCTCTTCGAATTCCTGCACCTGGTCCACGCGCGCGCTGCGCGGACCTTCCTCCAGTCGAGCCTTGAATTCTTCCAGCGCGGCGGCGTCTCCAATGGCGTATGCCTCCACGGTCCCGTCCGTGCAATTCTTGACGTAACCTGAAAGCCCCAGGCGGTGCGCCCAGTTTTCGGCGAAAAAACGAAACCCCACCCCTTGCACGCGCCCGAAGATCACGTATTTTCTGGCTTGCTTCTTCATGCCTTCTCCGACAACGAGAATTAACAATTCAGGGCTCGTTGTCCTGCGCCGCCACAGGGAACGAAGCGCTCCCGGCCTTTTATCGCTCCGCATCCTCAATGGCAGGATGAAGCTCAACGCGGAAGGCACGGACGAACTCCGTGTTCGAGCTTTAATGATACGGAGGGCATAAAGGCACGTCGAACAATTCGCTCCGAGCGGAATCCAAAGACTCTTCGCCTCGCCAGGTATCGCAATCGACGCGCGCATTATGGTATGGCTATGGCACCCGTCAACAAACTGCTAAGTTGCCGGCGCAGCGCTAAAATATCCTGCCTCGCGAAACTTTTCAATGGAACCGTCACGGCGCGCCGGGTCCCACCCCAACCGTTCAGCAAAAATCTCCGCCACTTTCGGCACCGCCTCCTGGAGCGCGTACGCCGCATACCAGTTCAGTCCAGAGCGGCGCAGGAAGAAGTCGTCAAGCTCCAGCGCCATTTCATGTTCAATGGCAAAGACTACTTCCGCGTTCAGGAATTCGTCGCTGCCGGGAAGCGGCTCGCCGAGTTTGAGATCCGAATGGATAGGCTCCAGCACCTGCTCCCACTGTGTTCCATAAGTCCGCACCAGGCGCTCCGCTGCAGCTCGCGGGATCCCGAACAGGCGCACTGCGTCCACGGCGGAAACCTTGAGATAATTTTCAAAGTCAGTCATGTGGCCGCCCGGAAGAGGCCATTCCCGACTTGGGTGCTCTGCCCACTCCGCCGGTGAACTGCCAGGCAGATTCGCCACAACCTGGTCCACCAGCTTTTCTCCCAGGGCGCGTGCCGTTGTCAACTTTCCGCCGCAAACCGTAATCAGATTCGCGGCCCACGGGTCCAGATGGAATCGGCACTCGCGGGTGTTTTCGGAAGGGCTTGCGCCGGGCTGGATGACCAGCGCCCGCAAACCTGCGAAACTCCCGATCACGTCGCTCCTCTCGAGGGGCTGGCGAAGCACCCGGTTCACTGCGCGCAGAAGATATTCAATGTCGTCGCTATCCGGCTGCACGTGGTCCGCGTCGCCGCTGTAGTCGGTGTCCGTGGTCCCAAGGAGCGCATGCCGATGCCAGGGCATCATCAAGAATATTCGTTCGCCAGGAAGGATGGCTGCGAACAAGGCACTATTTCCCGCGACCGGCGGCACAACAATGTGTGTACCCTTGGTCAGCCGGACAGTTTTTGATCCGTCGTAGCCGGGCAGGAAACTCCGCACGTGGTCTACCCAGGGTCCCGTAGCGTTTACCCAGAATCGCGACATGACCTCATACCGCTTGCCGCTTCGGTGGTCCTCCACTTCGGCCGTTGCCACTATGGGACAGCCGTCTCTTTTCCGCGTGCCCAGGCTGAAGGCGCGCACTTCCGCGTAGTTGGCAATCACAGCTCCGTGGGAAGCCGCATCCACAAGGCATTCGATGGTGAGGCGGGCGTCATCCGTTTCCGAGTCATAATAGAGCGCTCCAGACCGCAACCCGTTAGGCTGGAGCGCCGGTACCCGCCGGAGAAGCTCATCCTTGCTGAGCGTCTGGTGCCGGTCTGCCCCTCCAAGATTTCCCAACAGATCATAAATGGTGAGTCCCAGCCGAATCTTGAGCGGCGAATAAGGGTCGCCCTGATAGATAGGCAGGAGAAAGGGCACGGGCCGCGCCAGATGGGGCGCAAGTTCGCGCAGCAGGCGCCGCTCTCGGCGAGCTTCTCCCACCAGCCGAAACTCGAACTGCTGAAGATAACGCAGACCGCCATGAATCAGCTTGGAGGAGCGGCTGGAGGTGCCGCTCGCAAAATCGTGTGCGTCCATCAACGCGACCTTCATGCCGCGCAACGCGGCTTCCCGCGCCGTCGCCGCCCCGTTGATGCCTCCGCCGATCACCACAAGGTCGAAGGTGGTTCCTGAAAAAGCTGCCACATTGCGGTTCATAGGATCATGTCCCGGCTTCATCTGGCCAAAGTCAAACTCGTCTAAGATTCATGATGGCACCGAAACTCTTCCGGCGCATATGGTACGTTGCAGACTCTGCACGTGTCCATGTGATTGCCGGCAACCTCCGCGTGTGGCAACTGACCAGGCCGGCAACACGCCGCGAGTGGCTTTGTTTTTCCGGCAGAGTGATTCAGGGCGCCGTACTTCCGCACGCCCTTGGCGAGGAGGCGGACGGGTGCGCCTTGCCCGACGAGCATATGCACGCAAGGCCACTCAACTATAACACCCTTCCTGAAGGGCGCCCCTGAGACTAACGCCTGCCTACAATATAGTCTTCCAGACTATCGGCGCGAGTTCGATTTTGTATCGCAATAACCTTCAGCAAATCCTGGATCGAGATCATCCCGCGGTAGGCATTGTTTTCCGCGACTACGAGCAGGTGATAAATGCCGTGCTTTTCCATCAGGTCCAGGCATTCCTCGAGCGATTTTTCCGGCGAGACCATAACCAGGCTCCTGCTCATGATCTCCGATGCGCGGACCCATTCAGGACACTTGTTCTCTGCGGCAACTTTGTCGGAGATATCGCTTTGTGAAACAACCCCTACCACTTTTCCCTGGTCGTTACAAACGGCCACCGCACGGACTTGCTTCTCACGGAGGTAACGAGCAGCTTCATAAACTGTCGTGGCCTCCGTAATCGAGAAGACTTCCCCACGCGATTCGGTCAAGGTCGAAACCGTCATAGGATTCACCTCGGAAAGGAATTGTGACCCTAATGCTAAGCTCCGGTTTCAAGGATTGCAAGTGAATTCAGTGATAGCAGATGGCAGGGATGGGAGCGACAATACCCCTCCCTTTTCGGATTGAGAACATTCCCTGAGATCTTACACCGATAAGTGAAATCTTCGTTCGCGGCGGGTCTTTTGTGGAGATTTGCTGCGGCCGCCCTATACCCACTGCCCTTGCGTACGCGGCTTTGGCCGAGGGAATTCAGCAGCAAGCGATTCAATCAGGACGACAGCATCCGCGCGGATGGCCTCGCCCTTGCCAACGGCGTCAATGCCTTCGCCGGTTTTTGCCTTAATGCTTACCTGGTCGGGGAGGATTCCGAGCGATTCAGCAATCTTTTCTCGCATCTGTGAAACAAAAGGCGCAAGCTTGGGCCGTTCCAGGCTGATGGTTGAATCCACGTTGGCGATTCGATAGCCCGCGGCATCCAGCAGTTCCCGGGCTCGCTGCAGGAACAACAGACTCGAAGCGTCGTGCCACTCGGGCGAGGTGTCGGGAAAGTGCTGCCCGATGTCTCCCAGCGCGGCCGCTCCCAGCAGAGCGTCGCAGACGGCGTGAGCCAGCGCGTCACCA
Organism: Acidobacteriota bacterium; assembly: GCA_021827245.1. Next base: position 6,311 of record JAKAWN010000158.1, on the reverse strand, counting down.
TCGGAATGTCCCACTGGCCCTCGTTCAAACGGGATGTGGATGCCGCCGAGAATCAACTTGCGTCCGGCAGCCAGCCGGTGCACGTCATTTCCAAAACCGATTCGGTCCGCGCACTTGGAGTTCACAGTCTTTTCTCTCGTTTTTTCTCGGCCTTCAGCGGAGCCCGATTTTCAGGACTCTATTTTACCGGGATTCCCTCTTACAGGAGCGTTCTTGCGCGGCGTTCTGCCTGTTCGTGTTCCTGGGCAAGAAAGAGGCGAGCCAGCGGCAAATCGGAAGGCTTGGTAATCTTGATGTTCCGGTCTGATCCCATCAATACCGTAACCGTGCGGCCCAGGCGTTCCACCAGGCTCGATTCATCCGTTCCTTCGTAACCGTCTGCTTCCGCCCGGTCGCAGGCTTCCTTGAGAACATCGAAGTGGAACGCCTGCGGGGTTTGAGCCAGCACAATGCGTTCGCGCGGGATGGTGCCTAGAATCGTTTGCCGCTCCACCTGCTTCACGGTGTCAACACTCGGGATGCCGAGAATCGCCGCACCCGATTTGCGTGCTGCCTCAACCGCCAGGCGGATCATCTCCGTGGTTACGAAAGGGCGCACCGCATCGTGAACCACGACGATTTCCGCGTTCGACCGCACCTCCCGCAACGCAAGGGTAACGGTCTGTTGCCGTGTCACGCCTCCCGCCACAACGCGGACTGGCTTGCTGAAGCTTTCCCTCTGAATCTCGGCATGGGCGCGATCCATGTCTTCAGGCCGCACACCCAGATATATCTCGTCTATGGTATCCGCGTCGCTGAACTTCCTCAGGGTATGGACGACAATCGGCACGCCCTCGAGGGAAAGAAATTGCTTGGGTGTTTCTCCACCCATGCGGACGCCCGCGCCCGCAGCAGGAATAATCGCTAGGACTTTCATTGTAGGAATAAAACCGGCTCCCGTCGGCCGCTCCCGGCCGTTTCAGGACGCACCTGCCGGGGTGCTAGGACTGAGCCACCTCGATTCGCTGTTTGGCGTTCTCGTATTTCCCGAAGATCATCTTCCCAGCCGTTGTCTGCAAGACGCTGGTCACGGAAATATCAATCGTCTTGGAGATCATCTTCTTGGCGTTATCCACCACGACCATCGTACCATCATCCAGATAGGCAACGCCCTGATTGTATTCCTTGCCTTCCTTAAGGATAAACACCCGCATGATTTCACCGGGAAGAACCACGGGCTTCAGAGCGTTGGCCAGCTCATTGATATTCAGGACCGGGACGTGCTGAAGCTGCGCAACCTTGTTCAGGTTGAAATCGTTGGTGAGGATTTTGCCCTCGAATTTTTTGGCCAGCTCGATCAACTTGAGATCGACCTCACGGATCTGAGGAAAGTCCTCTTCCACAATCTGTACCTGAACAGAGGGTGTTTTCTGGATCCGTTGCATGACGTCAAGGCCGCGCCTTCCACGGTTGCGCTTGAGCGGGTCGGTCGAGTCAGCCACAAGCTGTAATTCGCGAAGCACAAATTGCGGGAGGATCAATGGCCCCTCGATAAATCCTGTTTCGCAGATATCGGCAATGCGGCCGTCGATGATCACGCTGGTGTCGAGAATCTTGCTGCTTTTCCTGCCCTGCCGCTCAGCGGCGAAAATACCGCCCATCGCGGCCAGGTTCAGCATGTCACCCTTGGAAGCCCCGACAACCAGACCAATATAGCCCAGCAGAAGAAGAAGAGTAATCTGGACATATGAAACAGACATCTTCTCGAGCGAGGTCAGGCTCAGCAAATGGCTGACTACCAATGCGCCCAGTACACCCAGGGACGCACCGACAACCGCGCCGATCAGGCGTTTAAGGCTGGCTTTCCTGAGGCGCATCTCGATGATAATAAAAGCCGATGCCAACGCCGCGCCAACCAGGGATGACACTAATGATGACCAGTGAAATGGCCGCAAGTGGTAAGCAGCCGTAATGACGGAAACAATGAATATTACCCGAATAGTCGACATCTCCCATGACATTTATTCCTGGCTCCCTTCTGTATGATTTCGGAAACGTTACTCCAAGCATGTTGCCTCGGGTTAGGCAGGCATAGATTAACTTGAGCTCAGCATAGCACTACCGTGACCACCAAGGTCAAACAAGATGCAATGAATTTTACACTAAATTAACAGATTTTCACCATTTTCTCGACTTTTATTCGCCTCGGAAAGTTCACGTCCGGGACCGCGATTTGATGACAATGGGGCTCCCGACAAAGCCAAATGTTTCCCGAATGCGGTTCTCGAGAAACCGCTCGATGGAAAAGTGGAGTTTCCCGGCGCGATTGGTGAACGCAATGAAGGTGGGCGGAGAAACACCGGCTTGAGTCAGATAATAAACGCGCAAAGGACGGCCGCGAAAACTGGGAAGTCGCCGGAGATCAATCCCCTTCAGAAACGCGTTCATCTGTGAAGTCGGCACACGGATTCTGCGGGCCGCAGTCACCTCGGCGATCACCCGCCACAGGCTCTCAATTCGTTGCCCCTTCAGAGCTGAAATGAACACTATCGGCGCGTAATCCAGGAACTTCATGCGCTCGCGCAGTTCCTGCGTGTAATCACGTGTAACGGTTGGCCCCTTCTGGATGGCATCCCATTTATTCACCACCAGGATGGCGGAACGGCGGCTCTCATGAGCATAGCCGGCGATGTGCGTATCGGGAGCGGTCACGCCTTCCCCGGCGTCAATCACCACCAGGGCAATGTCAGCGCTCTCCAGATGCTTTCGCGCCTGGATCACGCTCAGCTTCTCCGCCAGCAGCTTGGTCTTCCCTTTGCGCCGGATGCCGGCCGTATCCACAAACACGTACCTTGCGCCATCTCGCTCCACTTCCACGTCCACGGCATCGCGGGTGGTCCCGGCCACCGGCGTGACGATGGAACGCTCCTGCCCGGCCAGGCAATTGAGCAGCGTCGACTTGCCGACATTGGGTCGCCCGATGATGGCGATCCTTACCGGTTCTTCAGCGCCGGCAGCAACCTCTTCCGGAGTCTGCAAATCTGCCGTGACGTGGTCGAGCAGTTGGTCGACTCCCAGGCCATGTTCAGCCGAAACAGGAAAGGTGTCCGCGATGCCCAGGCGGGCAGCCTCCGCAGCAAGGGGAGTGTGCATTGGAAGGTCGATCTTGTTAACGGCCACGGAAACGCGTTTGCCCGTCTGCCGCAGCAGGTTGCAGAGTTCTTCGTCGAGGGGAAGCACTCCTTCGCGCCCGTCGATCACCAGAATCAGGTGTGCCGCCTTTTCGATCGCCATTTGCGCGTGCCGCAAAACTTCCGTGGCAATCATATCCCGGTCCTGCGGGACGATCCCGCCCGTATCCACCAGATTGAAGCGCTTCCCCTGCCATTCGGCGGTCTCTTCGATGCGGTCGCGGGTCATCCCCGGCTCATTTCCCACCAGCGCGCGGCGGCTGCCCACAACTCGATTGAAGAGCGTTGATTTGCCCACGTTGGGGCGTCCGAGAATGACGATAAGCGGCAACTTCTGCATAGACCTCATACCTGCAAGGCTGGCTGGAATCAGCCGTGAAGCTTCTGTGTTATTCTTGCCAGTGAACAACCTACAGTCTAACGTGAGGTTGTAGTCTCCTGCCAGATTGACCTTCGGGTGTCTGTCGGGTCTGTACCGTACAACATGGCTGTCAACAGTCGCGGAATATCGGAAAAAGCGCCGCTCGAACGGATTTTCGGCCCGTCAGGCTGGCTGGCCCGCCATCATCCGAGCTTCGAGTATCGCCCCGGCCAGTTGGAAATGGCTGAGGTCGTCGAGTCGTCCCTTGAAAACGGCCAGCACCTGATTGTTGAGGCCGGCACAGGAACGGGCAAAACCCTCGCTTACCTGGTTCCGCTGATTCGCAGCGGGCAGCGAGTGGTCATCTCAACGGGAACCAAGAACCTTCAGGAGCAGCTCTTTTACAAGGACATCCCATTCATCCGAAAGCTTTTTCCAACGCTGCGCGCCACCTTGATGAAGGGCCGGCAGAACTATCTTTGCCGGCAAAAGCTCTATGACCTGGAAAAGCAGCCGGTCCTGAACGGGCTTGAGGAAGTCCGCCTTTATGGTCAACTGCGCGAATGGGAAACCCGCACGGAAATCGGCGACCGTACGGAAGTTGCCGGCCTTCCGGATTCGAGCGAGTTGTGGTCGCACGTCGATGCCCGCCGGGAAAGCTGCACCGGCCAGAAATGCCCGCAATTTGAGCGCTGCTTCATCACCTGGATGCATCAGCGGGCGGCGGAATCCAACCTGATCATCGTGAATCACCACCTGTTTTTTGCCGACCTGGCGCTGAAACAATCCGATTACGCAAGCCTTCTTCCGGACTACACGGCTGTCGTGTTCGACGAGGCTCATGAGATTGAGGATGTTGTCACGCAGTACTTCGGCATCAAAGTTTCCAACTACAAGCTTGAAGAGCTGGCGCGCGACACCGAGGCCACTTTGAGGATGAAGGGCCTTGAAGGCGGCGAAGTGCTGAGCGCAGTCCGGGAGCTTCGCCGGCGCAGCGAACTCTTCTTTGAGCTGTTTCCGGCCGGCGATGGCCGCACGAGTTTCGACAATCGCGAAAGCTTCCTGGAGGTTCACAGGGGCACTTACTCAGCCTTGTTGAACGCTCTGGTGCGGCTTGAGACGGAATTGCTCCGCGTCAAGGACCGGCCTGAAGAAATCAACAATCTGGCGCGGCGCTCGGCGGAAATCCGTCAGGCGCTGGAAATCATCATGGAGAGCCGCGACCGGACGCTGGTCTACTGGTGGGAAAGAAGGGGACGCGGTGTTTTCATTGAGGCGTCGCCGATTGATGTTTCGCCCATCCTTCGTGAAAAGTTGTTCGGGCAGGTCCGGACGGTTATCCTGACCTCCGCCACTCTCGCCGTGGGCGGAACATTTGATTTTCTCAAGCGCCGCCTGGGCATCGGGATGGCCCGCGAAAAGATCCTGGAATCTCACTTTGACTTTGGCCGGCAGGCGATCCTGTACACTCCGCTGCATCTTCCCGACCCGCGCGAACCGGACTTCGCGCCACGAGCGGCCAGCGAAATCGTCAATCTGCTGAAAGCCACCGAGGGCCGCGCTTTTGTGCTGTTTACGTCCTATCAGCAGATGCGGGCGGTTTATGAACGCGTACGCCGGCGGCTGCGTTACCCGTTGATGATCCAGGGTTCGGCGCCGCGAACCGCGCTGCTGGATAAGTTTCGATCAACGCCTCATGCCGTGCTGTTTGCCACCAGCTCGTTCTGGCAGGGGGTTGATGTACAGGGGCAGCAACTGAGCGCCGTGATCGTTGACCGGCTGCCCTTCGCCGTTCCTACGGACCCGGTGGTGGCCGCCCGAATCCGCCAGATCAACGAGGAGGGCGGCAACGCTTTTGTCGAGTACCAGATCCCGGAGGCCGTGATCGCCCTCAAGCAGGGCTTCGGACGCCTGATTCGCAGCGAATCCGACCGTGGTGTGCTGGGCATCCTTGACCACCGCATCGTGCGCAAACAATATGGAAAGGTTTTTTTTAACAGCCTGCCGGCTTACCGCCGCGCCGCGCGGCTGGAAGAGGTTAGTGCATTTATGCAAGAATGTCCGTAGCGAGATAATGTTGGAATGAATGGCTGGCGTGTCAGGGGAGGGCTTCAGCCGTGCCGCCTCGTGATGGCCATTGGAAGAGGGCTGGCTTTAGCCGCTGGGGCTACGCGTTCGGGGCATAAAGGCCCAAAGAAACTACACGGCGCCTGAACGGCAGGACTGAAGTGAGGCCTTGACGGTTTGAGGCCGGCCTGAGGATCACGCCACGGGCCAGGGAGCCGGAGGGTCAATGTTTGAGGTTTCAGTGGAATATTCTTTTGCCGCAGGTCACGCGCTGCGCGGTTACAAGGGGAAGTGTGAAAACGTCCATGGGCACAACTATCGGGTCAAAGTCGTCGTAGCGGGTGATAAGCTCAATTCCATCGGACTGCTTGTGGATTTTACGGATTTGCGGGCTGCCCTGAAGGAGCTTGCGGAATCTTTTGACCACCGTTTCTTAAATGACCTGGAGCCTTTTAACCAGGTCAACCCTTCAGCTGAAAATCTGGCCTACTATCTTGGCAGCGAACTCGACCGAAAGATTCAGGATCATGACGTGCGCGTGCGTTCCGTAACGGTTTGGGAAACCGACACCACATCCGCAACCTATCGTCCCCCAAAGTCTTAATTCCTTAAAAAGCCAACCTGAACCACACCGTTCAAGCGGCAGCTAGGTCCAGAAGGAGACTCTGGGGTGAAGGTGTGAATTGTGAATTTGCGCACAGCCCTTGGCACAA
>JAKAWN010000157.1 GCA_021827245.1 Acidobacteriota bacterium | reverse complement strand
GCCCTTCGTCCAGATATTTCTCGACCTTTTCGGAAAAGAGCTTATCAAGGCGCTGCTGTTCCTGGCTGCTCAGGGGACGGTTCATTTGCTGGGCGGTCCTGGTGATGTCCATTCGCTCAAACTTCCAGGCATCGATGACCTGGCTGGGCAGCGAATCGGCAAGGCGGAAGCAGACCGCGTACGTGGCGCCGCCGCGCGTCCAGTGGGGCAGGCAGGCACCGTAACGTATTTTCAACGTGGCATTGCCCTCTGGGGCATGTGCTTCCACGGCCGAGACGGCCGTGCCACGTGCAGTGGCATGGGCATCTTGCCCATGGTTTGTGGCATGGCTCTCTGGGCCATGGTCTTCCACGGGCGGGACGCCCGTGCCACGGACGGCGGTGCCACGCCTGCGGACGGCCAGCGTTATGCCGACGCCTACCTGGATGCCGAACACGTTGTGAGTTGTCCCGCTCAGCTTTGGATTGCGTCTGACATTTCCGTGCAAATCAAGGTGGTAGATGCTGGTGAAATCGCGAAGGAGATGCTTACGCATCCCGTCGAAGGCGTGCTGATCGACAAAGCTGTTGTTGGAAACAAAGCAGACAATGCCGTCGCGCCCCTGCAAACGGTCCGTTGCCCAGCGGAAAAACTTCACGTAGGGATCAGAGAGCGCAGTCTTACTGCTTGCTTTGGAATCCTTCGCGTAGGTCTCTGCCACTCGCCCGTCGATAACCTCGTACTTCCGGTTCTTGTTATTGTCATTCTCGTTCTGCTGGTTCATGTTGTACGGCGGGTTGCCAATAACCACCGTAATTGGCGCTTTGCGCTCGCGTTCGACACGCTCGGCGTTGGTTTCCGTTACGAAGCCGAGATGCGCCTGGCTGCCTTCGGCAAGGTCGAGCGTATCCACGAAGCAGAGCCCCTCGAAAGGTTCATATTGGCCCGTCAGTTCGTAATAGGCGTGCTCAATGTTGAGGGCGGCGATGTAATAGGGCAGGAGCATCACCTCATTGGCGAAAAGCTGCTCGCGGTAGAAACGGGGCAGGTCGCGATGCGAGACGCGGCAAAGCAGATTGACCACAAAATTGCCCGTGCCGGTGCAGGGATCGATGACGTAAACGTCGGGGCTTGAGAGCGACTTTCCAAACTCCTTTTCCAGCACTTCGGCCACACTGGCGCACATGAAGTCCACAATGGGCTGCGGGGTGTAAACGATGCCATGCGTGTCGGCGATCTTGACCGAGTACCCCTGAAAAAAGCGCTCATAGACGGTGTTGAGGAAATGCTGCTTATCGCTGAAGTCCGGGAGGGTGCGGGCAGCACTTTCAATGGCGAGATAGAAGCGGTCCAGGCTCTTGAGGTACTCGGTGCGGTCGAAACTCTTGCTGACGAGCGCGTCAATGACGCGTTCTACCTCGGCGGCGATGGCGTTGCGCTTAACGAACTCCCGGTTGTTGAAAACCGTGCTAAACAGCCGCTCAGTAAGAAGGTGCTGGACGAGCATCTCATCCACGGCTTCGACGCGGATGTTGAGATTGAGCGCGCTGCGGCAGAGCTTGAAGAAATTTTCGAATGCGCGTTGGAAGTGAAGGTTAGTCCGGTGTGCCTCTTGAATCTTAGCCACTAATCCCCGGGCGAGCTCCGGCACGCGCTCCTTGAACTCTTCGACCGCTTCCTCGAAGCCTTCGATGTCCGGCTCGGTGTGGGAAAGAAACTGATTGAGCAGGGCAGCCAGTTCTTTGGGGTTCCCAAGGTTGAACGAGCCGTTAATCCTGTCCTTGTTCTGGTAGAGGATGCCGGTCTGCGTATCCTCGAAAATGATGTTCGAGAGGGGGTAACCGCGGGCGATCTTCTTCCTGATTTCGGTTTCAAGGTCGTCCTGGGTGTCCTTGGCTTCCCAATAGCCACGCGGCAGGCTGTTGCCGTCTCGAACCGTGCCGTCGGGCCGGACCAGGCTCCCGCCTGACATTGCGCTGAGTTCGCTGATGAACGTCCAGCCCTTGAGCTTTACGGCTTCCGCGAGCAAAAACTCGAACGCCGTGCGAACGTTCATTTCGTTGAAAACGTGCTGGCGGTCGAAGGCTTCGACGCGTTCGTAGTAATTGCGAATCACGCGGCTTGAGGGAGTGATTTCGGCTCGTGTCGTCATGGTGAAGGGAGTAATAGTAACACCATTTTGATCGGGCCAAGAAGCCCACCCGGGAATCCGCCCCGGTCCATTGAGGCGAGGTGGTGCGGGAGGGTGGCGTGGGGGGCTAAGTGTGCGGTAAGATGCGGGGCTGGCACAGGGGAGCCATTCATCTTCGGATTTGCCGGGCGGAAGACTGAAAACCGCCAGGCGGACCCGCCACACAGAGGACAACGGTTGAAGAGTTCGGCGAAAATCAGGATCGGCAAGCAGGTGGCGCTTATCAGCATTGGTGTCAGCGCCACGCTGTCTGCGCTGAAGATCACCGTCGGCATCGTGGGGCGGTCGGCATCGGTGATGGCGGACGGATTCGAGTCGGCTGGAGACGTGGTGGCTGCCGCTGCTATCTTTTTCGGTTTTTCCCTGGCCTCACGGCCGGCCGATGAAGAACACCCTTACGGGCACGGACGGTACGAGACGTTGACCGGCCTGTTGGTCGGCTTCATCCTTTTTCTTGCCGGCATCGGCATCTGCTACCGATCGCTTCGGGGAGTGCAGGAGGTTCACCAGATTCCGGCTGCTTATGGCATCTGGGCGCTGCTGGTTTCCATGGTTGCCAAAGGGGTGATGTCGGCGGTCAAATTCCACTACGGCAAGAGAATTCGCAGCGCGGCGCTGACGGCTGACGCTTGGAATGATTTTGTGGATATTCTTTCGGCTCTGACCGCGCTGACGGCTCTTGGACTGACGCTGCTGGACCCGTCACGCTTTCTTGCAGCGGACAGCTACGGCGGTTTTGCGGTGGGACTCTTCGTGATCTTTACCGGCATGCGGGTTGCGAAAGAAACTTCTTCGCGGCTGACGGATGAAATGCCGGACGATGAGATGATGTCCGCCATTCGCGAAGTGAGCCTGAGGGTTCCGGGAGCTGTAGGAGTGGAAAAATGCTTTGCCCGCAATGTCGGCCTTCAGTATTACGTCGACCTGCACCTGGAAGTCGATCCGGACTTGACGGTGAGGGAATCGCACGACATTGCGACCGAGGTGCGCTTCGCCGTCCGAAAAAGGCTGGACTGGGTGGCCGACGTGCTTGTGCACGTGGAACCAGCACCGGAACATCCGCGCCCTGTCGCTCCGGAACCGCGCCAGGAGGGCCATTCAGGAACTTCCGACTGACGGGGGAGGAGGTCCAGGCTCCTCTTGATAATTTTGCACGGGTCGGCCATAGTAATGGGAGAAAATGAAAGTCGGCGGTAGAATTCGGGCCCTGTTTCGGTTGTTTTTCCTCGTCGCTGTCCTGATGGCAGTAGCCGTTATCTCCGCCATCACGACCATTCGCCTGACAATTCACGGACGGCAGGAAACGGTGCCCAGCCTGGTTGGCATGCCGGTAGAACAGGCACGGAGCGTGGCGCGCGGGCTGGGCCTTACTCTGGATGTCGTAGACAGGCTTTACAGTGAAAAACTCGCGGCAAACTCCGTGGTTTCACAGATGCCGACAGCGGGAACCAGCGTCAGGCCGCGCCAAGATGTTCACGTGCTGTTGAGCCTGGGACCTCCGCGGGTGACGGTTCCTGACCTGATCGGGCGCAGCCTTCGCGCGGCCCGAATCACCGCCGTCGAGCGCGGGCTGACGATCGGCGACATCGCTGCGCTTTACCGGCACCAGGACGAGCCGAACCAGGTGGTGGCACAGGATCCGCCGCCGGCTACAACCGATCTGCAGACGCCCGCTGTCAACTTCCTTGTTTCCCTGGGTCCGCCTCCCATTGCTTACCTGTGCCCTGACTTCCAGGGAAAAAACATGGGAGTGGTTCGTGCCGAGTTGGAGCAGGCGGGATTCCAGAATATTACGGTCACCCAGGTTCAGTCGCCGGGTGCTGCGGGGGGCACGATCCTCCAACAATTGCCTCTTCCCGGAAGCAGGGTGACGCCGGACACCACTTTTGAGTTTCAGGTATCGCAGTAGGCCATTCCTGTTTTCCAATCAGACAACCTGGCAGCGGCGGACCCCCCAGAAAGCAAAAGGCCTCGCTTTGCGCGAGGCCCCTGCAATAAGCCGTGCTTCGGGCAGACCGTCAGGAACTGGTCCTCACGGTGCGCTGCTGGAGCGCTGCCATCTGCTGTTCGGCGTGTACATACTGGGTAACGGTTCCGATGTCCCCTGCCATCTGATTAGCATTGTGGCACATGATGTTGATATTCTCCGGATACTCGGCGAGGGCCAGGCGGGCCTTGTTTTCGTATTTACTCAGTTGCTTGATAGCCGCGTTTGCCTGATAGACCAGCTCATGAACATGCGGTGTTACCCTGTTGACGAGAGTCTTCTGCCAGGGCTCAAGCCCCTTCTTCATCTTGTCGAGCCGATACAGGTCATTGACCATCCTGTTGATGTCTGCCTTGGTTGCCGACAATCTTGACCCCTGCTCCTGCCAGTCAAGTTGGTATTCCTGGACTTGTATGGGCCCAAGCTCCTTTGTGACTTTCTGTGCGAGCCCCTGCATCTGATTCAGCAAAGTGGATGCCTCTTCGGAGTGTTTCCAGTTGGCGGTTCTGGAAGTCACAGCAGGCGGCGTGGATGTTGTTACCCCAAATAACATCCCGACAGGCATTAATAATCCAATTACAACAAGTGTTTCAATGGTTCGTGCAACGTTCAAACGCATATTGCCTCCTTTCTACATCAGTCATGTTCAAGGCTCTTTTTATCAGCGTGTCATGCAGCTCCTGAACCTGACACTTTGTAAGATGCAGGCCGAATCAAAAGCGTTACCTGAAGACATTCCCGTCCTGCGCAGGTCTGAATATTGCATATCTTGTATGCGATATATAACTATATATGTAATAGATAGAAGCGGAGCAACGGAAACGGTGGGGTTTTGGCAATGACGGGGTGTCGCCGGCGAGACCGCATTGGGGAGCAGCCTTGGGAAGTGTTTCCGGGGGATTACAAGGCTACCTCGCCGCCCTCGGGGGAAAGATCGCCCGTGCTCTTATCAGACGAAACGCCTTAGCGTATGTAAACGCCCCCCTACGTTCCGGGCCTTAAGGAAGCCAGCGCTTGTTTTGCGCCCCCATTGCTCCAGCCCGCGGCTCTAATTGTTACGATGCAGCCCTGGTGGGGCCGCGTTGCTTCAAGGGCGTGAAGGGCGGGACGTAGGCCCAAGCCAGAGGCTATGGAAAATCTACGAACGGCAGAAGCAGGGGCGGCTGAACAAGGAACGGGAGGCGCGCAATTTGGCGGACAGCCCGGCGGACGCGATCTTGCGGTGTGGGTTCAAGCGTCATGGCAAAGGGCAGGTGCTCCTTGGGCATGGCGGGCTCCTGGAGAACCGAGTCAATATTGATCCGGTGGCGGCCCAGCGTGGCGCAAACGCGCGCCAGGATGCCGGGGCGGTCGCGCACAACAAGGCGAAGATAGGAACTGACGGGCTCCCGGGAGGATCGGCCGATTTTCTTCCTGTGCCATTCGGAGTAGCCCAGAGGGGTGCTACCCACTCCGCCTGCCGCGATCACCCTGGCGATCTCGACAACGTCGGAGAGGACGGCTACGCCGGTCGGCTCGCCTCCTGCACCCCGGCCTGTCAGCATCGTCGTGCCGCCCTTGTTGCCCAGCAGCAGGATGCCGTTGGTGCTTCCCCAGACGTTGGCAAGCTGGGACGATTGCGGAATCATCATCGGGCGCACCGCGATTTCCATGCTGTCACCTTGCTGCCGGCGCGCAACGGCAATCAGCCGGACGGTGCGGTTCAGCCGGTGGGCATAGGCGAAATCGACCTGCTCGATGCGGGTGATCCCCTCGACGGGAATCTCCTGAACCGGAACCGCCTGACCGAAGCAGACCATGGTGAGAATGGCGATCTTGTACCGTGCGTCAAAGCCTTCAACATCAAAGGTGGGATCGGGTTCAGCATAGCCGAGTTCCTGGGCTTTGCCGAGCGCCTCGGTGAATGAAACGCCACGCTGTTCCATTTCCGTCAGGATGTAGTTGGTGGTTCCGTTCAGGATGCCGTAAACCGCCGCAAAGCTTTCTCCGGCCAGGCCGGAGCGGATGGCGTGGAGGATCGGCATGCCGCCGGCCACGCAGGCTTCAATGCCCAGCTTGACGCCTTTCGCCAGGCTGCGGCCGGCCAGTTCAATCCCGTGCTCGGCGACCAGTTGCTTGTTTGCTGTGACAAGATGCTTGCCGGCATTGACTGCGGCAAAGGCAATGGCGCGGGCCGTGGGGAGTTTGCCGACCAGTTCCACCACAATATCTACTTCCGGATTTCCGACAACATCCTTCCAGTCGGAAGCTAGCGCGACCTTCTCCTTGATCCAGGAAAGATCCTTCTTGTGGATGCTGCGGGAGCAGATCATTTTGAGCAAGAGCCTGCAGCCGAGACGGCGCTCGATCTCCTGGCGGTGCTCCTGAAGTACCTTAATGGTACCTGTGCCGACCGTTCCGATTCCGATAATTCCCAAGCCGACGGATCTGGGGGAGTCAGCTTCGCCCGACTGCTTCCGTGTTTGAGTTGCCCTGGTCATTCGCTTATTCTACAATCAAGCGCAGCCCACCCGGCAGGTGGATGCACGCCTTCCCGTCAGTGATTAAGCCTCACAATGGAAGTATCTTATCCTACCATTCAAATTCCACTCGGGTTCGCCGAGTTGCGAATTCATCGTAGGGAGCGATGCGGAGCGTGCGAATGTGGCCGGCCTGGCGGGTATATGCCAGGACGACGGTGAGGATGTTTTTCTTGCCTTTTTCAGTGATGAAAAAGGGTTCGGGAAGGTAGAAATCCTTCTGCGGGCCGATGGTCACGTAGCGGCCCACAAAATGTCCGTTCAGGTAGAGGAGGGCGTCGCGGTCAGCCTCAAAAGTGGCTTTCCAGGGAGCGAACCACTCCTCGGAAGGCTGTTCCATGTCAAACTCTGCTCTGCACCAGGCGAAGAGTGGAAGGAGTTCTTTGTCTCCACCTGAGCCGATTGCTACAGGCCGGCTCCAGCCGCCAGGGACCTGGTCCGGGTCGATCCTGCCTCGGCCTTGCGAGGGAGCAGGGAATCTCTGAATCTGCCAGCCTTCAAGGAGAGTGGCGGATTGGGCATTTTCACCCAGGCGGACGGACTCGACACCTTTCAGTTCGTTCATGCCTTCGCCGCCGTTGGGAGACCCGAACAGTTCGTAGGCAATCTCGAGTGTGTTATTTCCTGCGTTGGCGTAGGGGGAAAGATCGACCTCAACTTGTTTTGTTGCGTTTGAAGCTTCTGGAACCAGTTTGCCGTTCAGGAAAACCTTTTTCGCGTCGTCAGCAAAAGTTGAGATGAACAACTTGCCGGGGCTGCTGTATGTGAAAGACGCGGAGCGATACTTGACGTAATCGTAAGGCACGCGGCCAAGATCCTCGATCGGCCGCAAGGCAGTCGAGAGCCATTGGCCGCTGTTCTGGCTGGAGATTTCTTCGATCCAGGTCCTCACCTTGGTGATTGAAAAGGGCTTGTAGGGCAGCTCGGGAGTTGAAAAGCTGATCCGATTGGCCCGGCTGGTGCCAAGTTGCCGAATTCTCTTCGAGCTGCCGTCCACATGGCACCTTGTCGGCGTGGTTGGAAGGATGGCGGCCAGTTCGTGATCGCCGGGACGGAATTCGAGATCTGCCCAGACGTGGTCGTGGCTGGAACCGCTCGAGACCAGCAGGGCAGCGTCTGAAACAAACGGAATGGCAACAGGCCTGTCGCCTCCCGCATGCGAAAAGTCTTTGGCTGGAACATCCACGATCCAGGTGCGCAGCGCGCGCTGGCGAGGAACGAGAACAACGATAAGGTTTTCGTTAACGGTCAGCAGCTTCTCGTTTTCATCAAAACGCACGCCAATGACAACCGATTGGGACCCACGATCCCAGTAGATATAGGTGGCATCGCCCTCGACGTGGGGTTCGCCCTGGGTTGTAATGGCTAACTCGCCCACGCGCCCCGGGTCGTCATGCAGGACCAGAAACCATCTGTCGAGGTTCAATCCGTGGGCCAGCACTTCCGCCGTCGAGTACTGGAGAGTGGTTCCCGCGACCGGAATCTGTACGGGCAGCATTTTCATCTCGCGCGGGCCGATGGCCAACTGACCCTGGCGAGGTACGGCGATGGCGCGATGCGAAGGGCTGGCGGGGTCAATGAACGTCAGCTTGAACTGCTGCTCGGCATTGGCGTTTTCCCTGACAAACAAGATGGCGCTGTTGCCGTTGACGCGACTGGTGGCGCTGACTGCGGCGTTGGTGGATTGCGCCGCTCCCTCCTGTTGTTCCGCTCGGGCGAGAATCTGGCCGAACACTCCAAGGGATTGGCTGATGCCTCGGGCTTCGTAATACTTGCCCCACAGGCCGCCGGGCTCCCGGACTGGCGCGGCGTAATCGTAAGTCGTGGTCAGGTCTTTTGCAGCCCACTCAAAGTTGGTGCCGCCGAAGCCCATGTAATAGCTGTAAAAGGTTGCTCCCTGTTCGATGACGGTCTTGGTGACCGCGTTGAGCTGGGCAGGCCCGACCCCTTCCTGGTCAACTGAGAGTTTTCCGCCGAACTTGCTGAACCACCCGCCCTGCAACTCCGTAACGCCCAAGGGCGAAAACGGCTCTTCGCGCCTCAGCTTGGCCAGCGCGGGCGGGACTTCCTTCGTAATGTTCCATCGGGGATAAAAATTGCAGAAGTCGGCAATGCGCGCCATGTCCGGATAATTATTTTCCCGCGCCTGCTGAGTCCAGCAGGTGATGAGGGGAATGTTGATTCCGCCGTTCCATGCCATCTGGGCCAGAGCTGTGATGTAGGCGCGCTTCTGGGCGTCGGAAACTCCTTGGCAGTAATTGTATTCATTTTCGATCTGCATCAGGATGACGGGGCCGCCGGTGGTTATCTGGTGTTTCGCAATGACGGGAAGAACCAGATCGTACCAGTGCTGGGAAGTCTTGACGCTTTCAGGGTCGTCGCTTCGCAACTGAAACTGTTTGGCCACCACCCAGTCCGGGAAGCCACCGACGTCCCACTCCGCGCAGACGTAAGGGCCGATGCGGGCGATCATCCAGAAGCCCATTTCCTTGACAAGTTGGATGAAACTCTCGAGCTCGCTGAGATCGGCGTGGCCTTCCACCGGCTCGTGATAGTTCCAGAAAATGTAACTCTCGACTGTGTTGAAACCTGCGCGCTTGAACTTGAGCAGCCGGTCCCGCCACAGGGGCTGGGGGCAGCGCGGGTAATGGAAGCAACCGCCGTGGAGAAATGTATCCTGATTGTTGATAGTAAAACAGTGCGCGTCGTAACGGATGGTGTCGGGATTCTGGAACGTCATCTGGCCCGGAGGCGGCAGGATGGCGCCCAACGACTCGGCGCCCGGACGCCCAATCGCCAGGGCAACCGGCGCGGCCAGAGTGGTTTGCAGAAACTTGCGGCGGCTGGATTTCATAGACAATTCCCTTCTTTGTAGAGACGCCTCATCGAGGCGTCTCTACAAGCGGATGTTTTCGGGATCATCCTTTTCCGAATCCCACATCAGGGGATTGTGGCGGATGTAAGCCCGGATTTTTTCAAGCGAGCCGGGGTCGCGGATGACATGATCATAAAACCTTGCCTGCCATGCGAAATTCCGGAGGCCGGACGCACGGATTCTTCTTGTCGAGGCTCCCTTGGATTGCCCGATGATTGAGCCAAGAGAGCTGGCCTGTAAACGGGATGCAGGGACGTTCCGCTGGAACGTCCGGGTTCCGAGACGTCCCGCCGGGGCATCTCCTCCGATCCTACTTTCAAGACGCCCCATCGAGACGTCTCTACAGATGATGATGATGCCGTGAAGATGGTTGGGCATGATCCGCCATTCATCCAAAGTCACATTGCCGCGAAGCACGGCAGTCCGTTCCCATTCCTCAGCCACAATTTTGCCTGCGGTCGAGAGGAAGACTCCGTCCTCCTGCACGCTGCCGAAGACGCAGGCGCGATCCTTTGTGCACAGGGTCACAAAGTATTGGCCTGGTGATGAATAGTCCCAAGGTGTGAGGCGAGCAGGCGGGATGCGGTATTTATCGTTGAAGAGCATTGCGCACATGACGGCGGTACAGGCGTTTCTGAGACGCCCCGCCGGGGCGTCTCTACGTAACGCAGGTTAACTGGTGAACTGGCGCATGTGCCAGTCTTTTTCCCACATGTTGAAGAAGCCTTCCTGGTAGGGGTGCTCTTTGATCAGGTCCTCGTTCAACTCGACGCCGAGGCCGGGCTTCTCGGGCGGGTAGAAGTAGCCGTGGCGCGGCCGGGGAGTTCCTGGGACGGCATCCACCACCCAGGTCTCGGAGAAATCATCGAAACACTCCTGCACCTTAATGTTGGTGGTGCAGAAGTCGAAGTGGACGCTGGCGGCGGTACAGACGGGACCATTGGAGTTGTGGGGCGCCATGACCATGGATCGGACATCGCCCATGGCCGCGATTTTTTTCATTTCCAGAATGCCTCCGGCGTGGATGACGTCCGGCTGAAGGATGTCCGGCGCGCCTGATTCGAGCACTTCACGGAAGCCGTAGCGCGTATAGAAGCGTTCGCCGGTGGCTATGGGCAAGTTCACATGCTCGGCGACCTTAACGAGCGAAGGGATATCTTCCGGCGGGCAGGGTTCTTCAATCCAGCCGGGGTGGTAAGGTTCCAGCATTCGAGCGATCTCGATGGCGGTGGCGGCGCTGAATCGCCCATGCATCTCGACGAAGATCTCAACATCCGGCCCCACGGCTTCCCGGATGGCAGCAACCAACTCAACCGATCGAACCTTTTCTTCGTGTGAAATTTCGAGTTCGCCCGGCCCGAATGGATCCACCTTGAGCGCCCGGTAGCCCTTTTCCAAAACTACCTTGACCCGCTTGGCGAATTCTTCCGGCTTACGTTCAACCGTGTACCAGGCGTTGGCATAAGCCTTCACTTTTTCGTGGCATCGGCCACCCAGAATTTTCCAGACGGGCTGGCCGCAGGCTTTGCCCACGATGTCCCAGCAGGCGATCTCGATTCCGCTCATGACCGTGGTGGCGATGGTACCGTTTCGCCAGAACTCGTTGCGGTACATGCGAAGCCAGAGGTCTTCAATGTTGAACGGGTCTGACCCGATTACGTGTCGGCGGACGGCTCCCTGGACGTAACCCAGGATTCCTTCTTCGCGGTTGTGAAGCGTGCATTCGCCAATGCCGGTCAGGCCCTCGTCTGTTTTGACCTTAAGAAAAATCAGGTTACGCCAGGCTGCTCCAAGCACCAGCGGCTCAACGGCTGTAATCTTCATGCGGTATCCTCTCAGTGATTTGAGTGTGGCCGCGACGGCACGCCACAGCCATCCCCTTCAGTAATAAAGTGCAAATCAAGACTCTACCGCAAAGGGCTATGGACGACAATAGGTTAGGAAAAATGATTAAGAGCTTTGGAAGGACGAAGCGGCAGAAGGTAGGTCAACTGCCAAGAACCCCCGGGAACATGAGCGTCTGCCGGCCAGGGCCAGCGGCGAACCCGGCCAGCAGACGCATACCCCATTCTTACAAAGGTGCAAGAACCCAGCTTCCAGAGAAAAAGGGGTCAGTTCCTGGAGCGCTTTTCCTCGCACTCGAGGCAGTATTCCGCCCAAGGGATCGCCTTGAGGCGGTTGAGCGAAATCTGTTCACCGCAGGCCTGGCATTCGCCATAGGTGCCACCTGCAACACGCTCGAGCGCATAGTCGATTTGCCGGAGCATACGGCTGCGGACGCTTGCCGCAGTCACGTTGACGTCCTGCTCAACGCTTCGGACCGCAAACTCCATCTCATCGGCGGATTGGACAGCCGAAAGGGCTTCGGGGTTGTTTCTGGTCCCGGCCAAGAGTTCCTGACGCTTCTTCAAAAGCAACGCTCTATACGAGCTATTTTTAGTTTTCAAAGTTGTTGGCATCACACAACCTTCCTTCTTTAGATCGTCTTATCTATCTCTTCTACTCTCTTTCCCGCAAGTTTCAGATGGTTTGGAAAGGATGAAGGTTGCACAGAATTTAGCATGGAACAAAAAAAATCGCAAGGGCCCTGTTTTGTGGCTGATAAGGAGGCGAAATTCGCCCACAAATGATACAATCCCAAGCAGTTGGCCCTCTGGGAAGATCCGGGGGGTGGAGGGCGGTTTTTGTCAAATCGTGATGAGATGCTGAGTACGATTCGCAACATCCTGAAAACACAGCAGAGGGGACGCCCTGAGACCCCTGGCAGAAGCTTGCCGCCTGCTCTGGAAAATGTCATGCCATTGATCCCCCACGAGGAGCTTGCAGACCGCTTTGAATCGGAATTGAGGAGCTTGGACTGCAAGGCCTATCGGGCTTCAACCTCATCGGTGTTGGAAGAGATTTTGCGGTCCATTTTTGACCAGAAACAGGCACGGTCTGCGGTGCTTTCTCGTAATCCGATCCTCGGCCAGTTGCAGGTTGCCCAGACGATAGGGAGTTGGGGTATGCGCGTGGGGCTGTGGCCTGCAGGCGGCCCTTCGCAGCCCGAAGCTCCTTCATTCCGCGAGGAGTGTTTTGCTGCTGATATTGGCATCACGGGCGCTGATTTCGCTCTGGCAGAAACGGGTAGCCTGGTTCTAACCAGCTTTACAGAGGGCAGCCAATTATCCTCCCTGGCGCCGCCAGTGCATATTGCTCTATACCGGCGTAGCCAGATCCGTGGCTCGCTGGATGAAGTCCTGCAAAACCTCCCCGTATCGACAGATCCCGGGCGCGCCAGCCCTGCCCGTTCCGTGGTGTTTGTTACCGGCCCCAGCCGCACCGCGGACATCGAACAGATCCTGGTTCGGGGTGTGCACGGACCACGGGAGGTTCATGCGATCCTGGTGGAGGAATCCTGCCTGGGACGATGATCTTTTTTGTGCCTGTACGCCGTCAATGGCAGGGAAGTGCCCCCTCGTCGGCGGGCATGTTGCCCAATAAAAAGAATCTTGTTGAAATATCTGCCTTATGGCACAATGAATCTGCGTTTGTCGCTCTTGTATCCCTTTCGAGTTGTACTCAAAGGCCGCGAGAGAGAAGTCGCGGCTGTTTGTGTTTTTCAGCCCCGGAAGTGAAGTACAGAACAGACGGCGCCAACTATCAACAAGGAGTAGAAGTAAACGTGAGTAACAATCGTGAGCAAGGAACCGTAAAGTGGTTCAATGCCAGCAAGGGGTATGGTTTCATCCAGCGGCAAGGTGGTGAAGACGTCTTCGTCCACTTTTCTGCGATCCAGGGAGACGGCTATCGCAGCCTTCAGGAGGGTGCATCCGTCGAGTTCGAAGTCGTCAGGGGTCCAAAGGGACTCCAAGCGGCAAATGTGGTTCAATTGTAAGACCAGCGAGGACCGGATAAACTCCGGTCCTCAGTCCTCTGTATCTTCCTTCAATAGTTTCCCCCTGAAGAACCCACGGTTAAATCGGACTGCGATTTAATTGTGGCTACCCGTCACGGAGATCGCCGAGCCTAGGTTTGACTGCGGCTCTGCTGCGCACATGTGAGCGAACAGGCGGGGACTTGCCGCTAATTGATTATTTTTCAATAC
>JAKAWN010000156.1 GCA_021827245.1 Acidobacteriota bacterium | reverse complement strand
GGCAGCACGGCCCGATACTGCCGCGTCGAGACTCCACGCAGCAGAATTTCCAGCATGCGGCTGCCCAATTCCTCCCCCCTCCGCATCGCTTCGTAAGCGGGAATCGGAACCTCGCCCTCTTTCCCCGCGCCCTTCTTCCGCAAGCGCGGCCGCTTGACCCGCAGCTTCCTCTCTTTCAAACAGACCGTGCCCGTCTCCCGCCCATGCCAGCCGATGCTTCCACCCTTCTTTCCGGGATGCGGAGGACCGGCAACCCGCTCGGCCGACAACCGCAGCACGGCCTCGATCTGCGCCCGCCCCAAAACGTCGATCAACTCATCCACCGCCATCCGCGACTGCTCGATCAACTCCACCATCGGCAACAGAACCTGTCCGTTCCTGGCCAGGTATCTTCCCAACTCTTCGCTGCTCTCCTTGCCCACAATGTGATATCGTTTCTCCACGACGGTTCTCCTCTTTTGAGATTTTTCCAACCCGATTCTATCCGAACCGGGTCAGAGAACCGTCGCTCAACCTCCAACGAAAACCGGGACACCTTCAAAGAACCAGGCGAGGCGGACATATACTGGTTAAAGCGATCCGTAAAGCGGACACGCTAGTTGATTGCGGTCCCTTGAGACAAGACCTCTTGACCACCATTTCGCCTTGTTCGGGTCGATTTCCATTGTTCCATCTGGCAGCAGTCTACCGACGGTGTTGTTAAGCGCAACGGTGCATTTGGCTAACCGTCCATCACTACGGACGAGGAAAGTGTTTAACTTGGTGGCATAGCAGACTTCCGAAACCAAATCATTCAGGATCAAACGCTTTCCCTTCGCCTTAGCGCGAAGTTCATTGACAACATCTCCTGGGTTAAGCCATGGCTTCTCTGCATCGCTCAAGATCGGGAGCAGAGCATCGTTCGCTCCTCCAAAGCGAGAGAGAGGTCGAATCCAGAGTCTAAATCGGTCGTCAGCACGTAGTAGTTTAGCCAGCCTTTCGATTAAGGACTCGACGCTCTGTGCGTTCTGAGTTGTCACGTGAACCCGGATGTCCATCGTAAACGTTGCGTTTGACAGGTGTGCATCTTCAAGTCGGCCCCAAAGTTGATCGAAGGTGCCTCTCTTGTCGGCCCGAAGGCGCATCGTATCGTGATAAGGTTTATCACCGTCGAACGAAACCTGATAGTGGCTTACCCGCAATGCAGTAAGAGCGTCCAAGCGCTCGCGTGTGAGAAGAGACATATTTGTGGTCATGTTCGACGAAAGGACAAAATTGCCATTGGCAGCCAAGCGATTTGCTAGGTGCATGATATCTAGAACTATGTCATAAGCCATCAACGGCTCGCCCCCAAACCAGGATAATCCGAGGAATTTCAACTCCGGGCCACGAGCCAAGAGGAGATTCTTGACGCCCTCTACCACTTCAGGGCGCATTCGACCAATGTCAAAATCTTCATAGCAATAAACGCAACGGAAATTGCATTGCTCGGTTGGTAATAGAATCAGGGAGAGGCGCCGCGACGACGAGTACTTCCGCACAAGAGATTTGTCTTTACGAACCGCGTGCGAAGAGGAATGTAACGGCTCAGACTGGGTGCGAATCAACTCCGGCGCCATACAAGAGCTACCTTCGGTCGGTTGGCCCTACCTGTGAGACCCGCAGTTGCTCTTACACTCTGCGCAGCCGCAGCCACCATTGGAGGCATCCATGTCAATCGAATCAGAGTCCATCTCGTTTTCGACGAGTGCGCCGTCGAGGAGGACGCGACCGTGGGCATCAAACGTGATTTCTGGAATTGACTCATCCAATTCTGGAAGATGCATCAGGGCGGTATCCATGTTCGCCTACCTCAAAATGAAAGTGCTTATAGACTTGCACACATGCAAATGCCTGTCAACATTCTTTTGCTGTTCTTGCTGGCTTCGGTGCCTCAGTAAGGCATTACCCAACTGCTTACGGGCGGCCATCATTTCGAGCAAGCGGGCTTCATGCTGTGGCTCAGGTAGCCGAAGGCCTGCAAGCCCTCAAGGGGCTTTCCCGTCTAATCCTCGCTTTGTCAGACAACTCTCCGAGTAAACACAGGAGTCTTTCCCATGACCTCACCCACTATGCCAGAACCGTCTCTCTCTTCGCGGGCCATGCTGTGCTCGCTTTCGATCAGCATGTGGTCGGCACGGAAGCACGACCCCGAAGCGTCCGAGGAGATTGCCCAACGCCACGGCGCGCAAGCCGACGCAGGCCGTTACCACAAGGTGCTCCTTCCCAAAACGGCGCTCTCCGAGATCCAGAAGATCGTGAGCGACGCCCGCCAGGAGCATTACTTCATGACCTTGCCCTGGGACGATAACGGCTACCGTGTGCTTCCGGCCGCTGCTCACATGGATCACACCGAACGAATGAGGGATCTTTCGAACCGGTTCTCTCCGGCCGTTGAAACCCTCGCGCAGCAATTCGGTCAGCTCGTGGAAGAAGCCAAAGTCCGACTTGGAGGGTTATTCCGTCCGGAGGATTATCCGTCGCCCGAGGAGTTGCGGTCGAAATTCTCCTTTGAGACCAAGGTTATGCCTCTGCCCGATGCGGGTGATTTCCGGGTCACATTGGGTGATGAAGAGAAGGAACGGATCAAGCGCCAAATCACCGCGACCGTCGAGGCGTCCCTTCAGGTTGCAAGCCGGGAGCTGTGGCAGCGGCTGTACGAAGCTGTCAGTCACTTGGCCGAACGCCTTCAAGCCTACAAGGTGACGGACGATGGAGTCGAGCATCCCTTCCGCGATTCCGTGGTCACCAATTTGGTGAAACTGGTTGATGTCCTGCCGAAGCTGAATGTCACCGGAGACCCGGAGCTGGAAAGACTGGCCGCACAAGTGAGGACATCCCTGCTTGTTGATCCGAAAGAACTGCGGGAGTCGGAGTTGGTTCGGAGCGAAACCGCCAAGGCTGCGTCGGCCATTGCGGCAAAGATGGCTCCATTTCTTGCTGGCTACTCGGTCTCTGCGCCTATTGAAGGGAGGGTGGCGTGAAAGTTCGCCAGTGTCACTTGAAGGAAAAAGTGGCACCGTTTTGAATCATAAAATGGCAGGTCTGTGTTAGTAAACCCTTTCACCTCAGTGACCGCAGTTCCGGCCTTTCAATTTTCTTGAAGCATAAAGTGGCAGTAAGTACAAAAATAAAGCATAAGGTGGCAGTGAGTGCCAGCAGGCTGCCAAGTGAGTTGGAAGGTATTCGCGCGTCAGATTCGGCAAGGCTCAGGGAGGATGGCCCCCGATGAGCGGTGGAGGGACAAAAAAGCAGAAGCACCAAGCTCGATAGGGCCGTTTTTCGCCGCAGGCGACACTGTGATATATCAATCGGGCGATACTCCGTCGCTGCCCTCTATGAGCCTCACGGTAACCAGCGTTTTCGAGCACGATCGAGATAAGACAGCTTCTGGCCGGGGCCCCGCCCTGCCACGAGTCGGTCGAACCCTGGCATGAAACCCACCTTGCGGTAATGCTCGCGGCGGACCTGTGCGACCACTGCATCCCACTGCTGATTCGTTCCGGCACGGGCGTAACAATCTTTGGCGTCCTCAAAGTTCTCCAAAGCTTCATGGTAGTACTTGCTCTTCTTCGCATTTAGAATGCGCATGCCCATTGCCCGGAAGAGCCTGGCGGCCACCTCGGGATGCGCCTCTCGAAGGAGATCGGCGGCTGGCTCGGTGACAAAGTGGCTTAAATCCTCTAGCGCACAGTCGCTCGCCTCTTGAAGACACCGGATGAGGCGCTGTGCCTCTTTGGTTTCCACCAGCAGGTCGATGAGTGATCGGAGGGACCCGTGCTCAGCAGCATCCAGCGCTTTCACATGCCACTCGGCCCGCTGGGTCTCCGGGACAAAACGCATCAGCTCCTCGTAGCCCGACGTGCTCGGGGTCTTCTCGAATTCTGCCCAAGCTTCCGCAAGAGCCTCGTCCTGCCGGCCGAGCTTAGCGAGCAGGTCGCGATTCAGCCTCCTCAGATCGTAACCAGCGGACGACTCGTACGGCTTTTTCTTGTCGAGCAAGAGGCCGCGCTCCGCCCAGGGAAGCGCCTCCGTGAAACCCTCCTGGGCCTTGTGCAAGAGGGCAATCACCAGGCAATCGTGGGCGGACAGATCCGTTTGCTCGCAGACTTCGATGAAGGCCGGCACATCTTGCTTCTGGGCGTAAATGGCGCGAAGTGCCTCGCCCCAGCGGCGGCGCGCTTGGGCCTCGCTGTCCTTCACCTCAAATAAAGCCCTCACCGCTCGTTCGAAAGCAGAGAGACCGGCCTTGTCCAAGACTTTCACGGCCTCGCGTTCGAGCTGATTGGCATACCCGTAGGGGTCATTTTCCATGCGATCGAGCAACATGTTCACCGTTTTATCGGAATCCGCCCCGGCCGCCTGTCGCGCTTTCACCCAACCGCAATAGATGCCTTCGACGAAATCGCCGAAGTAACCGTCGTCATCGATCTCATCGGCTTTCTCGTAACAGCCGGCCAGGAGACTCTCATAGAGACTTACGGCGCGCTCAGGATCGGTGGCCAGAAGTTGATCGATTTGTGCGATGACCGCGTGGAGTTCCGAAGTGAAGGTTAATCCCATTTTCCAGTCAATGAACTGGCCCGGTCGAAGGGTCGTTTCAATTGTGACCTCCAGGGGATCTCTCTCCAACGGTTTCCGCGTCTTCATTGTTGCCCTCTGAGGTCTTCCTTCGTTAGCGCGCGATTTTGCAATCCCTCGGGGTCAGTGAGGAGTCCAAGATTCAGGAGCCGGCGAGTTGTTTTGCGCCCGACGCCATGGATGCGAAGCGCCTGAAGCACCGTCTTCGGCTGCGATTCCACAAGAGCCTTCGCGGCTGCGCGGGAAAGGCCGGGCTGGCCGAGCAGATCGTCCAGCCTGATTTCCCGTTGTGGTATCATGGCTATGGGCGTTTCCTTTACGCGGAACGTCACACGGCATTCTACCGTTTGTCACTCCCGTCTTCTACTGGGTTGTCCTGCTCAAGTTGCACGAAGTTTCATATTGAGGTAACTTGAAACCATGCAGAATGTAAGCCTTGAAATACCGAAGGAGCTTGTTGTGGCGGCAGGGTTTGATACCACGAACCTCTCAGCCGAAGCATCGCGCCTGCTGGCCCTGGAGCTCTTCCGCGAGGACAAAGTGTCGCTGGGGCGAGCCGCTGAACTCTGCCGGATGCCGCTTGAGAAGTTCATGGAATTTGCCTCCCAACACAATGTTGCCCTCCATTATGGCGCGGCCGAACTCGAAGAAGACCGCCGGACTTTGGAGCGGCTCGGCTTGTGATCGTCGTCTCCAACTCCTCGCCGCTGATTGCCCTCGCCCGAATTCGCCAGCTCGACCTTCTCGCCACGTTCTACAAACATACTCTGATTCCCGCCGAGGTCCATCAAGAGGTCACCGTGGCGGGCCGCGGCCTTCCTGGCGCCGAAGAGGTGCGCAATGCCAAATGGATTGCGGTGGCGTCGCCGAAGTCTCCGGCAGATCCTTCACTGGCGCAGGTGTGCCAAAGTCTTGGAGCGGGCGAGCGAGGCGCAATCCTACTGGCCAAGAGCTTCCAAGCTGACCTTATCCTGCTGGACGAGTGGAAAGCCCGTCGCGTCGCGCGCGATGCGGGTCTTGCCGTACTGGGCTGTTTGGGAATACTTGAGGCAGGCGCCCGCAAGGGGCTCATCCCAGACCTGCGCCAAACCTACATGGACCTGTTGCGAAACGGCATCCGGTTTGACATTAAGCTGCTTCAGGCCAGCCTCGCCCGCCTTCGGCTGCCAAAACTCTGACGATCACAGTCAACCGAGGGGGCGCACACGTCTCGCGCCATGGGAATTCCCGTTGGTCGCGGATACTCCCCCAGAAAAGACGTGAAGAAAGGTGTTGACAGGCGTCCTTATAGGTGTTAAATAACACCTGTACAATGCCGAGCTTGGAGACATCAGAAGACGTTCGACGCTGGTTTTCAACTGCCATTCGGAAGCTGTGGCCGGTTGCCCTGGGTTCGGTCTCGCTGCGAAAGAGTCCGTGTATTCGGCCAAACTGCGCCGCCTGTGCCTCTGGCAAGGGTCACAGCAGTTATGCTCTATCGGGCTATCGGGGGAAGCGCCGTTTCTCAATCTACGTGCCCGACGAACTGGCGCCGAACATCGAGGAGGCCATCGAGAACGGCCGGCGACTACAAGACGTGATCAAGGAAGCGGGAGCGCGATACCTGCGTGCGCAGAAAAGAGAGCGACTTTCCAGATCACGAAATTAAGAGCTGGTTGTACCCGATCAGCATGACGCCATTCTGGCGACGATATAGAGCGAAGAGGTGCGCCCACATTTCGAGGATAAGTGGGTGGCGACTGTGTTTGGACCTAACGATCTGATTTCGTGGTTCGACCGACTCGGCCTTCCAGAGTCCACGCGTTCCCTGATCCGTCAGATTCGGTCGTCGAGTCCCTCCCGTCGCGTGGGAGGCGGTTCCTCGAACGTCTGCGGCCGTTATCCCAGTAAGAAAATGGGGGCCACCATTCAGTTCGAGAGTCATCGCGTCGAATTGGCAGGTATTTACGAGATGGAGCACGACGCTTCGGTACTGGAGTTTTTCGATCAGCCTCCGCCGATCAAGCTGACTTACGAAAGTCCCACAGGAAGGAGCATGGGGCATAAGCGCTAACTTAAGTTATTAAACTGGAGTAACTGAGGTATTCTCCGGCAGTCGGGTTCGGCCAAGGCAGCGGAGATTGCATTCCAATGGTCGAGGGTCTCCTTGAGCGCTAACCGGGGCTCAATCGCCTGTTGTAACTGGTGAAGTGCGAAGCCAAACTCTCGCCATTCACTCCGATTCCGTCTCGGCCAGCAGGTAGCCCCAGGGGGAAATCGCCCGACCGATCCGGACCAGTTTCTGCGTGAGCAGAGCCACCAGCATCTTTCCGTACAACCAGGCCCGGGAACTGGACTCGTCGTATTTCGGCAGGTGGCCCAATTGCGCCAGCGATTTCAGCCGCTTGAATACCAACTCGATCTGCCAGCGCACCCGGTAGCACTGAAGGATTTCCGAAGCCGTGAATTCCTGGCCAGGGAAGGTCGTGAAGACCACCACGTACTTGGCATACTCCAACGTGGCCGGTTGCAGCCGCTTGCCGGTCTTGTGGGCCCTGCGCCGCAGCCGCCGATGGGCTTGAAGGATGCACGTCTCGCTTTTACGCAGGGCGCAGAGGCGTCCTTGAATTCGCCGCGTCGGTCCCGAAACCCAAACCGGCCACTCCCCTACCCGCCCCACATCGGTCAAAGAGCCCAAGCGGGACAGCGGATCCCATCGCGCTCCCCGCCGCGACTCCAGTGGCAGACTCCCGCTATTCCACCGCACTAACCCATAAGCTCCCTGGTAGCTCAAGTGTTCCATCCCGGCCGGCGTGCAGTAGCCCGCGTCCCCTAAAACGTAATCACCCGCTGACACCGGAAACCGCAAAAACGATTCCCCCACTCCTGCCCCGGCCGTGGGCGTCAAGGCGAAAAAATCACACCCCAGACCGGGAATCTGCAAACTGTAGTGAAGCCTCCAGAGGCTGCCCGTGGGGCCCGGTTCCTTGACCACCGTGGCATCCACCAGGCGCAGGACCTGGCCTGCTTCCCCACTGGCCACCCGCACCTGATTCTCCTGCAGCAAGTTTAAACAGAGCTCTCGCAGCCACGTCTCAGCCTTGCGCAAACGCTTCAGCAGCGCCACATCCGAAACTTCCGCCAGACCTGCGGCTTTGGCCTGCACCACCGTCTCGCGAAGAGAATAACCCCGCGCCACATGCAGCAGCAGAGTCCGCAGCAACGCCTCCGACGAAGCAAAGCCTCGCAATCGCGCCACCGCCCCGCAGGCCCGGGCCCGCTCCTCCCAACCCTCCGGCAAAAGGCTTCGAATAACCCGCCAGTTCTCTTCCAAGGCATTTTCCATGCCGACCAGTGTACGCCACGGCCTATAACCAAACAAGCATTAAGTTAGCGCTTATGGGAGCATGGGGATATGGCACACTCCCGACTTCTTTGTCATGCGTGATTGTGAGGCGGGGTGGGAGGAATGGAAGACAGAAGAAGAACTTCAGCGGCTAACAGCCGGGAACCCGAACCGCTATCGCCCAAAAGAGCGCGCTGGTTGGGATTGCCCCCCTGGCAGGGCCTACGCAGAGCCGCTGGGGCTGTACTACCGTGTTCGATCTTCGGCGGAAATCGATTGGACATTCCAGCGGAATATTCAGTTCCTAGACGACTACCTGCGCGCTGATCCATCAACCATCCCAGTAAGCAGCCGTGAAACCGCATGCGCTTATGTCTCAGCCGTGGCAGGCCTCCGACTCGATGAACTCTTGCAAGCAACCAAAGAGACCGTGTCGGCGGACGAGATCTTCGGCATGATTGCGGCGAACATCCTCTACGTGAATCTCCACACAGCCGCCCTTGCCGACCCTTCACAGGTCGAAGTCTACTCGTCCGCAGAAGCCGCTTCAGCAGCCAGACCTTGTAGTTCCGAAAGCCCCCAACTCATCTCTCCCGCCGCGCTTCAGTGTGGGGACACCGTGACGTGGGACGGCCCCCTCTGGAAGGTGGCTAATGTGGGAAGCACCTCGATAGGCCTGCTCTCAGAAGATCAGAGGTTAGTTGAGTTGCCGTTGGCGGCGTTTGAAGCTTTGGTCGCTCAAAAGAGGATCGAATTGACCGTGGGTGATCTCAAGAGGGCCTCCGAATCGAGGATCCTTGAACGATTATCCAGAGCCAGCAAAAATGACCTGCGAATTGCCAATCACCGTTTCGGATTTATAGACCGCTATCTGCACGACGGATGTCTTCCGGCGACGACCGACGTGCCTCTCCGCACCTTTTACCGTTGGGTTGCCGTGTACCGGCAGGCCGAAATGAGTTCTGGAAGTGGATATCTGGGCTTGTTACCGAACCTTGGGATGAGAGGCAACCGCACTTCCAAGTTACCCGAGGCATCGCGACGCGAAATGGCGGAAGTCCTCGAGCAAGATTATGAGACGAAAAAACAGAAGACGTTGTACGCGTCCTGGGTCAAGCTGAAGCTCTCCTGCGAGGGAAAGGGCATAGTAGCGCCCAGTTATAAGACCTTTACGGTTGCCGCCGGCCAGCGAGACCCCTATCGCCAGAGACTAAAACGGCAAGGCCGCCGCAGCGCTTATGCACTGGAGCCGTTCTATTTTGAACTTGATCTGACGACGCCACGGCACGGAGATCGCCCCTTTGAAATCGGCCATATCGACCACACCCAGTTGGACGTGGAGGTCATTTGCTCGCGCACACGGCGAGTGTTGGGTCGCCCTTGGATGACGCTTCTGACCGATGCTTACAGCCGCCGGATCCTGGCCGTGTACCTCACGTTTGATCGGCCGAGCTATCGCTCGTGCATGATGGTTTTGCGTGAAGGCGTGCGCCGCTACCAGCGCTTGCCGCAGATCGTGGTCGTCGACGGAGGGGCCGACTTTGAAAGCACCTACTTTGAAACAATGTTGGCCCACTACCAATCCACCAAAAAGAAGAGGCCCAAAGCAAAGGGGCGGTTTGGGTCGGTCCTCGAACGCTTTTTGGGGGTGAACAACACGCGGTTCATTTATAACTTGCGAGGGAACACCCAGATTATGCGGAACGTCCGACAGGTGACGAAGTCCGTGAACCCCAAGGCCCTTGCGACGTGGCCGCTTGCCGCACTACATGAGAGGCTCTGCGAATATTTGTACGAGGTTTATGACACCACTGACCACCCCGCCCTCGGGCGGAGTCCAAGGGAGGCTTTTCTCACCCGATTGGCCGAGACCGGTGAGCGTCGACATCGAATGATTCCCTATGATGAAAACTTTTTGATGTTCACCATGCCTACAACAACCAAAGGGACGGCGAAAGTCGTAATCGGCAAGGGCGTAAAGGTCCATCATGTGTACTACTGGTGCGAGGCCTTCCGGGATCCAGAGGTGCAGAAGCGGCAGGTCGCAGTGCGGTTCGACCCTTTTGATGCCGGGATCGCTTATGCCTTCGTGCACAAGCAGTGGGTCCAGTGCCACTCCGAACACTACGCCGTTTTGAAGGGCCGCTCCGAGCGGGAGGTGATGCTGGCTACCCAAGAGTTGCGCCAGCGTTACCACAACCATTCCGCCGTCTTTGCTGTCACCGCCCGGCACTTGGCTGAATTCTTGCAGTCAGTCGAAGCCGAAGAGGCTCTGCTGACCCAACGGCTAAGCGACCTGGAAAGCAGAGAGATTCGGCTGACGCTTACGAATGGACCAGAAATCAAAGGATGCCCCACCATCACCCATGACCGCGAGAAGCTGGCTGCCGAAACTGACAGCCGACCGAGCGACGAGCTTGTGGTTAACGAAGTCTACGGAGAATTCTGATGGACGCACCTCCCACCGGATTTCCGCGTGAACTTCTCAGTCAGCCTTGGGCAGCGAGGCTCGAATACTTCAAGGGTTATACCATGGCCCATCCGTGGCTGGTGGCCGCTCGGGACACCCTTCTGGGTGCGATTCATGAAAGCGCGCCGAACTCGTTGATTCTGGTTTTAGGACCAACTGGAGTGGGTAAAACCACGCTGCGTTTGAGGATCGAGCAGCTCCTCATAAACGAGTTGTCGGCGGACCTCCGGGCTGATCCGGGCCGATTTCCAGTGGTGAGTGTGGAGTGCATTGCGCCGGAATCCGGGGCTTTTGGTTGGCGCGATCACTTTCGCAGGCTGTTGGTGCAGATGGATGAGCCTTTGCTCGACCACAAACTGGAGCCGGGCACTTCAATTCACATCGGCAGTCGGGCTGTTCGGTTCATGCCGAACGCGAAAGCGGCGGGATTGCAATACCGCTATGCGGTGGAAAGGGCGCTTTGTTTCCGGCGACCCGTAGCGGTTATGCTTGACGAAGCGCAGCATCTGGCGAGCGTGGGCTCGCCACGCCGGCTTTCAGACCAACTGGATGTAATCAAGTCCATTGCCAACTGCACCGGGACGGTTCACGTCCTGCTGGGCACGTACGGGCTGCTGGCCTTCCGGAATTTGAGTGCACAACTGAGCCGCCGGAGTGTCGACATCCACTTTCCACGCTATCGAGCCGATGACCCTGAGGATCGCAAAGCCTTCCTGACCGTCTTACGCTCGTTCGAGCAGCAGCTTCCCCTCTCGGAGCCGCCCGAACTGGTGAAGGAGTGGGAATATCTTTACGAGCGGAGCATCGGCTGCGTAGGCGTGCTGAAAGACTGGCTGATGAGAGCACTCACCGGCCTGTCCAGACAAAACAGCGGCGTCCTAACTTTCAGAGACTTGCAGGCGCACGCGCTGACTGTCTCCCAGTGCGACAAGATGTTGGCTGAAGCGGCGGAGGGAGAAGTCAGGCTGTGCGAAAGTGCCGAGGAACGCAGACGCCTGCGAACTCGACTCGGCCTGAGCGCTCAGGAACGTAGGCGGGAGGTATCGGCTGTCGGCCGGGCAGCGTGCGAGATCGAACTTGCGAATCCGCGGAAGCGACACAGGAAACCGGGCCAACGGCGGCCCATGCGTGATGCCATCGCTCGCCCCGAGATCAGCTATGCCACCGCTGCGCCTATTTGATTCCTGGGATTGCAGGATGGCCGACATGCCGCCCCGCAGCCGGCTATATTCGCTGAGGCCGATAGGACTCGGCACGTCATTCGTGGAAAGCCTTACCGGATACGTAAGCCGGCTCGCCGATGCTCACGCGGTGTCGGCGGGTAACCTGGTGGAGCGCGAACTTTCAGTGTTGGGAGCAAAACCGGCGCGGCCTTTCGGGGCGTTCGTGCCGCGTGACCCAACGGCAAAGCCTTCCTACTGTTTTAAGGGGCTGGTACGTGCGGCCAACGGCTGGGGAGAGACCGCTAAGCGATGGGTCGCGGCTCTGGAAAGAGTCACACTCCAGACAAACCTCCGGTTCCTCACACTGTTGCCGCTTGAAGGGGTTTTCTCCAGTGGGCGATTATTCCGCCGCACCCACGCTTGGTGCGCAGCCTGCTATGAAGATTGGAAACGCACGGGCGATATTGTTTACGAGCCCCTTTTGTGGGCCATCAGGCTGGTTACGATTTGCCCGCGGCATGGGCAACCTTTGGAGGAAGTCTGCCCACATTGTGGCGAGCGCATGACGCCGCTGGGCCCCTACGCGCGGCCGGGCCACTGCTCTAAATGCCTGGGATGGCTGGGCCGCGGCGGTACCTCTGAATCGGCTGCCCGGGTCCGTAACGAAATCCAGACGAATGCGACGCTCTGGTTCAGCCAAGCAGTCGCTGACTTGTTGGCCACCGGTCCACAATTGAACTCGCCCGGTGCCGTATTCAAAGCGAACTTTAGAGCTTGCGTGGAGGCAACGGCCGAGGGGAACGTACTCGCTTTCACCCAAACTTCTCAGATCGCGAAACCCGGCATTGTGCGCGTATTGGAGGGTCGGGCTTTGCCGGAAATGGGCACGCTCCTTCGGATTTGCCATAAGATGGGAATCCCCTCAACGGCCTTCTTGGTGAACGACCCCTGCGGCGCTGGCGCCCATTGGGAGCAAGGGAAAGAAGTCGTTCTAAGGAGTCGCAGAGATCGGAGTGTTCCTTTATCCCGAACCCGCCAGCAAGTGCTTCTTGCCCTTCAGGAGGCTACCCATGAGCAGCCTCCCCCTCCTTTGTCCGCGGTTGCCCGACGACTGAACTATAAGAGTGTCAATTGGCTCCGCAGCGCGCACCCGGCGCTTTCGAAGCAGATTTCGGCTAACTTCCGAAAATCTGGTCGGAGCCACTGGTGGCGGAAGCGTGGTGCAGCAAGAATCTGCGAGCAGTTCGACCTCCGTGACCTGCTGGAACAGTCTCTTGCCAAGGCACACCCGGTCTCTCCAGGCGCTATTGCGGACCCACTCTTGGCAGGCGCGTCAGTTGTGACGCCCGAGATTATGACTGGTACTGGACTATACTCTGTAAGCGTTTCATCCAATGTTCCTATCAACAAGGCGTCCTGACGCCCATCGGTCTTCTCCTTCGTGATGCGCTGTGCGAACCTGAAAAGGGTCATGACGTTTATGGAGTCGTTTGTCGCAGAGACTGCTGCCTCCTGGTTCGAAAGTCCATCCAAGATTGATTCTGTGAAATACCCGATGGGCGGGCGTTCGATATTGTCGTTGTACCATGCTCGACTGCTGTCGGTTGTGCAGGCCATCAGGCAATACCTGAAATCCCGTCGCGCCAGCGCGAAGGCCCCCGCGCCGGCATAGCAGCAATCGAGGATTATCAATACCTTTGTGGCTCCTCCGTAACTTATCGCTGTCAGGAGTTGTTCGAAAGGGAGGAAATCTCGATCTCCTTTCTTCCCGGAGGGGTGCGCGAACGCAACGTCATCGCCCTGCAACCGCGCATGCCCAAAATAATAAACCAGAAGCAGCCCGCGGGACTTGGCACAATCCTCAGAGCCCCTTGCAACTCTGCTTCTTGCCTTCGCGGCAGTCATATCCACCACCAAGTCAACATCAAAAGGATAGTCCCCAGGAAGGTGCTCAAGCGCGCGACCAATTTGCTGTGCCGTGCGCAGCACGACACCTCCTCTGAACGCCGGCTGAGTCAACTGAGGTGCAACAGAGTTGGCGATTATGATTGCCTGACGCCTGACGGGGCTACTCATCCGGAGCC
>JAKAWN010000155.1 GCA_021827245.1 Acidobacteriota bacterium | reverse complement strand
GGTTCCGTCACCTTTGTTCAGGAACAACTGGTTCGGCTGGCCTTTGTAGAGGTTCGGACGGCAGTAATCATAGGCGTTTCCGAAACTGCAGTGCGGCTCTCTCGCATAATCCCATTGGAGATAGTTCAGCACGAACAAATCCAGTAAGCCGTCGTTATTGACATCTACCCATGCGCCCGTTATGGACCAGAGGGGACCAAACTCAGGGTCATCCGAGCGATCAAGACCCGCTTCGGCAGTAACGTCAGTAAACGTTCCATCGCCGTTATTGTGGTAGAGAGTGTTGCGGTGAACGCCTGCAACAAAAAGGTCCGGATAGCCGTCATTATCATAATCACCGACGGCCACGCCGTCATCATACCCAACGCCAGCCAGCCCGGCCTGCTTCGTCACGTCCGTGAACTGCCCATGACCATCATTTCGGAAAAGCCGGTTCGAGTATTTTGGAGAGTCCTTTTTCAGGGTTGCGATATTCGCCCCGTTGGTGAAGAAGATGTCCGGTCGACCATCCTTGTTGTAGTCGAAAGTTGCGACTCCCCCCGCCATCGTTGCCGGAACGTGAGGGTATTTCAGGGTCTCATCAGTCTCCAGGCGAAAAGGTAAGGACCTGAGCGAGAAGCGGATGCGAGGTGCAGCCGGCACATGGCTGCGCGGCATGGAAGGTCCGTAAGCGCATGGAATAACCGATGCAGCGAGACAACGCAGAAGCCCTCGTCTCGTCAAAGGCCGCGGATCGATTCGACGCTTTGCAGCCATGCTCATCAGGAACAAAGAACTTATCACGAAATCATTCGGTGAAGAATCACTTCGATGTGAAATGGTGCGGCTGACACAACCTTCTTGCCACCTCTAAAAAGTACATGTTCCGCGGAGCCGCGAAATCTGCCAGCCGGCTCCACTGAAGCAATCCCGCCGTTCTCTCCCTGTTCTCGCCTCGATGCAAACCGAACATGGGTTCAGGTGAACAAAGCAGGCCAGGCGACACTTTCAGTTCAACACGCATTCCGAGCTTCACGAAGAAGCTGGCTTCTGGCTTGGTCGATGGCATCTTCCATCATTGTCCGGTCGGAAATGACCCGCTGAACCCAGCGCGCCAGCCAGGTTACGAGATCATTAATGATGTCGGTCATAAACTGAGGGTTTTTCCTTTCTACCTTGCACTCCTTGATCACTTCCAACGGATTCGCTCCCGGCCTGATCTCGTGCGGCTGGGGAGTTTCGTCGGCAAACAACCACGCAAATGGCCCGTACAGTGCCGCGTTCACCTGCGACCAGAAGCCCTGCCAAAAGCAGGGGGCCAAATCCAGAGGACGGAACCAGTCGATGATCAGCCTTGCGTACCCAGCGACTCTTTTCTGACGCTCTTCTTCTTCCGTCATGGCAGGTACCGCGATCCGGATCAGAAGGCGCTGGAGGTCGTCTGGCGCGACGACTGCCTCAGACTTCGGGGGAGGATTCTGCTGCGGGTTTGCCGTAACAAAGGCCTTTGGCTCAGGTGAAGGTTTCTGCAGTTGGTAGTTCTTCGAATCCTCGGTGGTAACAGCCTCTTTCTTCTCAACCTTTTTCTTCCGTGCCCGCGCCATCTCCAGCACCTTCTTCCGGCCC
Organism: Acidobacteriota bacterium; assembly: GCA_021827245.1. Next base: position 12,099 of record JAKAWN010000155.1, on the reverse strand, counting down.
GTTCTCCCCTCAAGATAGGCCCGCTTCAGATCGTCGGGCAGGTTGGCCAGTTGCACCAGATTGCTGACCAGACTCTTAGAACATCCGAACTTCTCGGCCAACTTGGCCAACGTATATCCCTGGTCAAGAAGTTGTTTCCGTCGTCTACCCTTTTCCAGTTCCTGAAGCTGGGGGCTGACAGGTTTCGGTGCCGCTGCTGGTGAAGGCTTGCCAGTTCCATGTTGTAGATGGACTGCTGATTTAGCCTGCTCTGCAGCGGATTGCCGGATTGGCTTCCTGGCCTTCGCGCGCGCCGTTGAAGCCTTAACGCTGTGGCCGACTTTCTTACTGGCCACTGGCTGCTGATGCTTGCGGACCGGCTTCCGGGAAAGGCCCTTCTGGAGTTTGAGGGATTTCTTAGCTTTTTTCTGGATCATACTCTGCTCCTATAAATGAAATTGGGAATTTCTCGAAGGGACTTCTCAAAATTCTGAAACTTGCGACTTGCGGCAGCGGCGGACTACATACATCACCATCCGCTCCCGCGCGAGATCCCGATTCTGATGGGCAGTGATCCGCCCATTGCGGCGGATGAACCGTCTGCCTACGCGCAGAGCCCGCTTGACCATGCCCCGCAGTTTCGGCTCGGAAGGAATCTTCCTGCCACGGGCGGGAAGTTCCTCGCGGAAATACTTCATCCACTGGTCCTCGATCAGCTTTCGATAGGTTCTCCCTGCCGGATCGGGCAAGATCGTCCGGTTGCAGGTGCAGAAGAGAAAGAACGCGCGCACGAAGCGGACATGCTGCTGCCAGCGATGGCTGGCATCGGCAAAGGCCGCCTTGCCATGGACGCGGATATAGGCGCGTTTCGCCCGCTTCCGAAACCGCGCGAGTTTCTTGAGGAGGCGGTGGCAACGCACTTGGTAGCGGACCGGGCGCGGTTCGAGGTGTCCGTGGCGGGCCATCATTTCGGTCGCGCGGACTCCGAGGATACAGGCCGCCAGTTCGAAGGGATCGAGGCGCAACCTTCGGGATTGAGCTTTGAAGGAATGGGTCGCGACCACGGCCACATGAAGAACGGTGGCCTGGCACTCCGCACTGAACTCGCCTTCATCGATCAGGTGCGGAATCGAAATGGACCGGGCCGCGGAGACAGGTGATGCGCCGTGATCCTGCCAATTGCGGTGGGCGGCGACAAGCCGAAGCAGGTCGGGGCGAATCAGCTTGGCTTCGTCTCGGGCGAGCCTGAGGGGCGTTCTGGAACTGGTTTTTCGTGGCATGAGAGTCTCCTGGAATTGGGATTAGGTCATTCTTCCAGGGGGCTCTCGATCTGAAGCGGAATGGCCCTCGATATTGGAAGGATTTCGGTCCACTACAGAACTACCTGGCTACGGCGAGGCTATCACAAATGAGTCATTGTGGCCAACATATCTAGGCTCCCGCGTACCCCGCATGTACCTCCGATTGGTGGTTCTGACGTTTTTGGCGTTTTAGCCGCATTGTCGAATCAATAACTTACATAGAGTCAGCGCCAATTGAAAGTTCGACTCCCCCGCCTCCACCACGCAAGAACTTTCAAGGGAACAACTTGCGAGACTCGGGGTGTGGGTGTGTCAGCCGCGTGTCACAATTCGGCCAATTGAGCAAACTGAGCACAGTCTCATAACTATTTGTCTCAGGCGAGGGGACCACTGTATGTTCACACTTCGAAATTACGCGAGTTGGTCAGATTGGCTACCTTTCGCTTAGTGGGTCGATGGAGTCCCGAAGAAAGTTGCACGTGAGGCTCAAGGCTGCGGTGGTATCTTTTCGCTGCAGGGAGTGTCTGGCCCGAGGAATCGATCGTTAAAGCCGCTTCCGTGGAAGTGCCCATCCGCCTGTGCTAGTCGACACGATCAAAGAATCCGCTGGGAAGAGTACCCTGGAGTCTCGTTACATAAAGAAGCGGGAGAGGTTACAGCCGGTGGTTCGCTCGGCTCACTCGCTGTCGGGCTGAGCACGCCGGGCGCAAGTTTTGTTGCTTCTCGTTGAGGCCGTTTCAGTCCGAGGGGTGAAGGCTCGGACCGGCGTGAGTCCTCGCCGCATCGGGTACGGGAAGAAGCGGTGGCAGCAACAGGGATTGAAAGGGTTCCTGGATACCCCCCAGACCGACCAAAGAAGTTGACGCCGGAGAAGGAAGCTGCGATTTGGGCCACGACGCAGAGTGCTCCGACCGAACGCGTCACGCATTGGTCGGCTTGCAGGTTTCCTCAGCGTGTCGGTTTGAGCCATGTCACCGTGAAAGCCTGCCAAGGCTGTCAGACGGCTATCCGAGACTGAAATCGTAGGGGTCGCGCAGATTGCTCATCTTGCGCGGCAATTCTGTCAACGGCCCCATCCATTCCAATTGTTGCTGAATGTCATCGTGGAGCCGATACTTCTTCTGTACCGACGCAATGGTCGTTCCCCCTACCAGGTCGATCTTCGACAGATCGTACTGGCCCAGTCCCAGCCGCCCGGCGAAGGTCAGGTAGCCAACCCAATCGGGGTTGATGCTCATGGTCTCAAGCGCCACGCGGTCCGCCGCCACAAAATCGGTGGAGGCGATGGCGAGGTGCGAAGGAACGGGCGTACCGTGAGAGGGACCATTTCCCTCCATCCCCTCAAAACCGTCAATCAGGGCCACGCCCCAGTTGGGCTGTAGCTTCTGTGCGTTCAGCAGCATGTTGGAGTTGCCCTCGCGGTCGTTCGGGTGGACCTTGTGCTTGTCGTTCCAGCGGGACTCTCCGGGCACACTGTGCAGGGGCGCACCCATGGCCATGTTCTTGACCGACAGGGTTGCGACCACACGATTGTGGGTTTTCAGCATAGCGCTGCTGATCACGTAGGCGTCGGGATCAAGGAGCCGCGCCGCGAGACGCACGGAAATGACGTGCAGGTTGGTATCGATGATGGGGCTCAGCACGTATTTCCCCTCGCGATTCAGATCCAGCAGGCTCACATGCTGGGAACGGTGTTCCGCAGCCACCCGGTTGTACTTGAAATTCTCAAACCCGACCAGCGTATCTTGCGCAGAAGATTCGGCGATGACCACCGGACCGCGGAAACGCGGCTCCAGATAGTCCAGAATACCGTTCAGGGCGTCCGCGTTGGTTGCCGCCAACTGAATGGTGACCGAGACATTGTTGGGCTTGATGACGACGTACTTCTTGCGACGCAGGCCCGCCTTGATCTGGTCATCGATCGCCACGAGCGCCTGGTAAACATTCTTGCGCCGGTTGTCGCCGTGAATCAGAGCGACTTTTGAACGTCCAGGTTGACCCGGAAGCGAGCTTATTCCGGGCACTGCCTGCGCCTTCAAAAACTGCGGCAATTGTGACTGAAGCAAAAGGCCGGTTCCAGCCAGTTGGAAAAATCGTCTGCGTGATACGCTCATGGGACACCTCCGCCTGTCCACTCTCCTCGTGGAAATATGCCCCATAGGACTTAGAGGCGAGCCGTATCGACAAGCCTCTTCCCCCCCCACACGCCAGCCATACAGTATACGTCCAATCGCTTTGATGGGAAGGCGGTTTTTTGAGCCAGGGGAAGGTAAACCGCCCACTGCGTCAATCGCATCAGGGAATTCGTTGAAGGGCGCGATCATCTCCATCCTTTCTTCCTGCCTGCGAACCCGAACTCAACCCGACCGAACACATCAGGAGTTATTCGAAGGTGAACCCTTTGGCCAATTGGCTTCCCTTCAAAATTCAAGACGTCACCGCCGTGACTCATCGGCATGCGCGGATCTTGCAGACAAACGAGTTGCTGCTCCGTTCCCTCCTCCATTATTGCTGCTCCTGCCCATCCTTTGGGACAATGACCCTCTCACTGATCTCTGTGGGATATCGTTCCTTCATAAACATTTCGTCCTGGGCAGGCCTGCCCGCACACGCATCGTTCAGCGTGGGGTCTATGTTGCTTCACGTCATGCGTTATAGGGAAATCGGAAAAGCACTCTGGGTCGTCAGTCCGTCTCAGCGTGTTTGTTGCTCTGAAGCAGCTTTGCCAGCTAAAGAATCTGAATACCAATCCAGATCGCCAGCAAGACCGTCCCGCCTACCAGGAGAATCAGGATAAGGTCCTCTCTGGTTAGCTGCTTCCCTTTATCGCGCCAAGCCTGCATCGCCCTGGCTCCTTTTCCGAAAGGGAGGGGGTTCACCTAAGGACTCCTTCCGGTCGATTGCCGTTAACTGAGCTTGTCGCCGATAGCTTTTCGCTACCAGTCGCAGCTAATGACGTTGAACCCTCATACCGGGTTACAGGTCAGGGTCGGCCTTGAGGCAACTTCTGGCTGCCTTGCTGTTTAGGCATTGCAGTTTTTCGCGCACATCCGCACTTGACTTCCGCGCTGCATGGGGATGGACCCTCGTAGAAATGTGATCTTCGGCACTCCGTTCCCGGCCGTATTGTGCCGAAGTCCGACTCCCGGCGAAGGGTTTTTACATTCATTTAACAAGACGAGCGTAACTACCGCCTTTGCCGCGGCGTCTAGGCTATGCGAAAGAACAATCTTGAAACAACCTTCCGTCCGAGGAACGGAGACATGGAGAGTTCAAACGAGATTATTGCGAAAGCTGCTTGTGCCGGCTCGCCGGGTCTCACGCCAAGGGCGGCCCGGCCCTCGACGCAGCGGCGATGCTGTCTCCCCATGCAGAAGGAGTTATTGGAGGATCGTGATGATCATCGAGCTGGTTGACAGATACAGATGGCTTCTTGTGGTTATACTGACTTCGGTTTGCCTTCCCGTTGCCCTCTTCGCGCAAACGGCCAAAGTCAGTTTGAAAGGCCAGGTGACAGATCCCTCCGGCGCAGCGATTCCGGCGGCTACCATTACACTCGTCGGACCCGGCCATTCTACAAAGGTAGCCCACACAGACGAACAAGGACGTTACATTTTCACTAACCTGGAACCCGGCACCTACACGCTTGAAATAAACTCTGCGGGCTTTTCAACTTTCAGCAAGGCCGGTGTCCAGATTGCCAACCGTCATCCTCAGGTCGTCAATGCGCAACTGGCGCTGTCCATCGAAAAGCAGCAGGTCACCGTCCAAAGCGAGAGCCAGCGGCTCAGCGTCAGCCCCGAGAACAATGTTGGCGCGCTGGTGCTGAAGGGTGCGGCGCTCAAGTCTCTTTCCAACGATCCCACCGAGTTGCAGTCCGAACTCCAGGAACTGGCGGGTCCGGCGGCTGGGCCGAACGGCGGCCAGATTTACATCGACGGATTCTCCGGCGGCCAGCTTCCACCGAAGTCAGCCATCCTTGAAGTTCGCGTCAACCAGAACCCTTTCTCAGCACAATACGAAAAGCTGGGCTATGGGCGGATCGACATCACTACCAAACCGGGCTTCCAGAAATATCACGGCCAGATTTTCGGTTTCGGCAACGATTCGGCCTTCAACTCGCGGAATCCTTTTGTCACTGACCAGCCAGGCTACTACTCGGATTTTCTTTCCGGAAATTTCGGCGGGCCCATCGGCAAGAAGGCGTCGTTCTTTTTCGATATATTCCATATGAACACCAACGGCACTTCGATCGTGAACAATAAACTCCTGAACCCTAACTACACAATCGGCGGGACAGAACCGCCCGATATCTCGTTCAGCGAGGCAGTGCCCAGCCCTTCATCCCGAATGAATATCAGCCCACGTGTGGATTTGCAACTGAGCCAGAACAACGTGTTGTCGGTTCACTATCAACGCTGGTCGAACACGAATACGAACGCTGGCATTGGGCAACTATCACTGCCGTCGCAGGCCTACGATTCAACCGGCGTCGAACACGTCGTCCAGCTCAACGACACGCAAGTAGTCAGCAGCCGTACGGTGACCCAGACCGCCTTTCAATATCGTTACGACACAAGCAATCAGACACCGTTCAGTCTCGGTCCTACGATCAACGTCATCGGCAACTTCACCGGGGGAGGCAGCAGTGCAGGCACTTACCTGGATACGACAAACCAGTACGAACTGCATAGCCTGACTTCGATGACCTTGGGCAACCACAACCTCACTTATGGTGGCCGCGTCCGGTACATCGACGAAACGGCCAACACCACGAGCGGCTATAACGGCACCTATACCTTTCCGACAATGGAGTCATACGCCATTACCGAGCAAGGGCTTGCGCTCGGTTGGACGCCGGCCGAGATTCTGGCCGCCGGCGGGGGTGCCAGCCAGTTCTCGATCACCAGCGGGAACCCGGTTGCCAAGGTCAACCGGATTGACTATGCCTTATTCGGGGAAGATACATGGCGCATGCGTCCCAATATTTCCCTCACGTTGGGCCTGCGCCTGGAGGGCCAGAACAGCATTAGTGATCATTTTGACGTGGCCCCGCGCATGGGCTTCGCCTGGGGCATCGGCGGGGGCAGTAAAGGTCCCAAAACCGTACTGAGAGCAGGTGCTGGTATTTTCTATGACCGTTTTGATACTGCGGACATTCTCCAGGCGGAGGAACTGAACGGCATCAACCAGCAGCAGTACCTTGTCAACTCACCGGATTTTCTTCCGCCTTATATCCCGCCCGTCAATACATTGACCAGTTCGGCGACTTTTCCCACCATCTACCAGATCGCGCCCAATTATCAGTCTCCCTATGTCATTGAGGCTGCTGTCGGGCTCGAACGGCAGATAACCAGGAACATCAAGACGTCGGTTACCTATATCACGACTCATGGAGTCCATCAGTTAATTACTCGCAACATCAATGCGCCTCTTCCGGGAACTTATAACCCGGCAGATCCCACCAGCGGCATCCGGCCCTTCGGCGATGTGGGGAATATTTATCAGTATGAGAATGCCGGCCTCTTCAATGAAAATCAGTTGATAGCAAACTTCAACATCAACATGGGAGCGGATCTTTCGCTCTTCGGCTACTACACACTCAGCTATGCCAATACCAACGCCAGCAGCTTCCCGATGGATCAGTACAACCTTGCTTTGGATTACGGCCCCGCGGCATGGGCTGTCCGGAACCGCTTTTTTGTCGGTGGCTCAGTCGGCTTGCCTTTCGGTCTCAGCCTCAGTCCTTTCCTGGTGGCGACTTCCGGACAGCCCTATAACATCACCGTCGGTGAGGATTTGTATGGATCCTCGCTCTTCAATAGCCGGCCAGCCCTCTCGACGACTCTGTGTGCAACATGTGTCTCGACGCCGCTGGGTATCTTCAACTACGAGCCCGCTTACGGGCAGGCTGTAGTCCCCATCAACTACCTTGTCGGGCCGGGACAGTTCTCCATGAACGTTCGCCTCGCCAAGACTTTTGGCTTTGGCGGTGAAGGACAGGGTGGCGGAGGCTTCGGCGGCCACTACCACGGCCATGGCGGAGGTCTCGGCAGCCGAGGACTTAGCAGCGGTGGCGGCGGATTCTTCAATCACGGAGGCGCCGAAGGCCAGCGTTATCAGATCGAGGTCGGCGTCATGGCGCACAATGTTTTCAACAAAGTTAACCTTGGAACGCCCGTCGGCAACGTCCAATCGTCGCTCTTTGGACAATCAATTTCGCTGGCAGGAGGCTTCTTTGGAAACCAGTCGGCCAACCGTAGTCTCAACCTCTTCCTGAGGTTCAGCTTTTAGCAGCATCACGCTGGGGCTGATACCCGCACCACGGATCGGTTGCCAGATAATCTCCTGTCAATGCGTAGGCTCGCGAACGCGAACCCCCGCAAATGGTTCGATATTCGCAACGCCGGCACCGGCCGTGCAGGGCTTCAGGATCGCGGAGGGCGCGCAGGAGCGAGGAATTGCGGTAAATTTCGGCCAAACTCTCTGATCGTACATTTCCTGCTGAAATCGGCAGAAAACCGCTCGGATAAACTTCCCCCACGTGGGAAACAAAGACAAAGCCCTTGCCCGCATTCACTCCGTGAGGCGCAAAGCCGATGGTATGTCCGGGACCCTCTGACCGCCGCAGCATCTCAGGCATCGATACCAAGCCAGTGTGATCCTGTTGTTTCTCCGATGGCCGCGCCGACTGGCCCTGAGCCTCTCGTTGCGCCACGTAACGGCGATAGTGCGGCGCTTCAGTGACCTTCAGGATAAAGCGAGATTTCTTCTGAACCTCATATAGGGTGGCGAACAATTCCTCGCAACGGCGCGCTTCAATTCCATCCAACACTTCTCCGCGCCCAACCGGAACCAAAAAAAACACCTCCCAGAAAACCGCTTCGAGACGCTCAACCAACTCGGCCATCTCGGAAAGATAGGGTGCCGACCCGGCCCAGAGCGTCGTGTTGATCTGCAGTGGCAGGCCATACTGGTGAGCCCATTTTGCTGCTTCCAGCGTCTTATCAAAAGCTCCTTTGATCCCACGGAAACCGTCGTGGAGGTCGGCCTGCGGATAATCAAGGCTGAGCGCCATCTGGTCAAGCCCGGCCTCCTTCAGATCTCGAACCGTGACCGCCGTCAGATTGGGAGTTGCTGCAGGGATTGTACCCATGCGGAGGCCGAGCCGCTTCCCTTCGCGTACCAGGTCCAACAGGTCTGGACGTTTCGTGGGGTCACCCCCGCTCAGGATGAAAACCGGTGTGCCCATCTGAGCGGCCTCGGCTAGCAGCCTGAATCCTTCCTCAGTCTTGAGCTCGTCGGGGTGACGTAAGGGCTGGGCAGAAGCGCGACAATGAATGCACGCAAGGTCACAAGCCTGGGTTGTCTCCCATATTACAAGGAAGGGTGCAGAACCGAAATCAATCGATGGCATCATAGCAACTCAATCTTAGCAGATCGATCGGACGAAGGTGGCTCTGAGTGCGCTCAATCGGTTTGTCGACCGAACTCATAGCGATGACACCGTGGGGCAGCGCCGCTCGTTCAATCGGCATCCCTTTTGTGTCCGAGATTTTTGAGTAATACTCTATGTCCGGCTGCCTGCCGGTTGAATGGAGAATAGCATGGAGAGACGGGCCTTCTTGAAGAAGTCAGCAGTTGGACTGGGCGGGGTGCTTGTAGGGGCTTCAGGAGGATTTGCTGCCGCGCCATCTTACGATGTTGTAGTTTATGGAGCAACGGCTTCCGGAGTAGTTGCGGCGGTGGCGGCAGCGCGGCAGGGGGCGCGGGTAGCGCTGCTCGATCCAGGCACGCATCTTGGCGGAATGGTCTCCAGTGGGCTGGGACATACCGACACGGGAAGGAAGGAAACCATCGGCGGCATTTCCCTGGAGTTTTTCAAGCGAGTCGGGCACCATTACGGCGTGCCCGTCGCCTGGGACTTTGAACCGCATGTGGCGGAGGATGTTTTCAAAACGATGGCTCGCGAGGCGAAGGTAAATGTGTTTTACAACAGCCGCCTGCGCGAAAACGGCGCCGTCCACAAGAAAAGCCGCCGCATCACGCAAGTCACGATGGAGAGCGGAGATGTTTTCTCAGCCCAAGCCTTTATTGACGCCACGTACGATGGCGACTTGATGGGGCAGGCAGCAGTGACGTTCACCTGGGGTCGTGAAGGAGGGGACAAGTACGGCGAGTCTTTCGCAGGAGTGCGGGAAGGCCACCGTTATGCTAGCCACTGGTTCAAAGTGCCGGTGTCGGCCTATGGCTCGCACCACAGGCTGCTGCCAAACATCAACCACGGTCCGCGAGGGAAGGCTGGGGCCGGCGATAAAAAAGTACAGGCATACAACTTCCGCCTGTGCCTGACCAGGAACAAGGACAACCAAGTCCCCATTCCCAAGCCACTCAATTACAATGCATATGACTACGAGTTGCTCGCGCGGTTGATCGCAGAGACTGCGAAGCAGCAGGGAAGTACTCCACGATTGAACCAACTGATGATCATCTCCCCGCTGCCGAACGACAAGACGGACATCAACAACAACGGCGCCTTTTCAACAGACTACATTGGCAAGAACTGGGACTATCCCAGGGCCAGCTACAACCGCCAGGGCCGTCTGTGGCGGGAACACGCCGATTATACCGCCGGCTTTTTCTACTTTCTGGCCCATGATCGGCGAGTGCCAAAACCTTTGAGGGAAGAAATGCAGCAGTGGGGTCTGGCTCGGGATGAATTCATCGACACTGGAAACTGGCCGTTCCAGCTCTACGTGCGGGAATCACGGCGCATGGTCGGCGAATACGTGATGACCCAGCGCGATCTTGAGACCGAAGTCACCAAACCCGACCCCATTGGGATGGGCTCCTACAACACGGACTCGCACAACGTGCAGCGCTATGCAAAGGCGAGTGGCAATGTCCAGAACGAGGGTGATACGCAGGTTCCAACGATACCTTTCCAGATTCCCTACCGCATTCTGCTGCCTGGGCGAGATCAGTGCAGCAATCTGCTGGTTCCTGTAAGCGTGTCTGCTTCTCACATCGGTTACGGAGCTTTGCGGCTGGAGCCCGTCTACATGATCATGGGGCAAGCGGCTGGAATTGCCGCCACGATGGCGATCGACGACAAGCGCATAGTCCAGGAAGTCGAGCCGGGTTTGCTGAAACAGAAACTCAAAAAGCAGGGCGCCGTGATGGAGTGGACCAACCCAGAGCACTTGAAGCTCGAGCCCGTCAGTTGACTCGACCTGAAACACTGCCACGGCTATGGACCAGATCGGGGTGACCGATCAATCGACGTCGCACTTCCAGCCTTTCAGAGATTGAGTTTTCTGGCCTGGGCCTAGAGAGCGCGGAAGCAGACTCGGGAACGGCCAATCTTCTGATAGCATATTCTCTGATTACAAGGTGGCAGTCCGGTTTTAAACGGCAAAGCGCAGTCACCTGAGAAGGATGATTGATCTCGATCGTCGCGGAAGTTCCCAGTGGTGGTTCATGTTCGAGTGGTGTAACGCGGCGGAACATCCTGATAATTTACTTGCCTCTCCCCAGTTGAAGCTCAGAGGATGGAACACTGATGAAAAGCCCGGTTATCCAGCGCGTTGAAGCACGGGACGTTCGATTTCCACTTCCATCTGCTGCCGGGACGGAAGCGACAGCCGGCAGGCCGAGGTGCTGGAAGTGAATCTGAACCAAGAGTGGAAAGGAGGAAGCGTGAAACGATACGGACAGGTTATTCGATTGAAGCCCGGGGTAAAGGATGAGTACGTTCGCTATCATTCCAATGTGTGGCCGGAAGTGCTCAAGACCATCCATGACTGCAACATCCGCAATTACTCAATTTTCCTGAAGGACGACACCCTTTACGCCTATTTCGAATACGTGGGAAGCGACTACGACGCTGACATGAAAAAGATGGCTGCCGACCCCAAGACGCAGGAGTGGTGGGCCATTATGGGGCCCATGCAGCAGCCCGTGGCGACGCGCAAAGAAGGCGAATGGTGGGCCAATATGGAAGAGGTCTTCCACACAGATTGAATTTGCCCGGCGCTTGCCCGTGCAACGTGTGACGGCGCGTTCCGGGCGCCGCCGCTTCTACCGGCAGGCAGCCTGCAGCCGGAACTCGTGCGTCCGTGTGATGCAATGGCTGTCGCCGGTGTCAAATTTCCTTCGGGGTTTTGTAAACCGTGAAGGCGTCAACCACAATGCCGGCATAGTTCCTGTTCGCAATCCTGATGGTGTGGCCCCCTGGCTTTAAGTCGTGCATGCTGAACACCACCACCCGGGAGAAACGGGGAAAGTTTTCAAGCCGCAGGCTCACGTTCCGCTGGAAGTTGCCGTCGAGATAGACGTCGGCATTCCCCAGGCGGCTGTCTTTTTCCGCAAGATAGTCGATTCCTATTCCCGTGAACGCAAACTCGAGAAAATCATCAGGCGAATGTGTCTGGTGGACGTCGTCGTTGTAATCATGGAAACCGCGGTTGCTGGATCTCCACCAGTTCCCGTGATAGGCGATGCGCGGGTCATCATCATTGACGATCTCTGACGGTGGCAGAGGAGTGGTTCGCAGGATCAGCGGAATTTCCCACATCTTGTAAGGGCTGCTGGGAACATCCTGAAACGGGCATCCCGCCGTGAACAAGGGCATTCGGGCTTCTGTGCCGGTCCTTTCCTGAAACGTGTGCCTTCGGTAGGCGTGCGTGACTGGAGCTGAGAGAAGTGGGTATCGTCAGTCTTGTGGCCCAATCAGGGCCGGGAGGAGACTGATGACGACCCCGAACATCCCCGCCATTCCGACGACGCTGGAGCAAGCGCGCCAACAGTTCGAGCAGTG
>JAKAWN010000154.1:10720-13832 GCA_021827245.1 Acidobacteriota bacterium | reverse complement strand
CAGACGACCGCGAGCCTCCAGGCTCAGATCGCCGCACTTCTCGCGCAGATCCAACAGCTACAGGCCCAGTTGAACACTGCGAAGGGAACGTCCACGACGTCCACGTCCTATAACTTCACCCGCGACCTCACCGTGGGCAGCAAGGGCGCCGACGTGAGCGCTCTCCAACAGATCCTGATCAACGCCGGCGATTTGAACATCTCGGCGCCGACGGGCTACTTCGGTCCTTTGACCAAGGCGGCCCTCGCGAAGTATCAGGCGGCTAACGGCATCAAACCGGCGGCCGGTTACTTCGGGCCCATCACTCGCGCCTTCATTGCATCGCTCAGTGTCGGCACGACCACGGGTACGGGCACGGGTACGGGCACGGGAACCGGCACGGGGACGGTAACGCCTCCGGCGACGGGTCTCTCGGTCTCGCTCGCTTCCGACAACCCAGCGGCCGGTTCGCTCATCTCGTCGCAGAACTCTGCGGCGGCTCGCGTTCCGGTCTTGGCGATTGACCTTACGGCGTCCAACTCCGGTCCCGTAACGGTGACGGACTTGAAGGTCAACAAGACGGGCGTCCTCTCGGACAGCTCGATCTCGGGCGCATACTTGGTCCAGAACGGCCAGGTGCTCTACCAATACACGTCCCTTAACCAGGGCGTGATCGACTTCTCGAGCATGAACCTTACGGTTCCTGCCGGGCAGACCGAAGAGCTCCAGGTCGCGATCGACCCCTCGACGGGTCTCGCGGCCGGCAACACGGTCGGATTTGCCATGACTTCGGCGTCGGATGTCACGGCGGTTGACGCGTCCAACAACGCGGTCACCGCGTCCGGTTCGTTCCCGATCACGGGCAATATCTTCACTGTGACGACGGTCTCGAACCCGTCTCTCGCGACGCTCGCGATCCATCACTCGTCCATCGGCACACAGGTGACCGCTGGCACGCAGAACAACATCGTGGGTGCTTGGAATTTTGAGGGTTCGAACAGCTTGGTGTATCTCAAGGGCATCAAGTTCACGGTTATCGGTTCGGCGAACAACGCCGACATCCGGAACGTGAAGCTGACGGTGAACGGTACGCAGGTCGGCCCGACGCTTCCGACGGTCTCATCTAATGGCGTGGCCTACTTCGACCTCTCGTCGGCTCCCGCGAGCTTGAACACCGGCGGCAACAACGTGCAGGTGTACGCGGACGTTATGGGTTCCCCGAACAAGAACTTCCAGTTCGAGATCCTGAACTCCTACGACGTCTACGCGGTCGACTCGCAGTACAACGTCCCGATCTCGGTCTCGTTGGGCTCGAACGTCAACAGCTCCTCGATCTACGAAGTGCAGATCCAGCAGGGTCAGATCACGGTGACGCAGGATTCCGGCACGCCGACCGGCAACATCGCAGTCGGGCAGTCGGGTGTTCCGCTCGCGAAGTTTGACATCTACGCGGCTGGCGAGCCGGTCAAGGTGAAATACCTCGGCTTCGACCTCGTCTTCACAGGCGTATCGACGACTGTCGATACTTCATTGGGTCAGATGGTGCAGAACATCGCACTGGTTGACGACGCAGGCGGCCAGGTGGGTAACACTGTCAACACCCCGCCGTCCGGCAGCTCGTGCACAACGGCGACCGGACAGGTTGCATCGGGCGGCTACTCGTCGACGAGTGCAGGCAACAGCACCATCGCGACAAGCTCATCGCCCACGACGGTGACCTACGTCGACTGCTTCGGTACGTCGGCTTCGCCGATCAACTACATTGTCCCGGCGAACACGACTCGCGTTCTCACGCTGAAGGCTGACATTCAGTCGACAGCGAGCTTCAACACGGTCGTGGCTTCTCTCGAACCCGAGTCGGACAACTTGCAGGGCTTGGTCTCGAGCGCGCAGGCCTCTTCGGCTGGCGCGTCGGGCAGCGCCCTCACCTTGCAGTCCACGCTCCTTAGCGTAGCTGCGAACTCGGCGTACGGGAGCCAGAGCGTTACCCCGAACTCCGCGAATGTGAAGATCGGTTCATACACGTTCTCGGCTTCGTCCGCGAGCGGCGTCCAGATAAACACGGTGACCGTACAGCCGGCACCAGGCGTTTCGCCTTCCACAGGGAAGACGGGCGACGTCCAGAATCTGGAGGTCAAGATCAACGGCACGCAGTTCGGCAACATCATAGGCGTAGTGAACGACGGCAGCTCGTACACGTTCTCCGGCGCACCCTTCACGGTGCCTGCTGGTGGATCGACGAATGTCGATGTCTATGCCAATATTTCGTCGAATGCGACGAGCAGCGACTTGACGCCGTACGCAACGGCTCTCACGGGCTGCTCGGGAACGAGCGTGATCTCGTACAGCGCCGTTTCCTGCAGCGGTTCGGTAAACGGACAGGGTTTGACGATACAGTCCAGCGGCGCGACGGTGGCCCTCGGGCTTGACTCTTCCGCTCCGGCGGCGAGCCAGCTCGTCATGGGCTCCACGGGCAACAGCTTGGCGGCCTTCCGCTTCTCGGAGACCTCCAACCTTGAGAACGTGAAGATCACGGACATGACGGTGAACCAAAACGCGGTGACCTCGACGACCGCCTACCAGAACGTGTCCATGTACAATGGCTCCACTCTTCTCGGTACGGCGAGCGCGGCCACATCGTCGAACGGGGATAACTTCAGCTTCCACTTCTCAACGGCTCCTGTCGTCCCGCAGGACGGCACGCTTGTTCTCACCTTGAAGGGTGACGTGGCGAGCTATTCGAGCCTCGGTGGCAATCTGGACGACTCGACGTCCACCTTCTCGGTGGCGACGAGTTCCGTGACGGCTTTGGGCGCGAGCTCGAACATCACGGCGAACCTCACGGGCGGCGCGACGGGTAACACGATGACGGTTCTCCGCACGACCCTGACTCCGAGCGCGACCGCGCTTGGCACGCTCACCGGCCGCGTGAAGACCTCCGTGGACAACCTCGCGACGGTCGTCTTGACGGCGAACACTGGCGGATCGGCTGAACTGCACACGTTGAAGCTGACCTTCAGTGGGAGCGCGCTTAACAACGCCTCGAACACCGATCCGCAAGAATTCGTCTTGCTCGACCAGAACAACAACAACGTGACAAGCTCTGCGAGCTTCAATGCCACGATAAGCGGTG
>JAKAWN010000154.1:0-10710 GCA_021827245.1 Acidobacteriota bacterium | reverse complement strand
GACGTGGACGTTCCCGACGAGCACCCCGTTGGTCATCTCCGCGGGGAACAGCTACTCGCTTACGCTCCGCGCGAATGACACCGACTTTGTACAGGCGAGCGGTTCGGCCTCCGTCGGCTTGAGCGCGACGATCCAAGGTGCGGGTGACATGACGTACTACGACAGCGCAGCGCCGACCGTCGGCCAAAGCACCATTAGCTTGCCGACGACCCTCGTTCCGTTGCCGATTACGACGGTCTCCTTCGCAACCGGATCCTAGTCCTCAGCTGACCTCTTCCTCTCCGCTTGTGACGGAGCGGGAAGCAAAAGGCCCCCGGGCAAACGGGGGCCTTTTGATTGGACATTCACCAGCACCCGAGGGCGCTAGAACGGTGGCGGCTCGTTTTTAAAGAATCATGTATAGCCCTTTGCCTATAAATGTTCAATTCAGGGAAGGAGAACAATGTCAGCTGTTGAGCAGGCGCTCGATTCGCTACGAGCCGCTCGTAACAAGACCCAACAAGATCTCACACAGTTGGACGCAGCCATTCAGGCGCTGGGATTAGCAGCGGGGGCTCCTGCCCACCCGAAGGCCACAGCCCCAAGGCCGCGCCGGACGATGTCACCCGCCGCGCGACGAAAGATCGCTGCGGCGCAGAAGGCACGTTGGGCGAAGATAAGAAAACAAAAGAAGCCTGAGTGACAGCAGGCCGGCCAAAATGAGTCCGTCGATGTGATGCCGACCCGCATCTTCACAATGATTCAAAGTAGCCTTTCAATTTTGACGCCATCAGCTTACGGCGCTGGTCTAGGAAATCGTCGTAGGACGGCACCTCCCCGTCAATTAAAGATTCGGGGATGCAATGCATTCGCATGTTTGCGCGCATTTCTGGTAAAGCGGTGATCCCGCCGTACTTCTTTTTTCCGCCGTTACACTGCTCGGCCAACTCGTGGAAATACACTTCTGGCGGTTTGTCGCCGATGGCGATATTGATCTCGCTCTGGGCAAGAACGAAATTAGCGATCTGATTGTAACGGCCCTTCGAGAGCCCCTGTTTCTTCAGATAATTCTTGGGATAGAGGTGGTGAACGTCGCTTCTATTGAGCAAAAGGTCTTGAGCCGTGATGTCGCGCGACAGGAAACCCCGGTCGCCAAGCTTCACCTGGGCCGCTTGATACACAAGGAAATAAGGGCTGGACCCGGAGGATGTGTCCATCTCCTTGGGCAGAAGCGTGGACCAATAGCTTCCGGGAAGCTCTGCCTCAATAACCGCGTCGATGTACGGCTGGAGTCCTTGCGTTTCGATTTGCCGGATATCAAAGTCAAACGTGGTTTCGGGACTCCCGGTGTAGCGGCCACGCAAGGCCGACATGACGTACCACCGCCGCACGAGCCGCTCCAGATCCGCAGGAGGCAGTTGTTCGGCCCGTCCCCGCAAATAAAGGATGTAGGCGAAATTGATCGCATTTTGCCCACCGACAAGATCACTGCAGACGAATCCGGCCGAGCGCAGAATCATGGTGATCCGATCGAAGTGCGTCTTGTTAATGAAATTCATCACTCCTTGCTTGAGTCGGCCGAAGGATTCCTCCGCGATGCCTTCTTCGTATTGTCTCGTTTCGAAATTCCGGCCCGACAGCAAGGCGACGAGATCCTGGAGTTTCCCCCGCCGAAATTCTGAGGTGAAGGCAACCCGCAACATGTCGGTATACGAGGGATCATAGATGTCCACGTTGGCGTCTTTGAGCCAACTCATCTTCGGAAAGAACTCGGACGCTGCGAATGCGGGATCACTCTTTTGTATCCGTCCGTAGAAGTCGGGAGCAACGGTCATGTGACAGAAGTAGTCAATGACCTTGCGAAGCACGTTACCGCCATATTTCTCGTTGGTCGCAATTTTCGACATGGCGAAATCGGCTTGGCTAAGAGTCGCACCAGCCGAATTAACGCGGATGAAAATCTCAGTCACCGTCTCGATGTCGAGATCCTCAGCGAGCTCGATGACGCCGACGTGGTTGTTTATGATCTTCCGGAGTCTTTCCAAAACGCGGGAAACGCGCTTCCGGTCGGCCCCTGGATTCCTCTCCGCGTATGAATCCGTCAGCTCGGCCAAACTCGCATCAGGGGCGAACACCTCCGCTACGTCTGCGAGCCAACTCATGTCTTTCCGGATGGCCGGGTTCGCCACCTCAAATCGCCCCTCGAGTGGATGGAAAGCAATTCGGATGCGGACTGTTTCGTAGTCCTGAGTTAACACCTCTTGGCCAAGCAGCGCGGCCATCAGGGCCGTCACCCGTTGCTGTCCGTCAATCAAGATGCGCTTCCCCGCCGATGGTGTGCCATCCTTGAGGCGTACGGTTGGATTCCGCCAGGCAATGAGGTAGCCAATGGGGTAGCCTTGGTAAAGCGAGTCCAGGAGATTGCGAACCTTCGTCGCGTCCCACACAAACGGACGCTGAATCTCCGGGATGGCGATCTCGCCGGATTTGACCCACGTAAGGAGGGTTTCTACAGGGTGTGGCGTAACCGAGTAGCGCTGGGTTGCCATTTCAATGTTTTTGGGGAACGCCTGCTATATCTGAATGATAGCAAACGCCGTCCCTGCCTCCATTTCCTCCTGCACATGCGGTCATTATAGATTTACGCCGATAAATCTCAAGAAAAAGAGCCACGCAGGTTTTGCATGGCTCTGTTGAGGGTTAACCGATCCTGACGAGCGTTTCCTCGGTCTTCTTCTTGTCCCCAAGGCACACCGGCAGGAAATCGCACCAGGAACACTGCTTTCCTGGCCGCTTGTAGAATTTCCCTGCCCGGATGTCGGCGGAGATGATGCGGACTTTTTGGAGATATTCCCCAAGGCGTTCCGCATCCCTCTGAGCAAAATGCCACTCGATGCGCGGCTCCTTGGTTTTGAGGAGAACGCAGAGAGCTGCCTTTTGCACTTGTGGGTCCGCCAGCCAATAGGCCGTCAGTTGGTCGGAAAGGGCGGCCTCGTGTTCCTCGTAGTCCTGGCCGGAGGTTTTGAAATCCACCACCGTTCTCTGGCCGTTCACCGTGGCCACGAGATCGGCGATGCCGACGAAGGCGGAGTCGAACGTGCTGATTGCAAGCTCGAACCGCTCTTCGACGCTCTCGACCTCGCGGATCTTCGGGGCCTCGGTTTCGAGGAACTTCCGAAGCACCTTCTCACCCTTCTCCCGGAGGCCTTCCCACGTTTCCCGTTTTCCGTATCGCAACTCGACCCCTTTGAGCGCCTCCCAGGTTTCGAGGAAGACGGCGACGGGATCGGTTCCGGCACGGAGGAAATCGGCGAGGGCCGCGTGGATCAGGGTTCCGAAGACGCGATTGGCTGCTTCGATTTTCGGTCGCAGCCGCTCGACGTAGTGGAGCCGATACTGCTCAGGACAGGTGAGGTAGCGGTTGATCTTAGAGTGGGAGAGCCCGCCGGGATGAGCCCGATCGAGCGACTCTTCCGGTTCGTCAATACGGGATGTTACGGGCATCTGCCCCTCCGTTTCCGGCGTTCCGCGCGAGCGGAAGCACCTTTTCGACATTCACGTACCTGCCGTCGTCGCTGGGCTTCGTGACCGCGCGGCAGGCGAGGTTAAGCCGGAGGCCCGGCGCGATCTGTTGGGGATCGAGTTCGTAGCCGGCCGAGCGGATCTGCTCTGCAAGCTGCTTTGGCGATCCGAAGAGGCGCAGACTCCGGCCGTTGATCGCGACGTTGAAATACAAGCGGTCGTCCTTGCCCTTCACCTTGCCCACATCAACCAACCGCGCAAACACCGGCTGGCCGTTTTGGGGACCGGGCTCTGGAGGTTTCGGGGTTGGAGGCGGCGGAGGTGCAGCAGACTTTTCTCCTTGCAACTTGAGGAAGTCCGCCACAATCTCCTTCTGGAGCCTGAGCGTGCTCAGGGCTTTCGCCCTGATCTCGCCACTCGGGATCTCCGAGACGGGCATCGAGAACTCGACGGAAACCGAGTCGATCCGGCCGTCCGGGCTCACGCTGCGCTTGATGAGCATCTGGGCGGAACCTTGGTCGGTTTCCCGACCGGAAACGCTTTGGGATACTGCGTGACCGTTTGATCCGACCGCAACGGTTGCTTCTGCGGCGTGTCCGTTGCCCGGCGAGGCGACCTGAGCCGCTTCAGGCTTCGGCCACGGGGCGACTGCAAGGATGTGCTTGCAGCGCCAGGTGGAATCGCCTTTGTGGTATTCGAAATCCGGGCAGTTGCAAAGCCAGCCTTCGCCCTTTTGCCGGACGAGATAGATGCGTGACGGGGTGTCCACGGAATAGACGCGGAATCCGTCTCCCACCTTCAAAACGACAAGCGTGCCGTTTTCGGCGCGCTCCTTGCGTGCCTCGATCTGTGCTTCGGTCATCGGAGACTTCTCCTCTCGGTGAATTTTGGTTCGGAAGGAACCAATTTCAGCCTAGGGAACGCAGGGGGGCACACAAGGCGGTGAAACTTGCCAGGTTTGGCAAAGTCGTTACAACGTGCACGTCCATTCCGGTAGTACGCGAGCCATCCGGTCGGGTGTATACTTCCCGGCGGCCGTCAATTCAAAATGAGAATTTCCGTTCTGCGGAGGGCGATGTGGCCTCTCAACCGAGAAACATCTTCCGACTGTTGCTTCCACTGTGTGTGCTTGCCCTTGTTGCGGGACTTGGCATGCCGGAGCGAGCGTCGGCCCAAACTCTGACAAACGCAGACATCGTCAGGATGGTTCAGGCAAAACTTGGCGACGATGTAATCATCAGTGAGATCAAACACTCAACATGCAATTTCGACACATCTCCCAGCGCCCTGATCAAGCTCAAGCAAGCCGGCGTAAGCGATAAGGTGCTGGAGGCGATGACGGGAGCCGGCCATGGCGCAAGTGGTGAGCTGGCCGTCTCGGTCCCTCCCAATGAAGGGGTAACAATCCCATTGCCCGAGAACTATGGGATCTACGCCACCTACGGCGGGAAGCTCTACAGCCTTTTTGGAGGCGACCCCTCCAAACGACCGCTCACTGAATCCACTGTTCTCTACTCTTTCGAAACTGGCTCGCCGAAAGTGTACCCGGCTGCCGGCCTGGACCCCAGAGTTGCCTTCGTCGTATTTGATCAGGAATCGGGTGAACTGGTCCGTGGCTTAACCCTCTACCGGTTGCCCTTCGGTCGCTATCTTAGGGTGACGAATCCCGACGCTGCATTGATCAACTCGCTCGGCCCACAAAAGGTGGGACCACAGATGACTCCTCTGAACAGGCCCCTGGCCGCCAGGTTGAAGGCGTTCCAAGTTCCTCTACTGTCTAAACCGGTTCGCGGCCAATCGCAGATGGTCGAGGTGGCTCCCAGCTCTTCGCTTGACGCGGGAAACTACTTGCTCTTCCTCGCGAAGGGCAACCAATATCAGTCGCAGTTGATAGTTGTGGGAACTCCTCAAGGTAATCAGAGTGGGACGTGCGTCGACATCAATTTTGCTGCGGCCGGGTTCGGGGGAGCGATTGGAATGAACGACTACTGGATGATGCATGGTCCGCCGGAGTTTCCTGAAATAACGCCCCATCACTACAGCATTTGTAACGGCGGACCGCTACCCAGCAACCACTCAGGCCCGAGCGCCCCGCAGCCAGGCGCAGCGCCGGCGTCCGCACCTTGCGGCGATTACAAATCGTGTTTGAGAGCAGGATTCAGCGCGGAAAATGCCAGGGACTGGCAAACATCGATTGACGACTTCCACGCCGCAGCTATGAAGAGTCCCTCTAGCCCCGAGCCCTGGACACTTCTCGGCGGACCGTATTTGCAGACGGGTCAAATTGAGAATTTCAAACAGAGCTGGGACAAGGCGCTGAAACTAGGTGGGAACGTTGGCTTCGATGCGTGGCATCAACTGGCGTTTCATGTAGAGAGAGGGGGCTTCCAGCTGAACCATTCCCTCGTTTCCTTTAGTGACCCAAAGGGCAAAACGGTCTTCTCAGCCGCACCATCCGAAGTCAAGGTAATCGGCGCCTACAAGATTCAGGGCCAGGCCTACCTCCGCTTGCGCATCTCTGGCAGGGCTTACAACATCATCCCTATCCCCTTCGGCCCCACCTGCCAGGTGCAAATAACGGTCGAGTGTCCGGCACAAGCCGTCACGCAGCAGCAGATCCTGGCCAGATACATCGCACAGACAATTCCCAAGCTCGCGTCAGGCGCCCTCGCACAGCAGACTCCCCCCCAAGCATCCGCGATCTGCCCGGGAGCCACGTATCTCGGCTACTCAATCGAAATCGGACAACAGACATACAAAGTAGAGGCCTTTGGGCCAGCAGGACCGAATCGGGTCCACGTCTTCCTCGACCAAGCTGGAGCCGTCGTGAGAAATAGTAGCCTTCTGCAACAGCTGGCACTCGGAGCTTGGACACGAGAGATCATTGTGGACCGGTACACCGCCGGTAACGGAAGTGGGCAGGTCAAGGTGGCCCTGGCCGTCGACGCCAACCTCGAGGGTTGGGAGGATGCAACGGATATCCTCGCACGGGCGACGGTAGAGTCCATCAAGGCCGTGGCGACCGGAGGAGCATCGTTGAACGCTGCGGCTCCGAATTTGACGCTGGGCATCGTCGAGCAGCAGCTGACCAACCCGAAGATTGCTTTGGCCCACTGGGCGCACGCAGGAATGGAGCAAAGCCTCACGGATTACAGAGAGATCGAGAGCCTTCTCCCGGCCGCGCGCGAGAAAACGGTCAAACTTTCCGACTTGCGAAGGATTGAATCCCTCTATTCCGAGGCGAACACGCTCTTTTCCGTCAGCCAAGCACTCGTGAGCGCCATTGCCCCAACAACGTGGCAGGACGAATTTGCAAACTACATCTCCAGTGCTGTAAGCGAGCTCAAACCTTCGCTTCCTGTCAGCCAAGCGTTCCTCACGCTGAATAATGTCCTCAAGTTGGAAGAGCTCGTCGCGGCGGCGACGAAGTCCTTTAGTGCTTACAAACAGAGCCTCGACTTGGCTCTTGCGGTGGCCGCATCAACCCAGCAAAAAATCTCAACGTGGGCTTCGGGGGCCGCCACAGCATGCACGAAAACCGCAGCGCGGAACACTGTAACTCCCAACGCTGAAGTGGAAGGAGACATTTGATTCCCCGCCGCTGACTCGCTTGCCATCTCGACTCACATTCCTCATCCGGACGTAGCATCGCATGTGAATGCTCTCGTTATCCCTTCAGGACTGCGACGCCCTTTGCCTGGCGGGAGACCACGCCGCTCCATCCAAAATCTGCCAACGAAAACCTGCCGCTTGTTGAGTGAATGGCATTGGCCGGATTGGCGCCAGCCCTCCCAATTCCGGCAATTATCCCCGCCTTCACAAGTACTGGGTCCTCCTTAACGTGAGTGTGTGGAATTGCCACAACAAGACAACCCCATCACTCTGATTGGGCGAACGAATTTCCGGAATCAGCACAAGGCCTTCGGCATCCGGCAAGCGGACCGCCGCGCCCACATGTACATCATCGGCAAGACCGGCACGGGTAAATCCACGCTGCTCGAAACCATGATTCGCCAAGATATCGAAGCTGGCCGAGGCGTCGCGCTCGTTGATCCGCACGGCGACCTCTCCGAGCGAGTACTAGACCGCTTCCCAGAAGAACGCAAGGCCGATCTTATCTATTTCAACGTCCCCGATGCCTCGCGACCCATCGCTTTTAACCCGCTCGAAAGCGTGCCGCCGGCCAAGCGCCCATTGGCTGCGGCCGGCGTGCTCGAAGTCTTTAAGAAAATCTGGGCGGACTCATGGGGGCCACGCCTGGAGCATATTTTGCGGAACGCTCTCGTGACGCTGCTCGACCAACCGGAGGCAACACTCGCCGACATTCTGAGGCTCATGGACGACCGCACCTTCCGGCGAATCGCAGTGTCGAGGGTGCACAACAGCCATGTGCGAAATTTCTGGCTTCGTGAGTTCGAGGGCTATCCGGCCCGTTTCCGGGCTGAGGCCATCTCCCCGATCCAAAACAAAGTCGGTGCGTTTCTGGCCGATCCTGTCCTCAGTGCCATTTTGGGCCAGCCGAAAAGCTCATTCGATTTGAGAAAGGTAATGGACGAAGGACGCGTGTTGCTCGTCAACGTGGCCAAGGGGAAGATCGGCGAGGGCCCCGCCGCGCTGCTTGGTGCGCTGCTCGTGTCCCGGATTGGCCTTGCGGGCCTGAGCCGCGCGGAAATACCCGAGGCCAGCCGCCAAGATTTCTACGTTTATCTCGACGAGTTCCAAAACTTCACAACGCTGAGCCTGGCGAATATGATGTCGGAACTGCGAAAATACCGCGTGAATCTGATCCTCGCCCATCAGTATCTCTCACAGCTTGACGAGCAGGTCCGAGATGCCATCCTCGGCAATGCCGGCACGATCGTCAGCTTCCGACTCGGCCTGGCTGACGCTGAGATCTTGACGAAGGAGTTTTGGCCTGAATTCTCGGCCGAGGACCTGATTCGCCTGCCAAATTACAGCGTCTACCTGAAGCTGATGGTGGGCGGAGCGGTGACAAAGCCCTTCAGCGCGGAGACGCTACGCACTCAAAGCTGAGGAGCATCCGAAAACGGTAGCAATTCGGCATCGTCTAGGGGTTACACTTCGCTTCCAAAGACCGTCGTTTGTTAACGTATTAGTACACAGTACCTTACAAGTACCTTTCTTCGACTAGGCCCCTGCCAAAATCATTCACAGTTAAGGCAGGACAGAGGGTTTATCCATTACAAAAAGCTGTTGCTCCTAATAAGGAGGCAGGTTTATGCTTCCCCCGCATTCTCTCGAAATGAGGAGGGGCAGTCGTGCGAAAGTGTCTATTCACAGTCTCTCTCCTTGGCATTTTGCTTACAGTTGGCTGTGCCTCTTCCACCGGCCCCGTCAAGGAACTTAACGAATCGAGCGCGAAGCGGATGATCGCGAAGTATCTGAACGCAACTCATCCTCAAATAGGAATTCTCTTCGGCCCGCTGCTTCCATACCTAATCGCGTCCCACACCGCAGCAGATTACAACGCGGGAAAGGCCGGGCCTTACGGTTCGCTACTGAAACAGTTGGTTGGCCAAGGATTTCTTAGCCAAAAGGTTTACACGATGACCGTACCAGAAATCTCAGGAACCTTTGTGCGGGGATCCGTCGAGGCCAATGGGGTCGAGGACGAGTGGATTCTGCGATCCGTACCCGGCACAAATGAACTCCAGGGCTTTGCTATCTGGGATGCGAACGACGGCACGTCTCGTTATCAAGGCAGCGGCACAATTGAAACTGATGGCACATTTAATTTGTCTTGTGCCTCAACGACTCCGTGGACATGTGACGATCAAGGGCGAGGACGATATTACGAGAAGGGGGGCAGAGGTTACCTTCAGTTTCCTCATTACGCCCGTGCCCTCAATGGCGATCCCCCGTACGTCGGCCCAGCCACGGGCCATAAGGTTACAGCCACTTTATATACTTATACGATGACCCCGAAATTCACTGCTCTGTTGAAATATAATGCTGGCGCTCCGTACGTAGACATAGGCAATTTTGATGTGGAGAAAGTGACCAACCTGCGCTTGGACACCGATACGCAGGCCAGCGCGGATTTCACCTACGCAGTTTCTTTAAATAGCACCGGGAGAGTGTTCTTTCCTACGGGCAGCCTTGGAGCAGCAGGGCAAGTGGTCTTTGGAAAGAAGCCGGACGGAAGTTGGGCCATTGACTCCATCGCGGGCGTGCCACACTTGCGTCCCATATCGTTTTTGCGTGCTGCACTCTGATGACTCGTAGCCCGCAGACTTCTGTACTCCCTCTGTGTTTCACTAGCGGATAGAACTCAAACGAGGAGCTTCATGGCCAAGCTATCAGTGGAAGCAAATGCGGTCTTTTCCCACTGGCATTACCCCGTCGAAAATTTCAGCACTTCGAGTGATGAATTTTACCGGGCGGTCGAGCAAGCGCTCGCGCCGCACGAGATCCCCGAGGCCGAGATTTCCCGCGTCGAATGGAAAGAAGGCGGTACGTTCTCGGGCCGCCGCGAATATTTGCGCGTTCGGCGCGGGAAGCTGGTTTTCGACATCTGTGCGGCCCCGTTCGGCGCCGACTATTTCTTTTCCTGGTGGCTGGCCGAAATTCCTCCCCGCCATGGCCTCTTGCGCCTAGCGGCAATGCTTTTCGGCTGTTTCCTTGCGTTCGGCCTACTCTTCTGGATTACGTCTTCCATTTTCGGCGGTCTGCTAGCGATCTTTCTTGGGTTTCCCCTAACGGTTATCGGCTTCGGAGTGCTGATCTGGGCGCTCGGCAGAGGAATCCAGAATGGCGCATTCGGGCCGGGAGCGGAGGATGCGATCATTGCCACGCCGATCTTCGGTTGGCTGTATGTCAAGCTTTTCGGGCCTTCGACCTACCACAAAATCGATACGAAGCTGATGTTCCAATCGGCTGTCCATTCGGCCGTACACTCCGTCGTCGAACAGGTGACCACGGCCAAAGGCATCCGGGCGATGACAGAGCTTGAGCGCAAGCCGGTCCTGCGCGAACTCGTGAACGCATAGCGGGTGCCGTGGCAGACGACGACCAGATCGTACCGTGGGAAGAGGCCCCTCTTCAGACGCAAGAGGAGCGCCTGACGGCCCAATTCTATGCTTGGGAACAACGCGGCCGCGGCTGGCAGATTTGGGATTATCCGGTCGCGCTCGAACCCCCGTTCCGGCCGTTTCTCTTCCACTACGTTCCACCCGCGGCCCCCGTTGA
>JAKAWN010000153.1 GCA_021827245.1 Acidobacteriota bacterium | reverse complement strand
ACATTGCAGCGGCGGTTTTAGATTGCCATCGCCCAAGGGCAATGTAGCGCCGATTTCACATCGGCATCGCTCGCGGCGTAAAGTGGCCGCTACATGCAAGAGGACTGTTTCTGGGGCTTGCCCTTGCTGCTTCCCCTCCGAGCCCCACAATAAAAAGTTAACAGGAGCCACGGAATGCGCAAACATGAGATCTTGA
Organism: Acidobacteriota bacterium; assembly: GCA_021827245.1. The sequence goes on along the minus strand of JAKAWN010000153.1, from coordinate 13,833 downwards.
CGATCCCGACCCGGCCTGTCGAGATCGACCGGAGAAAAAACGCTGCAGCTCTGCTGGATAAAATGCAGGGCATCTCCTTTCAGGGCCGAAGCCTTGGCATTGCTTTCCAGATCTGGAAACGTATGCTGGGTGATCGCGTCATGATCATGATGGGCCTGTCAGGGGCGATGATTCCTGGCGGCATGCGGCGCCTGGTGGTCTACATGATCAAGCACCGCCTGATTGACTGCCTGGTTTCCACGGGCGCCAACTTTTTCCACGACATTCATGAGAGCCTCGGCCATCTCCATTACCAGTGTTCTCCGACCATCGATGACGTTCACTTACAGAAGAATCTGATCGACCGGGTGTATGACACGCTGGTGGATGAAGAAGAGTTCCGTGAGGAAGACGCCTTCGTCGGCCGTTTTGCCAGCACGCTTGATCAGTCACGAGCTTACACCACCCGCGAGTTCCTCTACCTGCTCGGCAAAGAGGTTTCAAAGCATGCCAATGAGGACGGCATTGTTACCTCGGCTTATAAAGCCCGGATCCCCCTCTATTGTCCGGCCATTGCGGATTCTTCGATCGGCATCGGAATTGCTGAAAACCGGCACCTTGGCAAGAACCACTTTACTTTCGATGTGATCGGAGACGTCATCGAGACTGCTCATCTGGCGGGAGATTCACCGGCGAGCGGGGTCATCTATTTCGGCGGCGGAACACCCAAGAATTTTGTGCAACAGACTGAAGTGACAGCAACCTTCATGCGGAAATCTGCCAATGGGCACAAGTACGCCATGCAAATTGTTACGGACATGCCCCAGTGGGGCGGACTTTCGGGTTGTACCTTTGAAGAGGCTCAGAGTTGGGGCAAGATCGCGCATGACGCCAGCATGGTTACCTGCAATTGTGATTCGACAATTGCGATGCCGATCCTTGTGACAGCGATGTCCGAGCAAGGCGAACTGATTCGGAAGCGCAAGAAGCCTGTTTTCGAGATGGGCCAGGAACTCAAGTTTTCCTTCCCCAAATAAGTAATCTATAAGCGGCTATTTGGCAAGCCGATCGATCTTCGCCAGCGATCGGCGGTCAAACGGATCGGCTGGATGAGGCCTGATTTCCGGCCCGGCCACGCTCTCAATCACAACTATCACAAATTCCTGCCTCATAATCCGGCCAGTTGATTCTGCTAACTCCTTCGAAATCTTTTGATTGTGATGTGCATCACTGCGCTTTTTCCGCAGGAATGGTGCATTAGAGGCGATAGACGTGTTCCAACCACTACACCTCTGAATTTGATTGAGGAAACAAAATGACAAAGAAAAAGGAAGTAACACGACGGGACTTTCTGAAGACTGCAGCGGTGGCCGTTGCGGCAGGCAGCGCCATGCCAATGGCTGCGGCGCCGGCCGTCTTGACCAACCCTAACCCAGGGAGCACTGTTCATTACGGCTTCATCGGTACTGGGACAGAAGGGTGCGACCTGTTAAAGCGGCTGACGACCATTCCCGAAGGCCGTTGTATCGCAACCTGCGACATTTACCCGCCCAATTTGAAGCGAGGGGTTGAAACCATCGGCTCAAACCCTGACACGTACACAGACGGCCCAACGGATTACCGGAGGATGATTGAGCGGAAAGATCTGGACGCGGTGTTAATCGCCACGCCTCTTAACACGCACGCGCAAATGGTTATCGATTCGCTCAATGCGGGCAAGCACGTATTCGTCGAAAAGACGATGTATTTCAAGGAAGAAGAGGGAGACCAGATCAAGAAGGCTGCCGAAGCAAACTCCAAGCTGGTTGTCCAGATTGGCTTGCAGCGCAGGTCAAGCGTTCTTTACAACGTTGCCATGCAGATGATCCGCAAAGGTGCTCTGGGCAAGGTGATGTTTGTGCGCGCGCAGTGGCATCGCAATAACAACTGGCGACGGCCGGTTCGCAATCCCAAGTTTGAGCGGCTGATTAACTGGAGGATGTACAGAGAATACTCCGGAGGACTAATGGCGGAGCTGGCATCGCATCAGGTTGATATCGCGAACTGGGCCTTTGGCGCGGAGCCTCTCTCGGTGGTGGGAACGGGCGGAATCGACTACTGGAAGGATGGTCGCGAGGTCTGCGACAACATCGAGGTCATCTTCCAATATCCGCAAGGAAGGAAAATGCTGTACAGTTCCATCCTTTTTAACGCCCATTTTGGCTTCGACGAACAGATCATGGGTGACCATGGGACCCTGATCATTACTGTTGGCAAGGGAATGTATTACCGCGAGGCTGTGGCAAAGGTATCGGCCGGACCCGCCAAGGAAGACTGGTGGGCGGGGGCGACAGTGGCGCAAAAGGCTGTCCAGAAGGGCATCCCCATCTTTCCAGAGGTTGCCCCGCAGGGTGAACAGGGCTTCCTCGACCGTGAAGTTTTCCATGCGAGGAGATGGCTGGCGTCGATGGGTATCTATGAGTATGAGGAAGCTCACGAGCCGAGATGGAGTGAACTTTCAAACTTCATGGCGAGTATTCGTGACGGAAAGCCAATTGCCTGTCCGCTTGAAATCGGCATGGCAGACGCGCGCGCGGTGATCTACGGGAACCGTGCGATCGACACCGGGACCCGGATCTCTTGGCCGAAAAAAGAGGCGTAAATTAGCAGCCAACCCTGTTCTGCGGATCACGCTTGCGGGAAAAGGATGACACTCAGCCGGTCCTGCATTCGGCTTCAATGTTTTCACCTTGCTGATGCTGCAGGACATTTCTTTCGTTTCCCTCGGATGTGGCGTCTGAGAACGCTCCCTCTCCTTATCCTGTTGTGTGTTGGAACGAATCCGCTGGCGAGAGCAGCGGATTCGTTGATCCGCTATGAGGTTTCCCACCAGGCGATGGGGACAACCTTTACCCTGGTTGCCTATGGGTCAGATGGCACCTACATGGCTGAGGTGGCGGGCCAGGTCTTCCAGGAAATCGATGACCTGGACGACCAGATGAGCAACTACAAACCGGAAAGCGAACTCTCTTCAATAAATCGTCAGGCATCCCGTCATGCAGTTATCGTGGAGCCGCGGCTCTTTAAGCTGATTGAGGACTCGCTTCGATACAGCCAGGCTAGCGGGGGCGCATTCGACATCACTGTTGGGCCGCTGATGAAAGCGTGGGGATTCTATCGGGGACGCGGGCGGTTGCCCTCAAGCTCCGAGGTTGCGCAGGTGCTGAAGCGTATCGGCTATCAGCACGTAAAGCTGGATCCTTCCACGCGCACAATCCGGTTTGACGAACCTGGAATTGAGATTGATCTCGGGGCGATCGCAAAAGGTTACGCTGTCGATCAGGCCGTCCGAATTCTCCGTGCTGACGGCATTACCGATGCATTGATTTCGAGCGGTACTAGCAGCGTCTATGCCTTGGGATCTCCGCCAGGTGAAAACGGCTGGAAGATTTCCGTGCGGAATCCTCTTGATCAGAGCAAGGCTGCATGCACCCTGAGGCTGCAAAATCTGTCGCTTTCAGTATCTGGCGACTACGAAAAGTTCTTCAAGCTGGGCGGCAGAATCTATGCCCACATTATGGACCCGCACACAGGTATGCCTGTCGAAAATATGTTGTCGACGGCAGTGGTGTCGCCTTCAGCCACCGACAGTGACGCGCTGTCAACGTCATTCTTTGTTGAAGGTCCCGAGCCGACGCGGAAGTACCTGAGCCATCACCCCAACTTGACCGCGATACTCTTGTCGCCGACTGCTTCCGGTCGAGCCTTCAAGCAGATTATCTTGAAGTCCAGCGTAACGGAATTCGCCCCTGGCGCTTTCGTCAGGATCGTCTCCCACTGACTGGATGCACTCAGGCCGGCTGATAAATCACATTACCTCTCGAGTTGTGCGTGTGTTTCGGTTGGTCGACTGTGCGAGGGTTGGACGGCAAGGGAAAATACCTCGAAGGACGCGCGGTGGACCGCGCAGAGACAAAGTTCTCACTCATTGACTGAACAAGCAGCCTGAGACGATCCAGGAGAAGAATCGGCCGTCTCCGCCGGCCGCAAGGCGTAAGCGATCTGCTCCTCTGTATCGCGGTTTTTTTTCACCTGACAACTCTCCTTTCAAGCCACCGCTACGGTGATGATGTCGGCAAAAGTTCGGTCGTCGTTATTCTGATAAAGTACATTGGAGTGAATGCCTGCAACAAAGAAGTCGGAATAACCGTTATTGTCGTAACTGCTGTCGGTTGCAGCGTCGTCGCATCAAAGGCCACTCAGCCCTGCCCTTTCCCCCTGATGGCGCACACTGACCAAAAGACGAGATGTTATATAATGCGTCATTCAAATTAGTGGACGTTCAAAGCATGCTTTTCGAATCGCAAGGGTGCGCCGATGCCTTGAGCATTCAAGATGGAGGTGGCTGAGAGATGTTTTCCAGGCTTAGTGGATTCGCAGCCAGCCGACTTGCCCGGAGTGTCCCGAGAGCTCTCTCAAATATCGCTTTTGCGCTCACGCTAGCGGGCGGCTCATGTTTCGCCCAGGCACGACCAGCTTTCGAAAGCGCGGAAATTGGTGCGTTCGACGCAGATGCGTGGAATGGTGTGGTCTTTCTTGCCCGGGCGTCTCAGTAGCCCGCCGTTTTCGCCGTGCGAGGGGGCCCGCAGCGCGGCGGTGGATTTCTCGATGGCGGCCAGATTTTCGACGCGGTCACCAAGGTGGGGCCGCACGCTCGGGACGTCTCTTATTGCCGGGTGGCGTGGCGACAGCCTCCCGGCGGGGTACAGGTGACACTTGAATGGTCGCGCGTGAATTCGCCACCGGCGCCGTTTTCCTCAAAATCGACGGCAAAGAATCTGGGCACATCGCGGTCGAGAGCGGTAAGGCGAGCTTCAGGGTTCCGGCCGGGGAACACAAGGTCGAGTTGCAGAAATAGTTGTCGACGCAGCTGGCCGGCAGACGCTCTGCCGAGCGCGACAGCACGCAGTGCTCCCCTGGCAGCGTAATCCGTGTGGTTTACGCGGCTTGCGCAATCGCGCGTGCACGTGCGCGTGTCAAACATGCCACTGCCAGGCTTGATCGTGTGCGCTTTCACGATGTCCGTCATGCCATCGTGACCAGCATCCTTTATCTATGCAAATGGTATTGCGAGTTTCAGGTTTTTGGTGTGCCGACGCTTTTATTCGGCAACTCTCCGGGCAGGACCAGAATCTGATAATAAGATGCACAATGTCTCTTAGTCGGAACTCAAGCGAGGTTACAAGTGACGATGCTGGATTCAATCAAATGCATGCGGGGCGTACGCTACATGGTTCGAGCGCTTGTGCTCAGTCTTTTCTTTGCGGGATGGACGCTCGCTTCGCAGCAGCCTGTCCCTGTCCCCCAGGTCAACGCAGGCGTAGGTCCTTGCACGGTAGACTTCACCGTCAGCCAAAGCAACAATCGCCCCCTCTACAACGCCGAAATTTCAGTCAGGATTGCCTACGGATTTATGGGATTGAAGAAAATGGACCTAAAGGTTGGGACTAATAGCGAAGGCAAAGCACGCTTCATCGGGTTGCCGGAGAAAGTCCACAATCCACCACTGGCGTTTATCGTCAAGGCCGAAGGACTGACCAAGACCGTGAACTACTGGCCGAACGTCAAATGCCATGCCCGCTATGCCGTCATCATGGGAGGACGCTGACCTGACCACCACGAGGCCCGTCCACAACATCGGGCTTTTGTGCAGAGCGGTTGTTCTGCCCTGGCGAGATGGTGGGCAGATCCATGTGAACATCAGGGGTCGCACAGTCGCATGGCCAATAACTCGAAGGCCCGTTCGTTGGATATGAATCCGGTCACCGACATACCGTACTGAGAAGAAGGCCATGCTCGGGAGCAGTTAATATCCGTGAGGAATTAAGGAGTCATGAAGAAATACGTAATCGCATTTGTAGCAGGAATCCTTCTGGTTCCGGCGGCGTTTTATCTATATCTCCGTTCGGGATACGCACCAGTTTCGACCTCGGCGTCCCCGCTGCCATTTGAGCGCTTCTTTGCCAAGCTTGCGATGCGTGCGACTATAGACCATGAACTTTCGAATGCCCATGCCGGTCCGCCGACGGCGAACGAACTTGTAAGCGGTGCACGCCTCTATCGACATAACTGTGCCGTCTGTCATGGGCTCCCGAATGAACCCCAAAGTGCCATCTCGAGAGGAATGTACCCCCATCCCCCGCAATTCTTCCGGCCGGGACAGACCACTGCTTATGATCAGACCCGTCCCTTTCGCCCCGCCCCTCGAAAAGATTACTGGAAAGTGAAAAACGGAGTCCGGCTGACAGGGATGCCTAGTTTCAAAGGATCCTTCACCGAACAGCAGGTCTGGGAAGTGAGCCAGTTTGTGGGAAATGCCAGGAATCTGCCGCCCCCAGTAATAGCCGTACTCGAGAACCAACCTCAAGGGGTGCAGCCGGCAGCTTCGGTGTCCGGGTCACACCAAGCCATGGCTTCGAACCACAAGTAGACCTTCTCTTCATTCTAATTCTGCTGATGAAGTCGCTTCGCGATATTGTGGCTTCTCTGCCTGGCGCTGATGCCAACAGCTTCTGGCCTTGCCCGTCATGGCTGCCCCGTCAGACTAAGATTCGGGACGAACCGCCTGTGGGGAGGGCTTAAGTACCGCGAGACCTCCTCCTACTTTTCCTTCTGATACTCAAGAAATGTGGCTAGCACCTCGAGTTGACGGTTTGTAAGGCCGCCAAGAGCGGGCATGACGGAGGCTGCAGAGTAGGCTCGTGGGTCTTTGAAATGGCCGATCAGCCAGGCATCCGACCGGCTGCGAGTTCCTTCCGTCGCCAGGTCAGGGGCAATCTTTCCGCCGCGGCCATGGAAGCTATGGCACCTGAAGCAGCCTTCGCCTTGCGCTGCCTGAGCATTAAGAGCCGCTAGCAGGCTATCTGCTCGGGCCCGCCTGGCACACTGCTTCGCTATCACGTGATAGTGGCGCCCGTTTCGGCCAATATTGAAGTGGTCGGGAGCGTTGAGGGGTTTCGGGTCACCAAACGAGTGCGCGATTTGCTGGTAATCTTCAGCTTCGGCCTGCAAGCGATCGGCCTTGTTTCGATAGTATTCGGTTAGGTCCGGATGATCACGGGCGGTGCGGGAACTTGTCACTAAATTGCGAACTTCCCATCGGGGCAGGTGTGCTGTAACCAATATATGAATCGCCGGCCCTTCCAGGGTTAAAGTGTTGCTTTGCCGATGAGCGATCTGCCCATCCTGATCTTGCGCTCGTGCCTTGATATGTGCAATTGAAAGCGCCAGGAAAGCGCAGACAAGAGCCGCGGAGCCCTTGATCCATTGCTTCATCATTCGAACCTCCTGCTCTGAAGTTACAATCGTCCTATCCAAATCGCGGTGCTGTGACGCTCGTCACATCGTTGAAGTTCAGACGAATCGGCTCAAAAGGAGGTCACCATACTCCCAATAGGCGCTACCAAACGTCTATGTGAGGCAGGACTACTGCAAATATGCGAGGCAAATATGCGAGGCATTGACTTAATACGAGTAGATTGCTAGAATCGGTTTCCGATATCGAACTTCGTCAAGGAAGGGGCACCTCGACGATGAGCAAATTTCTCATTGGGCTTTTAATCGGAATTATTCTGGTTCCAGCAGGGTTCTTTTTGTACCTGCGTTCCGGATATGCGCCGGTGGCGACCTGGGCGCCGCCGATGCCGTTCGAACGCTTCCTTGTTAAGACAGCCATGCACGCCACGATTGACCACGAGGAGACCCCAATCCAACTAGGCAATGTCAGTGATGGCTCGTTGGTAGCCGGAGCGCATATTTACCAGCAGGATTGTGCTTTCTGCCATGGACTTCCGAGCCAGGCTCCTACGGGACCTGCCAAAGGAATGTTTCCTCGGCCGCCGCAATTCTTTCGGCCAAATGCAAAGAAGATTGATGATCCCGCCAGCGAGGTTTATTGGAAGGTTGAGAATGGCATCCGCCTTACGGGCATGCCGGCCTTTCGCGCCTCTCTAAGTGGCACGCAGATCAGTGAATTAACGGGCTTTCTGGAAGACGCCACAACCCTTCCCTCTGCGGCAATGGCCGTATTGAAGACTTCTCCTGCGAAGACGCAGGAACCGAGTTCACGCACGGTCCGCCACGCTGTTCTGAAGCATTGAAGGGCATAGCGTAAAGAGTTCATGAGATCTCGCCGGCTGGCAGCGTCTGGTTGATGCCAACGGTGACTGTGTTACCAGCGGAGCTTCACGTCACATGCCTCACCTAAATTTCCAGCGCGAGTTATACTCCGGCCTGATTCGTCTGCACATTCTTCATCATGCCTGCCAGGAGCCCATCTTCGGCCTCGGCATGATTGAAGAGCTGGCCCGGCATGGTTATCGCGTCAGCCCGGGAACTCTTTATCCCCTGATGGATGGATTGGAGAAGAAGGGGCTGCTACGCTCTGCTCGTGTGCTTGGCGACGGCAGATATCGCCGAGTCTATCAAGCCACTCCAGCGGGCCGGAGGGCGCTGAAAACAGCCAAACATCGCGTTAAGGAACTCTTTGGCGAGCTCTTTGAGGACGAGCTATGAAATTCTTGATTCTGCTGCTACTTCTGCTTATCTCCTGCCCTCGATCGCTGCTGGCGGGGCCACCTTTTCAGCTTGACGATCCGGACGTGATCCCCTACCGCTGGCACGAATTCTACATTTGGGGTGGGGCGGCCTCGTCGCCTGGGGTTGTGGGCACGAGCGGTCCAGCCATCGAATTCAACTGGAGCCTCATTCGCAACTCGATGTTTCACTTCATCGTGCCTCTGGGGGCGTCGATTCCAACAGGCGGGCCAACCACATTTGGTCTGACAGACGGGGAGTTCGGCTTTCAGGACCGGTTCCTTCCAGAGACCAAACACCGGCCGATGATCGGAACCTTCATAATGATGGAATTGCCATGGGGAAATGCTTCGCGGGGATTGGGAGCGGGAGGGCCATCGTGGAAGATTCCACTCTATGCACAGAAGACAATCGGATCCTGGTCGATCGACGGGGGAGGCGGAATCGATATCAGCGAGGAGGTTCCCGGAGGGAGGAACTACCCGTTTGGCGGGACGATCATCACGCATGATATATCGAAGAAACTGACTCTCGGATCCGAACTGTTCTCACACGGACGGCCAACCGCGGATCCGACGCTCTCTCAGTATGCCGTCGATCTCGATTTCGGCGGCTACTACACGTTTAGCCTCGAACACCCGGGATTCCAGCTGATGTTTGCGTACGGCCACAGCGTCGCGGGCCAAACCGAGAACTACGCCTACTTAGCGCTCTATTGGACCTGGGGTCCAAAATCCACGGCAGGCAATTGACCCTGTTGGCAATAACCTGGCTCGACCGAGCCATTCAGCCTCTTTAAGTGAAAGGGATTAATTATTACTCGGCACGTCAACCTTTTTCTTGAACACGGTGGGGTGCATGGTCCGGCCAGTATCGTTCTGGTTCGTCTGGCTGTCGGGCTGATTTTTTCACTCAGGCGATTCTAAAATACACCGACCCCGGGATGGGGGTCATTCGCTTTACTCGCATCGGTTTTCCTTACCCGTATTTCACCGCGCATTTCGTAGGCACGTTCGAAATTGTTTGCGGCCTTCTTGTCCTGGTTGGGCTTCTGACACGGCTCGTATCCATACCCTTGCTTATTGTTATTTCGATGGCCATCGCGACCACGAAGATTCCAGAATTGTTCCGGCCGGCCCAGGGCTTCTGGTTTACGGTAAGCGACGCGCGGACCGATTTTGCCATGTTCTGTTCGCTCATATTTCTGATGGTAACGGGGCGGGCCGACTCTCTTTGGATGTCATCGGGTCTTTGCGCAGTGAGCCTTCCTCAGAGAATTAGCTTGCGGCGCTGCACCTACCTCGAACTCCTGCCGCCAGATGGTTGAATCGAACCCCGAGCGAATAACGAGACAGAGTCCCGTTGACTACGTTACACTGAATTATCGTCGCCTTCATCTCGTGATAGGTGCGCCGCCAATTACTTCCTTTGTGACAGGTGATAAAAAGCGGGGGGCTCAGAGCCTTGCCACTTGGCGAACGGTAATAAGGTCTATGTTCCCTTCGCGAAGAAGAAATAGACACGCATGAGCGTCCTGGTTTTCGCCTTCTTCTATCTGGCGATGTTCTTAATCGCGATGGTCTTCTCGGCGCTGGGCGTGTAGCGGCGGGATTCTCAAGGTGCCGATGCTGGTGCCGCTGTTCGGTGTGCCGATGAATATTGCGGTTGGCAGTTCCGCGTTCATGCTGGGATTTACAGCCAGAGGCGAATTCCTGGACCGCGTTGCCGCAGCGCATTTCGATTGGGAGACGGCACTGCTGCTGGCGCCGGGGATCTTTCCTGGTGCTCAGATTGGCGCTCGCACGTCGGTCAGGATCGACAAGACCAAAATGCAGCGTTTCTTTGGCTATATGCTTGCCGTCTTGGCTGCTTTCTTGGTTATTCGCACGATTCTCCGATAAGAATTGCGGAGAAATGACACTGCTGGCGAACAATTCTCCTTTCATCCTAAGCCATTTCCCGTATGGCATTTCACGTCCCGTGCACATTTTGACCAGGAACATCCGAAATGTCCAAATATGAACCCGCAAGTCCAGCGATGCCGATCAGGGGGGCACATGGTAGACTTGGTAGTTTTGAAAGTGCGAACCGACCGTCAACCGAACCGCGACTCCAAGGGAGACTTTATGCCTCACGAGATCAAACATCCGCGTTTGCAGAGGACTTTTGTCCTGCCTGTGCTCATTGTGCTGGCTTCAACTGTGATTGTCGCTAAGCAAGCAACAGCCGTGGAACCCCCACTAAAGTTTGAAGTTTCGTTTCCAGCCTCAGTCCACAGCACGCCCATCACCGGGCGAGTTTATGTGATGATTTCGAATGAGGATGAACCCGAACCAAGGCTCCAGGTTGGTTCATGGGGCAGCCATCCGCCCTTTTTCGGAGTGGATGTCAGGCAACTTAAACCGGGTGAACAAGCTGTAATCGACCGCGACACGCTGGGCTATCCGACGCGGAGCCTGAGTGACGTTCCGGCCGGTGATTATTATGTGCAGGCGTTGATTAACATTTACACGGAATTCCATCGCTCGGACGGCCACACGATCTGGGCTCACATGGACCATTGGGAGGGCCAACAATTCAACCGTTCTCCGGGGAACCTTTACAGCGCGGTCGAGCGGGTCCACATGGATCCGGCAAAGGGTTACGATGTGAAGCTAAGCCTGACAAAGGTGATCCCGCCTGTGAGAGTTCCTCCAGATACAGCGTGGGTCAAGCACATCAAGATCCAGAGCAAATTGCTCAGCAAGTTCTGGGGCCATCCGATCTACCTGGGTGCCGTGGTTTTGCTGCCCATGGGTTATGATTCGCATCCGGACAGTTATTATCCAGTGATCTACGACCAGGGACACTTCAGCCTGCGGCCCGCGTTCGGCTTCTCGACCACGGACAAACCCGCCTATGGGTATTGGAAACGGATCATGCGTTCCTACAATCTCGAAACCGGTTACCAGTTTTACAAGGCATGGAATTCCGACAACTTTCCCCGGATGATCGCCGTGACCTTCCAGCATCCCACGCCCTACTTCGACGACTCATACGCGGTGAACTCCGCCAACAACGGCCCATATGGTGACGCCATCATGACTGAGCTGATTCCATATATCGAGAGGCATTTTCGTATTATCCGTGAGCCCTATGCGCGTGTTCTGACAGGCGGCTCCACGGGTGGATGGGAATCCCTGGCGCTGCAGATTTTCCATCCAAGGTTCTTTGGCGGGACATGGACTCTCTATCCCGACCCCATCGACTTCCACCATTATCAGCTTATCGACATCTATAGGGACGACAGCGCCTTTTATGCGCCTGGGCGCCCCTGGTTGAAAGCTGTCAGACCACTCGAACGCGAACCGGATGGGCAGGTGACTGTGACTGAGCAGGAGGAGAGCCAGCTTGAGGAAGTGCTAGGGAGCCATGGCCGTTCAGGGCAGCAACTTGACGCCTGGGACGCAGTGTACGGCCCCGTCGGGGCCTACGGCTACCCCGAGCCTTTGTGGAACAATCGTACGGGTAAGATCGATCGCAACGTGGCCGATTATATGCGCGATCACGGTTACGATCTCACGTACTATTTGCAGCAACATTGGCCAGAGATCGGCCCGACCCTGGTGGGGAAAATTCATGTCTACGTTGGCGATATGGATAGTTACTACCTGAACCTCGCCTGCTACGACATGGAACATTTCCTTAAATACACCATCGACCCTTACTACGATGGAATATTCGAATACGGACGGCCAGAGAAAGGTCACGGATGGCAGCCTACAAACCAGGCGAGCATGATTCGTATGATGGCCGACCACATCGTTGAGAGTGCTCCTAAAGGCGCCAATATCAAGCAATGGCATTATAACTAGCCGAAGAGATTTCGAACGACATCAACTGCTGGCCAAGCAATCACCAGCGCGTTCACGGGTTGGTTGCCGGAGGCAGGAGTTGATCCAGCTTTTCAAGAAGAGTCTTACCCTTGAAGGTGGATTTGCCATCCCCTGATGTCAGGTCGATTCTTCTCTGGGGATCGAGAAGAATCAGGCGGGATACGACTTTACCTTCAACTCACTATCGACGCTCTGTTTGGTGTCCTTCGATGCACCCTGCAGCCAGGGGATTCGATTCGTTATTACGAACTTTCGAGCCTTTTCTACTTTCGCATCGCAACCCGGAACTCACATAATGATTGGACCAGAGAATGGGGGCAGGTCATTCCCATGCCTTTGCTGCCCACAAAAAAGGGACAGGATCGCTGACTGTTAATAAGTGCTTAGGTCTGTAAGTCAAAGAAAGGCTGGGGCTAAAGGTAGCGGCCAAAGGTGACAAACCATCGTTCAGTTCGTATAATAAACCCTGTTCTGCGACAGGCAAGGTATTTACGCCACTTCTTGAAAGCGGCGGGAGGAGGCCGTCTGCAAGGAACTCAGCGGGTTAAGTCACGCTGCGGCGGCTGGTAAGTGTTTTTTGTGCCTAATTTGAGATCCCAACGGATTCAGGGGGCTTAATAAGCAGCCGGTCTTGCCGACCGGCGTTTTCCAGGCTTTGCAGCAAGAGGAGAGTGGATGATGCCCCGCGGGCCGCGACACAGGCGCCAGTCCCAGGTGGCAACTCATGCCGGAGGGATGGCAAATGAGTTCAGGGACCTTGCTCGCGAGCAGGCGGCGGTAGCTCGTCTCGGCCAGATGGCTTTTTCGGACGTCCCACTGTCCCTCGTGTTGAGAGAAGCCGCCAGAGTTGTTGCTCAATCGCTGCACGTCGAATACGCCAAGGTTCTCGAGTTGCTTCCCGATCGTGAGGCATTGCTTCTGCGTGCCGGTGTGGGGTGGAGAAAAGGGTACGTCGGTCGGGCAAAGGTACCTGCCAAAAGTGACTCTCAGGCGGGTTATACGCTCCTTTCCGAACACCCTGTGGTGACCGAAGACTTGCGTAAGGAAAAAAGGTTCACCACACCATCCCTGCTCTCCAAACACAACGTCGTCAGCGGAATCAGCGTCATCGTCCTGGGCAGAAACAGCCCGTTCGGGATTTTGGGAGCCCACTCGACCCGCAAGCGAGTTTACAGCAAAGACGATATCAATTTCATGCGGGCGGTCGCCAACGTGCTGGCCACCGCTGTCGAGCGCAAACAGTCGGAAGACGCAATCAAACAGCAAGCCCAAATCTTAGACCAGATTCATGACTCAGTTGTTTCGACAGACTTGGAAGGCAATGTTACCAGTTGGAATAACGGGGCGACGAGACTTTTCGGATATACCGCGGCAGAAGCGCTGGGCCGTCACATCTCGTTCGTCT
>JAKAWN010000152.1 GCA_021827245.1 Acidobacteriota bacterium | reverse complement strand
CCACGATGACATTCAGCAACAATTGGAATGGATGGGGCCGTTGACAGAATTGCCGCGCAAGATGAGCAATCTGCGCGACCCCTACGATTTCAGTCTCGGGTAGCAGGTAGCGGCTTTTGATTTTAAAGAAACGAACCGCACCGTAACGCGCTGAAAGCGTACGTCCCTGCGCATCGTGCGGCCAGTCCACTGCATTGCAAAGCTGTCTCTGCCGAAAGTCCGGCGCGGCCTCAGGAATCCGCCGACGACCAGATCATGGGCGAGATTCCTGAGGAAAGAAGGTAACACTCCAACGCCAGGGTTTCCTGAGGAACCACAAGCAGTGCCGCCCATGGAAGGCAATGGTAAAGTTTCAGGGAGGAAGAAAGGCCCCTCGACGGGGGCAGCATCCCAGTCGCCCGCGCGGTCAGCCGCATTCATTCGAAGTCATGCGCAAAGCGGTTCAACTCTGTGCGGAAGATGGCTCTTCCGCCAAGCAAGCGGTCCACAAGGCGGGGATCTGTTAATCATGCCGGGGTCCAATGCTGAGACGTTCTTGGGGAAATGACGTAACATGAGGCGCATCCGCGCCAAATTGCGTGAATGGTCGCTCGACAGAAGGCTGGCGCGGAACGTCTCCTCGCTTTACGGCGTGCAATTCGCAAACTACCTCCTGCCCTTGATCACCATTCCTTATCTGACGCGCGTGTTGGGTTTGGCAACATGGGGACTGGTGGCTTTTGCGCAAGCCTTCGGAGCCTACGTCGCCATCGGCATCGGATACGGGTTCGATCTCTCTGCCACGCGCGAGGTGGCCAAAAATCGCCACTCCAAAGCTGAACTCGCCAATCTGCTTGCGGGAGTGATGGGGGCAAAACTGCTGCTTGCCGCGGGCGCAGTGGTTCTTGCTTTCCTGATCGAACCGTGGGTCCCTCTGTTCCACAGCCATCCGGTTTTTCTTTGGGCTGCCGTATTCTGGGCCGTGGCCCAGTCGTCCAGCATGGTGTGGTATTACCAGGGAGTCGAAAGAATGCGGCTCATTTCCGCGGTGGTCGTCATTGGCCGAGCCGCCGCGACTGCAGGGATCTTCATAATCATCCGCCACCCGAGCGATGGATGGAAGGTGCTGGCGTTGCAGGGTGCAGGCATGCTGTTCTCGTTTGCCGTTGCCACAGTTCTTGTTTACAGGGAAGTTCCACCAAAGCTGCCCACATGGCCGCTCGTTCGGAACTCTCTGCGCATGGGCTGGAGCATGTTCGTCTACCGGAGCTCGACCAGCCTCTACGGCATAGGCAACTCGTTCATCCTTGGATTGTTCGCTCCCCCGGAAGCGGTTGGCCTGTATGCAGGTGCGGAAAAAATTGCGCGGGCGCTGGTGGGACTGCTCGGGCCAGTTCACAACAGCCTCTATCCCCGGCTCAGCCATCTGGTCCGTCATGACCGCCCAGCGGCTAATCGCCTTGCAAGGTTCAGCATGATTGCCCTGAGCTCTATAGGTGCTGTTTTGAGCCTCGCCACGTTTCTCGGGGCGCCATGGGCGGTCCGGGTCGTCCTTGGAAAGGGTTTTGCTCCCTCGGTTCCGGTACTGCAAATCCTGGCGCCCTTGCCGTTGCTGATTGCAGGCAGCGTCACGCTTGGCATCCTCTGGATGTTGCCATTGGGGCTCGATCGTCAATTCAACAAGGTTGTCATGGTGGCGGGGGCCCTCAACCTTGGCTTGGCCGTACTCCTGGCGCCGAAATTCGCCCAGCTCGGTGTGGCAAGTGCTGAGGTTGTCGCCGAGGCGGTATTGACTTTAACTCTGTATATCACTTTGAATCGCCGGGCGCTTAACCCTCTGGGCAGCAGGTGCGATGCGTAGCAGCGCATCAGTTCGCAAGCCTCCCGCGTAGGCAAGAACCGAATGCGAGGCCATCTGCAATAAAAGAATTCAGGCGCGCCTATCTGGTCCGGACATTCATAGTCGCTGCGACTTTCCGTGCCCTGGAGGTAACTAAATTTGATATTGATCAAGAAAACATCGGGTGATCAGAAAATTTTATTGATAATCCGGCTGGACTGCCTATATATTAAACTCCCGTAACATGTCATAACTTTAAGAAAACAATGAAATTGATATGCTTCGACCAAGATGCGGAACTGTACCTAAGGCCATCTCTGATGAAATTTCCGGCTTGACTTCGGACAATTCCTTTGCCAAAATCACGCACTTGCTGGTAGTGCATAGGGTTAAGTACGTAGGGTCTAGATTCTAGGTTATTGGGTGGGGAGGGCCCAAAGGCTAGAGAGCTTTTCGCCCTGGGACTGACCGTTTGTCAGCTTCCGAGGTGCGTGAACGCCGAGGTTCACGAGATCATTCCCCGGCAAAATGAATGGTTGACATCAAGCACGAAGGAAAAGCAAAAGGATGATCCAGCAAACTCTCGCTGGCTTCTCTCGTAGGTTGCGCAAGCACGGAAAGCCGTGTTTGAAAGTTTGCCTTCTCTCCCCCCATCCACTGGTTCTCAGCGAATTCAGAAAATTACTGGCCAACTCCTCCTACAGGGTAAAAGCCAAGCATATTGATTCCAGTTTCACACACGATTTTCACAAACTGTCTTTTCCACGGTGTCCCATATATGTTGTGGACGCCTGCGTTCCGACAACGGCAGCTCTCCTTGTCTCAGAAATCATCGAGAGGTACTCGAACGCGCAGGTCATCGCATTGTCTGAAGCGTTCAACGAAGCCAGCGCCTTTCCACTGCTTCGTTTGGGCACCAAGGGGTTGCTGACCTATGCAGAAGCGCGCACAGATCTGCCGGAAGCCTTCGAGGCCCTGCTCGAAGGCAGCTACTGGGTGCCTCTGATACTGCTTTCCCGTTTTGTCGAATCAATTCTTCCGAGTTCCCGCAACCGAACCATGATCAGCAGTTCAGTGGGCTTGAGCCGGCGTGAGCGCGAGGTCCTTCAAGCCGTGCTGGACAATCTCTCGAACAAGGAAATTGCAGGCCAGCTCAACATCTCCGAGCGGACAGCGAAATTCCACGTTTCAAACCTTCTCGCGAAATTTGGCGTCCAGCGCCGCGCTGACCTGATTGTCATGTCGTTCAACGGGTCCGCGCTGGGTGTGGCGCCCCATCAGCAAAGTACGTTGCAAATCTGACATAGAGTTCGTCCTCTTCTTCGAGTCGTCGCGCAGGCGCTCCGGCCGCCCCTTCTCACGTCGGGACGCGTTCGTTCGCATACCTGCGGAAGTTGTGGAAGGGATCGAGAAAGCAACAGGCGTTGCACGGCGGCGCGGCAAAACCGAATTGCAGGCTATTGGGCCCGGATCGGGTAGCCGTCCGGATCCTTGCCGCGCACGCGTCGCCACCACACCTGGAAGTTTGGAACGTTGATCGTGATGATGAAGAGTTTTCGCAGTTGTTCAGGCGGGCACCCCAATGGACGGACGCCGTGCCAGGAGTGTTCCGTCCGCTGAAAAAGCAGGCTTTGGTTGCCTCGCGCATCGAGGGCGGCGGCCGTTCCCAGGTCATCGAAGCTTGGGCCGGAATGGGCTTTCAGACGCCCTTCGTCATTCAAAATGAGGATATGCCCGCCCCAGTTCGCCTCCCAATCTGCTTCCGTATTGAAATAGAAGATATGCGTTCCCAGCTTGCGCTGAGCATCGCAATGCGGTGAGACAGAGCACCCTTCCCAGGCGTAATACCACTCCATCGTCAGAATAAATCTCTTATCACCTGGCAGGTTGAACATGCGGCGCACAAAGCTGCCGTAGGCTTCTCCCTGGATTTCAGCTATGAACTCCTTCCATGGAGCTGCCAATTCGGCGTTGGGCGGGTAGTGCAGGATGGCCCGGTCGTGGCTGCCCTGTCCATGGGCGCGTTTCACTCCTACCCACCGCTTGAAGAGCGAAATGTCAGGAAGGGTCTGACGCAGCCGCTCGTAGCCTTCCGGAGTCAGGGGATTCTGGATGTTGACCCATGGATAAGGACGCCGATTCTGAAAGAATTCGGACGAAATACTCTCCAGAGAGCTTTGATTCAAATATTGCATTATTCCTTCGTCGCCGCCCCCCGCTTTCCTGTCTGCTTACAATCGGCAATGTCTCACTTTCCTCCGCGCGTTGCCTGGGAATCGCTATTGGGAGAGAACTTCGGATGCGTTGCTCTTTACCGGCCTGCCCTTCCATGCAAAGTAAGGCTTTGCCACCCACTTCAAAGCACGAAGCTTTTGCCTGTAAAGATAAGAACTCCAATCCCGGGGAGCGAGGTAGAGCGTGTCGCCCGGCTGCACAACCAGGCTGACTTCAATATTCGGCGTCACATCCATGGGAATGCCGTTTCTCCTGCACGCCTCATAAAGGTGCCGGAACACTACAATCATGTCTTCGTAGCGAGGAGACGGCCAGCCTTCCATGTCGGAGCCGATCGTGGGACGGAAGATACACACCGTCGGAAACGCTCCCAGGCCGGCGATCATGTCGATTGCCTTCAGCGTATCCTCGATGGGCTCGATTCCTGCAATGATTTCGCCGGAGCACGCCCCTTTGCCGAGTTTCCGCGCGGTATATTCCAGAGCCCGGAAGAACGCCTCCTGTCCGATGAACTTCTCCTTGCCGGGGCAGATCTTTGCAAAAATCTCCCGGTTTTGAAACTCGTAACAAAAACTGAAATGGTCGGCTCCAAGGTCGATCAGCCGGTCGTACTTCCACAAATCGCGGCTGGGTGTCAACTGGACTCCGATCAGCCCGCCCACCCGCGACTTCACCGCCTTCACATACGGCGCCGCCCGATCAAGATCGCGGTTGGTCTGGTAGCCGGAATTGAAATGGATAAAGGTGACGCCCGACTCTTTCTTCGCCGTCTGGGCCACCTCGACGACGTCCTCGATGTCTTTCAGCGCGACTTCATTTACGCCCACATTCAGTCCCGTGGTACAAAACTTGCAATTGAGTGCCGGCGAGTGATACCAGAAGCCGCAGGAATTCGAGATATAGATTCCGAGATAGGTCCCCTGCAGCACGCCGATTCGCTGCATCTGGATGCCGCGCGCTGTGGTGCGCGTATACCAGGGCACTTCCGGCGAGAGCCTGACCGGATAACAAAATCCCTGCCGGTTGTCAAGAACCTCGAAATGGTCTCCCTCCATGACCAGTCGGTAGCACGACCGTTGCGCAAAGTCCTCTTCCACCGGCACATTCACCCAGACATCTTTGAGCGGCCCGGGAATGATGATTTCGAGCCCGCTCCCCAGGCCCGCCCGCGTCCGCACCAGCGGCCGCCCAACCTGCTCCAGCGCGCAGGATTCGTCCACGCGGATCCCTTTGCAGAACAGATCGATTTCCAGTTCACAGGGGTCCAGCGGTTCGCTGGGCACGAAAGTGTCCCGAATGCGAGTCGCATCCCCCGGATAAGGAAGTGGCTCCCTGGCTTTGGTCGTAATTTTTGCCTCAGTTGCCATCTCTGCCCCCATTACGTTTTTTGCGTATCTTACAGCCCACTCACCCACTATCTAAGATCAAGCTCACTCACTGCTGTGACGAAAATCACAATTCCCTGTGATGTCCCGGATTAATCCTGCCGCCGGTCGCGGGTAGCGCCTGCGGGCAATCTCGACCGGGCAGCGTTTCAGGGAATTCGCGTCACACTCAGAAGTGGTCCAGATCACTGCGACCCTTTATGATCTCGTCGTATCTCCTACAGAAGGCCTGATTTTGGTTGAAAACTGAATAAGGAGAGACGACATGAAGAGCTGGCGGAGTTGCCTGCGGGTCCTGGTGGTTTTTGCGGCTTGCGGCTTGGGGCTGGCGTTTGGCCAGCAGAACCGGCGCCCGGGAACAGTGATCGTTCCCCCGACGAGCGTCGAGCACCCCGAGAATGTCGGCAAGCGAGCGCATACCAATTTCCTGATTTTCGTTCCGGCCGCGAGAAGTGGCCAAAAGCCCTCGCCCAACGCGAGCGGCGGGCCCTCTGGCGAGACACCGAGTTCGCTGGCGTGCGTCTACCAGACAGGTCCTGCACCTGCTCCGGGCTGCCCGATTACCAACACCAATTATGATAATCCTGACGGCGGCTCGAAGGTCATTGCCATCGTGGACGCCTACGATTACCCCACGGCTGCGGCTGACTTCGCTAACTTCTCTAAGCAATTTGGTCTGCCCTACGGCAACTCCTGTGGCCCTGACCACAACGCAGCATGTCTGTCGGTACAGTACGCCGCCGGCTCAAAGCCTGCTGCCGATTGCGGCTGGGCGCAGGAAGCCGCGATTGACATCGAGTGGGCTCACGCCATGGCGCCGAATGCCCAAATCATCCTGGTTGAGGCCGCATCGAACAGCTACAGCGACCTCCTGCCTGCAGTGGACGTGGCAAGTGGTCTGGTCGCGAACGCCGGTGGCGGCCAGGTTTCAATGAGTTGGGGAGGCGGCGAATTCCGGACCCAGTCAACCTACGAATCATACTTCACCACCAACGGCGTCACCTATTTTGCCTCAAGCGGTGACAGTGGCGGCAAGGTCATCTGGCCCTCGACATCGCCCAACGTGGTATCGGCTGGAGGAACTTCCATCAATCGCGATTCCAGCGGCGACTTTACCGGCGAGACCACCTGGAACGGCTCCGGCGGCGGGCCAAGCAGATACTCGCCCGTTCCAGACTACCAGAACTCCATCTACTCCCTTGCCCAGCTCCTTGGCCAGCGTCGGGGAACGCCTGACTTATCCTTTGACGCCGACCCCTATACCGGCGTCTCGATCTATGACAGCACCTCCTGCCAGGGCTACGTCGGCTGGCAGGTTTTTGGCGGAACAAGCGTTTCAGCGCCTTCGCTTGCGGGCATCGCCAATCTATCGGGAGCTTTTGATGGTGGCTGGGACGGTGGGACCAATGATGCCAGCGTGCAAAACCATCTTTATCAGAGCTACGACACAGCCTCTTCCGGCGGAACGCAGTGCGGCTACACAAGTCCAACGAACTCGCTTTATGACGTGACAACCGGCTCAGCTGGTCGCTATTCCGCCACAGGCTGCTGGGACTTTACCACCGGCATCGGCACCCTTCGCGGCCTCACTGGTTTGACAGGCTCAACCTCGCCAAGCTTTTCACTGTCCGCCTCTCCGACAAGCCTCTCACTGACGGCGGATAACACCTCAGGTACGAGCACCATCACCGTGTCGCCGTCCGGCGGATTCAACTCAACTGTAAATCTCACCGCAAGCGTGTCCCCAAACAACTCGGGAGTTACTGCCAGCCTCAGCAAGGCGTCGGTCTCCCTTGAGAATGGTTCTTATGAGACATCCACCTTAACCGTTAGCGCAACGAGCACAGCTAGCGGCGAATTCACCGTTACCATTACCGGGACCGGCAGCGGTCAGACCAGTTCGGCCACCGTTACGGTCACTGTCACTCAGGGCGCTTCGGGTGGCGACTTTTCAATCTCCGCGTGGCCAAGCAGCCAGGCCACTAGCCCGGGAGGCAGCACGACCTACACTGTCAGCGTGGGTTCGCTGGAGAACTTCAGCGGAAGTGTTAGCCTCAGTGTCAGCGGCCTGCCCAAATTTGAAAGCGCCAGGTTCAGCCCGAACCCCGTCACCATCTCGTCAGATAACTCGGCGAGTTCCGCTTTGATCATCAAGACAAATAGAAACGTGGCTCGCAATACTTACGAGTTGACGGTTACAGGCATCTCTGGCAGCCTGTCACATTCAACTGACATCACGCTGACAGTGCAGTAGCTGGCAAACACGGGCAGCGCGTGGCACAAGGTCTCGCAGAGTCTCGGCGGCTTTTCGGCGGGCAAAGTCTTGAGGCCGGGTGGCGCAGAGCGGTAGCGCCGACTTGTGTGCGGAGCGCATTACTCTGCGGCCGTTTATTTGAAGGCCCGGCCATTACCAACATCAGGCCTCATTACCATCCTACATAATTCTTCCACTGCAATATCTCCAGTTACAAAACCGCAAAGTTACAGATCAACTCTACGCCCGCTTATGGAGGGTCTTTCAATCATTCAATCCCTTTCCATCGAGAATCTGCGGCATATATTTTTCAACCCTTGACGCCCGGGTTTTGGTTTGTTTGGGTTGAGAAAAATAAAAGAGGTATGCTCTTTGCCGCCCCGGCGTCAATCGTTCAAATGCAGTTTTCAAGGCAGGGATTTTATTTAATTTGTTTTGAAATTCTTCAGGAATGATGAAGTCTGAAGTCTTTTTAAGATTCACTTTCAAACCGGCTTTTTCTACTTCAATGGCTTCATCAATATAGGCTTTGAGGATGGGTTCCATCTCCGAGATTTCTCTAACCTTGCTGAACCGAATCTGGCGCGCCGCCTGCACATTCTCCGTCTGGCGGATGAGGATACCCTTGGCATCCTTTAACAAAGCGCCTTTGAAAAACAGAAACGCACAGTATTCTTTGAATCCATGGATTAAAACGATGTTTCTTTTCTGAAAGGTATAACAAGGGTGACGCCACTTCAATTCTTCGGCCAGGCCACAGTCAAGAACAATCGCTCTCAATTTCTCAAATTCTTTCTGCCACTGTTTCGATTTACTTATAAAAGTATCAACCTGTTGATTCATCCTTTTCATTTATTGATTCCTTGAAATGATTTTTCTATCTGCCAGCCTGAAATACCACGATACCTCAGCCCGGATTAACCCGTAGCGCGGCCCCCCGGTTCTGAGGTCGGCGGGTTTTCTCAGTGTCCTCCGCGCCTCGCAAACTCTCCCACAGAGCGCACGGAGCGTCTCTGTGGCCTCTGTGTTGGAGCTTCTCACACCGCAGAGAGAGCTGAGAAAACGCTACGGCGGGTGGCGCATCGCGGCGTTTGCGATGTGTGCGAAGCACAATGAGGCGGTGAACCGCAGAATACAGCCGGTAATCTCTCCAGCGAACCAGCCGCAGAGGCATCAGGCTCATAGCCCAAAATCTGCACACACGGCCCCATACGCCATGTATGATGCTCCACCGCCGATTGACAAACCCTGCGACGGTACAGATGTGCTATCCGCTCAGTGTTCGCTGGAATATTCCATCCACTGGGCATAGGTCCAGTCTTGATCCAGCCAGCAGAAATACGGATAACTGGGGCCTGAAAGATTATAAGTATTGTTCTGGAAGTGGTTGCCCCAGCTTGTGTAGACGGAGTCATCGAAGGTGCTGGCCTTCACAATGCCGGCGGCATAGCCGGTTTGCTGGGTGACGATGTTGTCATGGACATTGAGATTCTTCAGAGTATAGACCGCCCCTGTTTTCGGGTCGGTTCCCCGGTCCGCCTGGCTCCCGCCGATCCCATCCATGCAATCCGTCACGGTGTTGCCATAGACCTGGACGTTTGAGGAGTTTGAGACCAGAATCCCCGCGCCATACCAGAAGCCTGTGCCTAGGGGCGAGCTGCCGTCATTCTCCACCGTATTGCCTTCGATCACCCCGTTATAGCTGATCTCGTAGTGGATGCCGTAGCCGAGGTTGTGGGAGGTACGGTTGTTCTTGATGGTGAAATAATCACAACTGATATCGGTGTGGATGCCGGGGCCGAGATTGTCATGCACGTAGTTGCCGTCAATGGTGACATTGGTGGCAAAGCTGGCAAACTTGATCCCGCCTGCTTCCCAGCCGAACTCGTACCCGGCATAGTTGTTCTTATAGACCTCGTTGTTCTGGACCAAAATCTGGTTTCCGTTTCCGGCAATCCCCACCTGGCCGTTGTCGTGAATCTTATTGTTGCTGACGACCATGCCGCTGTTTACCCGGACCCCGGCTCCGTGGTTCAGCATGATCTCATTTGACTCTACCGTCCAGTTGTCGGCTGCAGCCCCGTAGCCATAGAGGGAGGCCATCGGATTGATGGCCCCCTTGCCGGCAATGCAGGCATACTTCTCGATCACGAGCCCCTTGATCGTAACGCCGGCGGCGCTTCCCCAGAAGGCCGCGCCCAGCACGCTCAACTCGGCCACGTGGCCGCTCGGATTGCTGCCCACATAAACTTTTTCCGTGCTGTAATCCAGATACCATTTGCCCGGAGCAACCGCAGAAACGCTGGTCACGCGGGTGAGCGGCTGCGAATCAAAAAACAGATCTTCCGGGTACATGCAGGCAGGGTGAGTGGAGTCGCAGACGCCCCGGTAAGAGGCCTGCTGAACGATCCCTGAAACCTGGGCCTCCCACACGCTGGAGGAAGCCTGCCGCCAGGAGGTAGGATCGATCAGTTCGGCGCCATCGAGTATGGCTCCGCTTTCGCCGGAAAAGACATCGCCGGCTTTCGGCACCACAATCTGCATCCGGTAAACGCCCGGTGCCAGCACAAAGGTTGTCCCGGTGGGGTTATTGTTGACCGCCGTTTGGATGTCATCTCCCGGGCTGAGCTGAATGCCCGCCGGCTGTGCCGGGCCCACCGTGACGGTGGCCGTCGCCGTGGTGCTGCCACCGTCGCCGGTGGCCGTCAATGTATAGGTTGTGGTCTGCTTGGCAGCAACCTTGATTGTCCCCCGCGCCGCTACGGTTCCGACCCCCGGCTCGATTGTCAAATCTTTTGCATTCTGTGACGACCAGCTCAGCGTGGACGATTCCCCGGAGGTGATGTTGGCAGGCTGAGCGCTCAAACTTACAGCGGGCGCCTTGACAGACTGGCACCCAGTCCCGCTTCCGGCACACCCGGAGTTCGCGGGAAGGGTGAGACCTGAACCGCACCCGATGGTAAGGCAGCACAAAAGCAAGGGCCAGCCGAAAGCGATAAGTTCAGATAAACTCTTTTTTAGAATTGACTTCCGTATTTGCGAGTCCAGCTTACCTTCCCCTGAGGGTCACTTGAGCGTCGGGAATTTCCTGTTAAGGGGCAGAAAACGAGGTTGAGCGGTTGAACCACATATTCTTTCAACTCTGCCGAAAACAACTCTCTACAGGCGCCCATATTTTTATCAGAGCTACGGGCGTTGTCAAGGGAAATATGTACGAACTGATATATATTCGTATAAGTACATTTCGGAGCATCTACTTATGCTTTATTCAGGCCAGTACCCGAGGACGTTATGCCCTGCAATCATTCGGGCAAATAAGCCAATGAGCGGTTGATTCCGTGGCAGGGGTCCTGCCCGCGGCGCGGTGTCTCTAAAAACCACCTTGACGCGGCATCATGATTTCAGAGATGGCTACGGGATTTCAGCGCCGATGTAACGGCAAAAATCAACTTCTCTGGAAATTCATTCGTCCACCTGGGATGGATTGGCGCCATAACCTATCACTAATCTCTGCGGCCTCAACCGGGCGGGTGGCACAGCCGCTTGCCTTGGGGTGTCTGTGATCGCTCCTCGGGAGCCGGGTAGCGCGGCCCTCCGGGTCTGAGATCGGCGGGATTTCTCTGTGTCCTCTGTACCTCGCAAGCTTTCACACAGTGCGCACGAAGCGCCTCTGTGGCCTCTGCGATGGAGCTTTTCACACCACAGAGACCACAGTCTGAACAGCACTGACCTTGGCTTGCAGGGGTGCTTTTTGTCTGTGGGCTTCTTATCCCGTAAATCTCTGCGGCCGGAACATCACTAACGCGCTTAAGTTTTCACGCACTTTCGCTGCGCAGGGGCATGGAGCAGGACGCGTGAACCGTGGGGGAAAAACGCCTGCACGACGTCATCCCGAAGGACGGGGTGCTCCAGGTATTCTGCAGCTCCCAGCGTCAGCGCCTGATGCCGGGATTCCGGATCTGCACTCTGGCCGACCACCAGAACCGGAGCGTGCTGCTGGATTTCCCGGGCGCGCCTCAAAATCTCCCGGCTCGCGCAGAGCCCTTCGTCCTCATCCACCACCACGAGCGCTATCACTGACAAGCGAAGAACAGCCAGGGCCGCTTCGGCGGTGGCAGCAGTAATGGGAACAAATCCCAGTGAGAGAAGGGTTCTCCGGTGGTGGTCGACAAAGTCCTCATCACTGCTGAAAATCAATACGGGACACCCCACGGTGTCTTCTCTTTCCTCGGCTGATGTCTGCATTCCTGGCCTCCTATACTCGATCATCCATTCCCGGCCCGTCTCCTCGGTCTTTCGGGCAGGCTGCGCTCCACTTGGGTCGCGAGGGGGCGCCTCATGCTGCTGTGCTGATCGCTTGCTCTTCCCTTCGGCGGCGAGCATTTTCCGCAGCTACACGGACCACATGACTTATTGGGTCAGCTTCAAAGGGCGGAAGGATGAAATCGAACGCGCCGCCATCCATGGTCGAGATATAAAACTGGGTGTCCATATATTTTCCAACCACAATGACGTTTGCGGGAGCGGAGGCCTTCCTCGCCATGCTGACGACGTCACTCCAGGTTCCGTCGGGAAGTCTGATCGAGGTGAAAATCAGGGCCGGCTTCGTTCGGTCCAGCAATTGCGCGGCTTCGTCACAACTTTCAGAGTTCTGGACGTCCAGACCTGCCCGTTCAAGCAGAACCCTCAGGTCTTCAAAGGGTTCGTCAGCACCGGAAACTAGCAAGGTGGGGAACTTTTCCTGGGTCATATCTATCCTCCTGTAATGGACGAGCTCCTCCCCTTGCGCGTCGCGCTCGACCAAGCACTATATGCTCGCCTCTGTTACGAGGCACTAACGGGCAGGAACAGCCCGCTTTCGGAATTAACTAGAACAAATGCTCGGAAGAGAATGTACGCGCACTGAGCGCGATCAGTTATCGCCTCTCTAACTCTTATCTTGTGCCGGCTTCTGCTGAACGTTGCCGGCGATTCGGTATGAATCGTTCATCATCCATTGAGCGTCAGGTGAGGATTTGGATGTAGGTTTGGATGTAGGTTTGGATGTGCAGGCTGGTATTGTGTTTGTCGTGTTCCAACTCGAACCGCATTGACCGGACGTGAGCAACTTGCGCCTCCTGCCGGATGACAAATTAATAAAGATGCAAGGATGATACTGGGCCAGGCTTGTAGGGTTGGTGACCGTCGTCACTCACCAGCGTGACGCCTGGCCTCGCGCGCCCGCGCCCGGGAGAGGGTCGTTTGCTGTAGCGGCGGCCTATGACCGCCGGCCTTTCTGAAATTTGCCATCTTGAATCGCCCCTGCGTGGCGCAACAGCGCGGCGTTTGCGAAGCGTGCGAAGTTGCTGGCCACCGCATTGCCTTCAAACCCGTTGGTTCGATGCGTGGCGGGTTGTCTCTGTGTCCTCCGTGCCTCGCAAGCTTTCGCACAGAGCACGGTAGCGCGGTCCTCCGCTTTTGAGGTCCGCGGTTCTTCTGGTGATGCGCGTTCATGGTGTTGTATTCTAGTGTAGTGTCCAATAACTAGCTGGGCAATGGTGGGGATTCGGTTTATGGTTGGGCATGTTCCGAAAACTTCCCGTATTGGTTATGACTCCGACCCAAGAGCAAGGTAGCGCGGTCCTCCGCTTTTGAGGTCCGCGGTTCTTCTGGTGATGCGCGTTCATGGTGTTGTATTCTAGCGCCATGTCGAGGCTCCGGCGTCCTTTTCTTTCCGACCGCTATTTCTTTGTAACCGTGCGTCTGCTCAAGCAGCGGACCCGGTTGCATGAAGCCGATTTCCATTTAATGGCGCTCGCCCTGAACCGCGTGAGGCGGCAGCACCCGTTCTATATGACAGCCTGGGTGTTTCTTCCCGACCACTGGCACGCGATCTGCGCGCCCGTCTATCCCCGTACCATTTCGCTGGTCATGAAATCCTTCAAAAACAGCTCCACCGTCCTCATCAACCGCCAGCGCGGCGAGCGGGGCGAACTCTGGCAGGCCCGCTTTATTGACCGCGCCTTGCGAACCGTGAAGGAATACAACGGAAAAGTTGAATACATCCACCTGAACCCGGTCCGGGCAGGATTAGTTCGGCGGGCACAAGAATGGCCGTGGTCCAGCGTGCGGGAATATTCGGGCTCGCTTCAGCAAGAGGCCACCCGCCATCCCATCCTGCCCATCGACCGCGTGCTGCCGCCTTCCGACCAACGCACGCGAATCTGAACCGAAAACCCGCGGACCTCAACCCCGGAGGACCGCGCTACCCGCTTGAGCGTTCGAATCGTTGCAAGGCTGGAAGGTGACGGTCCTCCTCCACCACCAGGCCTCGCCGCTTCAGAATTCGGTTGATCGTCGTCACC
>JAKAWN010000151.1 GCA_021827245.1 Acidobacteriota bacterium | reverse complement strand
GGGTTAATGGCGATCTTGCCGCCGCGCCGGGCATAACCCTGCGTGTTACCGTCCAGGTCCTCAAACGGGATCCGTTCGACGTTCAGAGTTTGAAGGGCCTTCTGCTCGTTCCATTCCGGGATGGGCGGAGCCTGAAAGTCGGCGCCTTCGGTCTGGCTAAGCACGAACCAATGCGGCTTCCACAAAAAATGTGTGTAGACGAATTCTTCTTCCTCCTCGCTGCCGTCTTCCTTCTTAACTGCTTTGGTCCGTTTGCAGTTGACAGGCAAGCAGAGAACGAGAGCCTTCTCGCCCTTCTTCACGTGTCGGCCAAGTTCCTTCCATTTCCGGAAGGAAGCAAGAGGACCCAGCGGGAGCGCCCGCTCCGCGCACTGGTACATAGCCAAAAGCTGATTTCCCAAGCTGTAGTTATGGAACCGGGAATAAGCCTGAAGGATGAAGCCGGGCTTTGAAACGGCCTCGTCCAGTAATGCGGCCCATGAAACCATGGGCTTTCTCGCGTTTCTCTCAGCGCCCATGCGCGCACTCACTGTGTGCCCCTGCGGGCCTGCGCTTTCGTTTTCGGTCTGTCGAATTTTGGTTTGCTCGGTCATGGTTGTTATCTCCTTTTCTGCCCTGCTTCTCGCGGGGCACCCAGAGGCAGGTGGAGCCTACTCCCGTGGCGGATTGGGCGGAGGAACCGAAAAAATCTCGCTTGTTTCGCCTGATTTTTTTGGAGGGGCCGCACCCGCAGGGCGGCGAAGCCGCAAGCCGAGCCTGCGTCCGCAGGGCGTAGGAGCTTTCGCCATCCTGCCGTGCCCGCGAGAGTAAAGGGGAAAAGGAGACTTGACCGAGCGCGTTAAACCGAAAGGCAGACCGAAGTCAAATCAGAGGACCAGCCCGCAGTGGGCCGCCCATCACATTGATTTTGGGGTGCGTTTTATATCGGACCGGATGCCCATGTCGCCGTAGTCTTGATCGGAAAGAGCGTGCAGATCCTGGTATTCCAGAATCACAAAATGCGGAGCGCTTCATTGCCACTCAGGACTGGACGGACGTCGGTGCCGATGCGCCCAGTAGAACTCAAGTGCGGCCATTCGCGTTCCGTCGCGGGACGCGGCCCGCTCCACTTCAGACTGGCGCCAAGGGGTACACGTCTGTTCCGTCATTATGAGTTGCTCGATGACCTTCTCGACCTCTTCAAGCCCACCGATTCCATCCTTGAATTGCGCTTCAAGCTGCGCCCTTGTGATGTTCTGGGCTTCGATCCGCGCAAAGCGATATTGCTGAAATTCACGAATCATTCTGTTCCTCCTTTGATTTGCGGTTGGGTCCAAGAAAAAATTGCGACATCCCGCAATTTTTGCAAAACTTTTTCTGGACTTGTTATTAATCTAAGCGACTGCAATGCCGAACTGGATGACAGGAGTCTGTGAAGCAGGTGGTGCCAACATACATTACCTGAGAACCGGAGGAGCCAGACCGCCATTGGTTTTGCTCCATGGATTAACCGGGAACGGGGCCTGCTGGAGCCCTTTGGCCCGCGCTCTTGAGGGTGAATTCGATGTGGTGATGCCTGATGCCAGGGGGCACGGCAAGTCGAGCGCACCGCTCCATGGATATCGATACGAGGATCACGCGAGCGACGTCCTGGGCCTCATCCGAGGGCTCGGACTTGCCGCCCCCATTCTCCTGGGGCATTCGATGGGAGGCATGACTGCGGCCGTGGTGGCGAGTCAGATCGGCGATGCCATTCGCGGAGTCATCCTGGCTGATCCGACCTTCTTGAGCCCGCAGCGTCAGCGCGAAGTTTGCGATAGCGATGTCGCCGAGCAGCATCGCCGACTTCTCAGCCTGAATAAGGGCGAAGTGTTGGCTGCGGCACGGTCCCGCCACCCTCATCGTTCGTTTGAGATTCTCGAACTCCTGGCTGCGGCGAGGTTACAAACCCGGATGAGTGCGTTTGGCGCTCTCACGCCGCCCAACCCCGAATATCACCAGCTGGTGAGCAGAATTTGCGTCCCTATTCTCCTCGTCATTGGGGATGCTCCCGTCGTTTCGCCTGAAACGGCAAGAGAGCTGCAGAGCCTTAACCCGCGCGTTCGGGTCGAACAGATTCAAGGCGCTGGCCACGGAGTTCCGTATGACCAACCCGAACGCTTTGAGACGGTAGTCAAGTCCTTCCTAAAGTCCGTAGCCGCCGATTAGCGAGGCCCCCTTCGAGCGCCGCCTCTACTGATGAGTCCAGCCAACTCTCGTAAGCGTGGCGGACAGGAGTCGAGCGAGTAGCTCGTTCCACCGCAATTAGACTCTCGTGGGCGAAAGTTGAATCGTCAAAGCTGCTTCAAAGGAAAAAAGACACGCACACGAAAATGACCCCGTTCGTCATTCGCCCTGACCGCGCTCGTTGTCATCTGGTTCGGCAGAAAACGACGTGCCCAGCGCGCAAAAATTAGAATCCATTAAAGTTTACCGGGGGCACGCTCGGCGCGTGCCACTGCGGAGGGCCTCATTGAATCTGGAATAACCTTCCGTCGGCATTAAACGCCTGGCGCAAAATAACTCTCGCCTCACGGAGATAGCGATGTACATCCTTCTTCGGAACTCCCATAGCCTCGGATATGGCGTCAGGATCGAGAACCGGCCTTCGGCCCATTGCGCGCTTCCACTTGTTGGGGTCACCCGATGCGGTGTATGCGAGCTCCTTCAGGGCAAAATCCGGGCCGAGAGCCGTAATGCATTGAAGTGTCGCCAGAACTGGAGGGCGCAAGTTCGAGTAATTGGTCACCTGGTCCAGCAGTTCTTTCACGATAACCTCCCGCTCGATCGTGTTACGGGCAACCGTCTTCCGAGTGCGAACGGCCCTGACATCCCCAAGCGGGCGAATCTGGCTGTTTTCCTCTCGCGTGAAATACCTCCGCAACATTCCACGGGACAACCCGCGAAGGACGTAGCGCCGAAAAGCGTTCGGGATGGAACGCAGAGGACGGTTGAGTTGAAACATTTTAATGGCTGCTGAGACTGCACCGTCGTACATCAATTCAACCTGCAAATCTGAGGGCTGAATGAATAATCTTTCCGCCTTCCGCCGCGCGGCCTTCGCTGCCGTAGGCAGAGTGCAAGCAAGGAAGAGGTCCAGTGCGTTCGGATGGTCGTGGTTATAGCGGTAAACAACCTCCGCAACCTGGAGACGAAGTGGGGTCTTTGCTGCGTCAAACAGATAGTGCAATAGAGCCTGCATCTGTAAAACGTCGAGCGGCGGAATTTTCTTACTCAAGACCAATTCAAGCAGAGCGGCCCATGAAACCGTGGGCTTTGTCTCATTTCTCTCAGCGCCATTGCGCGCACTGACTGTGTGCCCCTGCGGGCCTGCGCTTTCGTTTTCGGTCTGTCGAATTTTGGTTTGCTCGGTCATGGTTGTTATCTCCTTTTCTGCCCTGCTTCTCGCGGGGCACCCCCCAGAGGCAGGTGGCTCGCCTGCTCCCACCCGCTGCCTTGACGGGGGAGCCGAAAGAAATCTCGCCGGTATCGGTTGATTGTTTCGGGGGGACCGTCACCCGGAGGGTCCGTGGTGTCGGGAAGGCAGAGCCTGCGTCGGCAGGGCGCAGGTGTTCTTGCCATCCTGCCGTGCCCGCGAGAGTTAAGGGGAAAAGGAGAAGTGACCGAGTGCTTTAAACCAACTGGCGGACCGAATATCCCACGAAAGCACGGAACGTGGTGGGCAAGGCCTTCATTGGTGGGAAGATGAACCGATGCGACCTTTCACGAGACAAATATCCGTCTTGAAGCCTGGGATGCCGGATTGTGTGTTGGTTTCCGTCTAAAATCGGCCCATTGCATTCTGCGAAGTCTCAATGGCATCTTCTCAGCAATATTGCTCCGGAGAGAGGGATTACATTGTGGTAGTATTTCCGTCAAAGCTAATGAAAAGACACAAAGGAGGTTTCGCCAGAATCGTTTGCGATGGGGAGGGAGATTAAGCGAGGCCAAATCGTAACAGGACGACTCTTCAGCGAGCCGATGCGCGTCGAGACCGTTTCGAACACCGGTGATAGTGCTTGGCATGTGGGGCTGGTTGGAGTGCGGACAGAAAAGTTTCGCAGTGTGTCACTATCGGCTGCTGATTTAGCAGAACTGGGGATTATCGAGTCGTCCCCAACCTTCGAGGGCGAGGGCAACCTGCTCCGCCTTGGTATCCAAGCATATTCCCTGGGCATTGCATTCGAGTTTGATCCATACTTTGGGCTCTCCGTTTCCCGCGTTGATCCTCTCCCGCACCAGCTTGAGGCCGTTTACGACTATATGTTGAAGCTTCCTCGCGTGCGTTTCTTGCTCGCGGATGATGCCGGCGCAGGAAAGACAATCATGGCGGGCTTGCTTCTCCGCGAACTGAAGCTCCGTGGCTTAGCAGAACGGACGTTGATCGTTTGTCCGGCCAATCTTGCTTTTCAGTGGCAACGGGAGATGAAGGAAAAGTTCGACGAGAAATTCATCGTGATGCGCGGGTTTGAGTTGCGTTCCCAGTTCGGAGTGAATCAGTGGCTTGAGAATAAGCAGGTGATCACATCTTTGGATCTCGCCAAGCGAGACGACATTCTGCCAAGTCTACGTCAGGCCCGATGGGATCTCGCCATAGTGGACGAGGCGCACCGCATGTCGGCGGCAGCCGAAGACAAGAAGAGTCTCCGTTACAAATTGGGAGAACTGTTGCGCGACAGCAGCGATCATTCGCTGCTGTTAACAGCAACACCGCATAAGGGCGACCCGCTGAATTTCACCCTTTTTCTACGACTGCTAGACGAAGATGCCTTTGCCGATGTCAAATCCATCCGGGACGCGATGGAACGACGCCGTGCCCCGTTTTATTTGCGCCGCTTGAAAGAGGGCATGGTCTATTTTCCTGAGCGGGCTGCAGATGGGCATTGGGAAGCAAAGAAGATATTCACGCGACGCATCCCCCAGACTGTTCCCTTCCTTATAGACGGCGCGGAGGATGATCTCTATCGGGAAGTAACGCAGTTCGTAAAATCCCAGAGCCGACGTGCGGCCGAGCGCGAAGACGATCCGCGCTCCCGTGCGGTTGGATTCCTCATGACACTTTACCAGCGCCGACTCGCATCCAGCACTTTTGCGGTCCAGCGCTCGCTCGAAAATCGTGCCAGCCGTCTCCAATCGGCCCTTCGTCGCGGCCAGCAACTGATCGCAGCGGCGCTCGAACCGCCAGACGTAGATGATTTGGATGAAATGGAAGAAGAGGAGCGCGAAAAGTGGGAAGAACGGCTGGCGCTCATGTCTATTGCGCGGAATCCGCAGGAGATTCAGGAAGAGATTCAGGAGCTTGAGCGGCTCGCGAAGATGGCGGAAGAAGTGGAATCAGCAGGTGCGGAAGCCAAGCTTTCTGAACTTAAAAGGGTTCTTCGCGCAGAGGGCTTCTTCGATCGGCCAGACCAGCGCCTGCTTATTTTTACGGAATTCAAAGATACGTTGGATTATCTCGTTAAACAGCTCACGGATTGGGGCTTTCGAACTGGCTATATTCATGGCGGGATGAAGCCAGGCTCTCGTGAAGATCCGGGCACGCGTCTTTGGGCGGAACAGGAATTTAGGGAGGGTAATTTCCAGATCCTGGTCGCGACAGAAGCTGCTGGTGAAGGGATCAACCTTCAGGTCTGTCACATCCTGTTTAATTATGACATTCCGTGGAACCCCAACCGGCTTGAGCAGCGCATGGGCCGTATCCACCGGTATGGGCAGACCAAAGACTGCCTGATCTTCAATTTCGTCGCCACCAACACGGTTGAGGGCCGCGTTCTGGAGAAGTTGCTCGAACGTCTTCAGGAAATCCGCGATGCGCTTGAGGATGACGCAGTGTTCAACGTGGTCGGCGACGTGCTTCCTCCAGCCCAGATTGACCGTATCCTGCGCGATTATTATGCGGGAAAGCTGGGTGATGAGGAACTAGAAGACAAGATTTTGCGTGATGTCAGCGAAGAACGGTTCCGCGCCATCTGCAAGAACGCCCTTGAAGGATTGGCAACCAAGAAGCTCAACTTGGCGATGCTCGTCGAGCGTCGGGCGCGAGCCCAGGAGCGTCGTGTTGTGCCGGAAACCATTGCCCGTTTTCTCACGGAGTCCGCTCCGCTTGCATCACTGAACTTGCGTCCGCATGCGTCCCTTCCCCACACTTTCAATCCCGGCCCCACTCCTGCTGCTCTCCACCGCTTTGAACATCAGCCAGGCTGGCGACTCCCTCCATTGGCCGGTCGTTACCCACACCTTGCGACGGACCGAAAGATAGCAGAGGAAAACAACCTGGAATGGGTAACGCCGGGCCATCCCTTATTTGAGGCCCTCCGCAGAAACGTTGAGGAGGAATCGCGCCCTGCACTCGTTGAAGGTGCCACCTTCTATTCGCTCCGCCACGACCAACCGGCCCGGCTGGATTTTTACCGCGCCCGCGTGGTGGACGGCCTTGGCAATGTAGTGCACGAGCGTCTCTTCGTTGTCGAGTTGTCTCAAAACGGCGAGCCGGCCTTACGCGAGCCATCCATACTCGGGGATTTTCAGCCGGCGATGGTTCCGTCCCCATTGCCTGATGTCGCCGCTGTGCCGGAAGCCATGCCGTTCCTGCAGGGAAAAGCCCTCACGCCGTTCATCGATGAAATCAGAGCCGAGCGAGAGGAAGAAGTCGAACGAATTCGCCACCACGTTGAACTCTCGCTCACGGAACTGATTGCGCGGGCTGACCTGGACATTGGCCGGGCGCAGGATGAAAAAGAGTGCGGTGTTGAAGGTGCGGCTGGCCGCCTGGCTCAGGCCGAAGACCGCCATGACCAGCTTCTTCGCCGGCGTGACCAAAGGCTGGATGAACTAGAACGTCAGAAGGCGCTTTCTCTCCAGGGTGTGGAGCGGATCGCAACAGCTCTTGTCATGCCTCACCCTGAGCGCGCCCGGCCGGAACTTCGCAACCTGCGGCCAAATCCCGAGACCGAACAAACCGCCATGCGGGTGGCGATGGAATACGAGCGCGCCGCGGGCCGGGCAGTGGCTGACGTTCACGAAAAGGACCTGGGCTATGATCTTACAAGCCTTGATACTCAGAGCGGCGAACTGCGCCTGATCGAAGTGAAAGGACTGGCAGCAAGCGATGGCCCCATTATCATTACGCCCAATGAACATCGAGTGGCTGAAGATCGCCGTGAATGTTACTGGCTCTACGTCGTTACAGATTGTGCCAAGGACCAGCCAAGATTGCAGACTCATCAGGATCCCGCACGGTTTGGTTGGCATGAAGTAACCCAGGTTGCGCACTACACGCTTCCGACCGCCGCCCTGAAACAGCAAAATGGCGAAGCCGGCCCGAACGATAATACCCTTAAGAAAGGGTAATAAAGAGGGTACAATCCTCTCTGTGAAAGGCGAACGGCTGGGAAACGCCGAGTGAGGTTCGCCAATGACGACGCCAGCATCCATTGAAAAGCCCGTGCTGGACCGCTTGGTCTCGAAAATCGTTGAAGCAGTCCATCCGCGTCGCATCCTTCTGTTTGGATCGGCCGCCCGTGGTCAGATGGGACCCCACAGTGACGTGGACCTGCTGATTGTGATGCCTGACGGTGCGCATCGGCGTCAGACGGGTCAGCGCCTGTACCGGGCGCTCGCCGGGTTGGGCGTTGCGAAGGACATTGTGGTGGTCACTGAGTCCGACGTGCGGCAGTTCGCCGACGAGCCCTCCCTGGTCGTCCACCCCGCGCTGAAGGAAGGCAGGGAGCTCTACCGTGCCGCCTGAAAGCGGGATTCCCGGCTCACCTTCAGATTGGCTCCGTCGCGCTCACAGCGATCTCGCATTGGCCAAAGTTCCTCTGCCCAGTGGTGCTCTCTACGAGGACTTGTGTTTCCACGCCCAACAAGCGGCGGAGAAGGCGATCAAATCGGTCTACCGCGCCAAAGGATACGAGTTCCGCTACACGCACGATCTTGCTGAGTTGCTGTACGGACTCGCCAGACATGGCGTTCCTGTTCCTGAAGCGGTGCGAGAAGCGGGAGACTTGACAAACTTTGCGTGGCAGGCCCGCTACCCTGGACCCGCTGAACCGGTGTCCAAGGACCGAGTATCACCGCGCCGTCGCGCAGGCGGAAACGGTTGTCGAATGGGCCGAAAAGCTGTTGAGAGAGACTGAGTGATTCCCAAGGAATGTAAGAGGCTGGCGGAGGTGGATTTTCCGGTTGCGGAGGTGAGTCGGCACTCGGCGCGGGAGAAGTCTATTCGGCATGGGCATCCTTCGACTTTGCACCTGTGGTGGGCGAGGCGGCCGCTGGCGGCTTGCCGGGCCATGCTGATGGCGTTGCTGCTTCCCGACCCTTGCGACGCGCATTGCCCTAAAGATTTCAAGACGGAAGCCCGCAGGCTGCTGAAGCACATGCCCGGTGGCGCAGGCTTCCAGCCTGCGGTGGATTCAGGCAAGATGCCTGAGTCACACGTTGACTTGGCCCTTCGAAAGGCCCTTCTGAACTTTATTGCGGATTTTGCCAATTGGGATAATTCGGCCAAGCCCGCTTATCTTGAATGCGCGCGGGGACTGGTGAAGGCCGCGCATTCCGATGCCTCAGGCAAGATGCCTGAGCCACCATTGGTGGTTGATCCCTTCGCAGGCGGAGGCTCGATACCTCTCGAAGCGCTACGCGTAGGATGCGATGCTTTTGCCAGTGACCTGAATCCCGTGGCCTGCCTGATTCTCAAGGTCCTCCTTGAAGATATTCCCCGCCACGGTCCGGCGCTGGCTGAGGAATTGCGCCGGGTGGGAAAGCAGATCAAGGAAGAAGCCGAAAAGGAATTGGCCGAATTTTATCCTCCCGATCCGGATGGCGCGCGGCCCATTGCTTATCTCTGGGCGCGGACAGCGCGATGTGAAGCTGTCGGCTGCGGAGCGGAAATTCCGCTGATGCGATCGTTCTGGCTGTGCAAGAAAGCCAACCGGCGCCGAGCTTTGCGGCTGAAGGTTGTCAAGCCCAGTGGCACAGGCTTCCAGCCTGTGAGTAGTTTTCAGTCAGTAAACCCTTGGAAGTCTCCTAATCTCAGCATCAAGGGTCGGAATTTGCCGCACCTCGAGGCGCCCGCGGCCACATATTTCGTGACTTTCCGTTGCCGCAAGGGATTATCCCTCGCGGAAAACGCCAGAGATCGGGTTATGTCAGCCCTCCGGCATTGGGACGGTAAGCGGATCGATTTGGACATTGCGGTCATTATGCCTGACCATGTCCACGCGATCTTCCGCATTGTGGACGGAAGCACCTTGAGTGACATCCTCCACAGTATCAAATCATTTTCGGCAAATCAGATTAACAGGCTTCTGGGCCGGGAAAGCGGCCTTTGGCTTGACGAAAGCTTCGATCACATTATTCGAAACGGGACTGAGTGGGAGGAGAAAGCGGAATACATCCGCCAGAATCCGGTCAAGAAGGGACTGGTAAAAAAATCCGAAGAGTATCACTGGCTTTACCTAGGGGGACAGGAAGACAGCCACAGGCTGGAAGCCTGTGCCACTCCAAGAGTGGAGTTTGAAATCTTTGAGCCCAAATCCGAGGCCGAAGTCCGTGCTGGTACGGTGAATCGTGGCAACGCGGTATGTCCGTGCTGTAACACCGTGCTTCCTGTGGCGCGCGTGCGCGCTCAGCTTGCCGAGCAACGCGGCGGAGCGGATGTGGTTTTTGGTGGCACAGGCATCTTGCCTGCAGGCGGTGGCACAGGCATCCTGCCTCCAAGTGGTGGCAAAGGTATCTTGCCTTCAAATGGTGGCACAGGCATCCTGCCTGTGAGAACCGGCGGAGCGCGGTTGCTTGCTGTCGTCACCCTCGATGAAAACAAATCCGGGCGCCATTATCGCCTGCCGACCGAACGAGATTATGGGGCTGTTTTTAGAGCGCAGAAGCGGCTGAAGAAAATTCTTGATGACTGGGAACGGAGTGGTTGTAAGGTGCCTTGCCCCGTACCGGATGAGCCGATTTCTTTGACCGAGATCCGAAGGGTTTCCGTCCCGATCTACGGGGCCTCGACTTGGGGGGACCTTTTCACTGGGCGGCAAAAAGTCATGTTACGGACTTATGCCTCGCTGGTTAGCTGCGCCCGTCCATCGGTGCTTCAGCGCCTCAGCGCGCTTGCTTTGGATCGCCTGCTCATTGTATCGAGCGCTCATTGTCGGTGGAAGAGTTCTGGAGAATCTTTAATCGATATGTTTGGGCGGCATGCCATTGGAATGGTGTGGGATTTCGCAGAATCCGTCCCTGACCCAGACGATCAGGGCATCTTCCTCGGGTGGGTCGAACAGTACTCAGAATTGCTCCACCTGCTTGGGACGACATTGCCAGTTCAGGCGCAAGTGGGTCAAGGAGACGCGGCGAAAACTCCACTTCCTGATGAGTCGTGCCGGGTGTGGTTTACTGACCCGCCGTATTACGACTCGATTCCTTATGCACACCTCGCAGACTGTTTTTATGTATGGTTGAAGCGCTGTGTCGTGGGTACTGCGGACGCTTCGCTTTTTTCTGGTGAACTCTCCTCAAAGGACGAGGAATGCGTGGTGGACAGACCCCATGCATTGAGTAAATCGAAGAAAGATGAAGACTACTTCGAGTGGAAAATAGGTGAGGTCGCAAATGACGGGCGGCGAATTCTCACCAATGATGGGATGGGGTGTGTCGTCTTCGCGCATAAGACGACGGAGGGATGGGAGGCGCTCCTCGGAGGTATTGTCCAGGCTGGTTGGTCGGTGAGCGCGTCGTGGCCCATCACCACGGAACTGTCCACACGCCTGAATGCGCGCGACACTGCTTCGTTGGCAGCGAGCGTTCACTTGGCCTGCCGCCCTCGGCCGGAGAATGCGGGAGTTGGTGGCTGGGAAGACATTCTGCGCGAATTGCCAAACCGGATTGGCGATTGGATGGAGCGGCTTTCGGGCGAAGGCATTCGAGGCGCGGACCTGGTCTTTTCCTGCATCGGCCCGGCGCTTGAACTCTTCAGCAAGTACGAAAAGGTGGAAACGGCCGAAGGCCGTGAAGTGAAGTTGCCGGAATTTCTGGAAAAGGTCTGGGAAGTGGTGGGCCGGACGGCGCTCCAGCAGATCCTGGGAACGGCTCAGGCTTCGGGCAGGCTGGAAGCCCACCCTACGGGCATGAGGGCCACTGGCAAGGATGCCAGTGCCACCCTCGAAGAAGACGCCCGGCTGACAGCCCTGTTCCTCTGGACGCTCCAAAGCACCAACGGAGATGCTACCGGAGACAAAGCAACTTCTGCCACTGAACAAGCAGCCGGAGACGAAGAAACTGAGGACGATGACGGGCAAACGGGAAAGGCCAAAAAGGGCTTCACGCTGATCTATGATGTGGCCCGTCGCTTTGCCCAGCCACTCGGCATCCATCTGCCCAACTGGGAAGGCCGCATCATTGAAACCAGCAAAGGCGTGGTGCGGCTGATTCCGGTGCTGGAACGCCGTGAAAAGCTCTTCGGTGAAAAGGGCGCGGAGGCCATCGCCCGCGCCATCGAACGCAGTGCCGGCCAGGACGCTCAGTTCACATTGTTCCCTGATGTGGAGCGTGGCACGGGCTTCCAGCCCGTGAAGGGCAGGCGCGGCGCCATGCCACCCCGCCCGAAGAACGATACCTCCACCACGGCCAGGATGGCCGTGTCACAGGCCACAACGCTCGACCGCGTTCATGCGGCCATGCTACTCCAGGCCAGCGGCCAGGCCACCGCCCTGCGTGCCCTGCTCGAAGCCGAAACCCAGCGCAGCCCCGACTTCCTCCGCCTGGCGAATGCTCTGTCTGCCCTGTACCCGAAGGATTCCGAAGAAAAGCGTCTTCTTGATGCTATGCTATTGGCAGTGAGGAGCTAGAGACACTGCTGTGGTATTTTTGGAACCGTGGTCTATGAATTGAGGTGAGGTTTCCATGACTCGTGGAGAGCTACTGCAACGGATTAGCGCAGAGCCGGGCGTCTGTGGGGGGCAGCCCTGCATTCGCGGAACGCGCATCTACGTTGCTATCATCCTGGACAGCTTGGCCGAGGGGTTGACTCCCGAGGAAATCGTGGATCACTACCCTCAATTGACGGTGGACGATATTCACGCGGCTTTGGCTTACGCAGGAGAATTGACGCGAGAAAACATCTGGAAGATCCCCACGGCTGATGAAGTTAAAGCTGGATGAGAATCTGTCGAGGCACCTTAAGCCGGTCCTTGGCTCGCTCGGTCACGATGTGATGACTGCGGGTGAAGAGGGTCTGCTTTCGCAGCCTGACCGGGCAGTGGCAACGGCGGCGCGCTCCGAAGGCCGCCTGCTATTGACACTGGATTTGGAATTCGCCGACCTGAGAAAGTATCCGCCGGGGAGTCATCCGGGCGTTATTTTGTTTCGCCCCGACACGATGGGTCTCCGGACGGTTAATCGTTATATTGAGAGTTTTGTCAGGCAAACGGACCTGACGTCCCTGGCAGGGTGCGTCGTTGTCGTTGGACCTGACCGGGTTAGAGTCCGCCGCCCTTAAGCGGACGAAGCTGGGTGATTCATGGAACCATGGTATAAAGTCACGGAAGCTCGAAAGGAAGTGCGAGAAGGCCGCTCCTTCAATCCCGACGAGTTTGCCATCGCGCTTGAGCAAGTGGTTGCAGGCAACGCGCCGGAGGATTATCGCGATCCAGAGCAGTTCTTCGACCGCACTGTTTTCACCCGCGCGCTAAACGAGCATCTGGGCCTCGTTCTACGCCGCCTTGCGGGGCAAACCCAAAACACCGCGCCGGTGCTAAGCCTAATTACGCAGTTCGGCGGGGGCAAGACGCACACGCTGACGGCCCTCTACCATCTCATCGAGCACCGGGATGTCTCAAGCTCTCATCCGGACGTTCAGAAACTACTCTCGAATGCAGGTCTGACCGAGATTCCAAAGTCGAAAGTGGCCGTCTTTGTTGGTAATGCCTGGGATCCGAGCGAAGGGCGGGAAACTCCCTGGATCGATTTAGCCAGGCAACTGGCAGGGGCTACGGGGGTGGAAGCATTGGGAACGACGGCGCGCACCAGTCCCCCCGGAACGGAAGCATTGTCTCGCCTGATTCAGGCGGCGGGCGGAAGCGTTTTGTTGCTCTTTGATGAAGTCCTTAACTATATCAATCGCCATCGTGGAGGAGCGGAGGCTTTTTATGCTTTTCTGGATAACTGTGTCCGCACTATGACCGGTGCCAAGGGCAGCGCGGCAATGCTGAGCCTTCCCCGCAGCCGAATGGAGATGACGGAGTTCGATGAAAAATGGCTGGACAGGATCAGCAAAGTTGTCAACCGTGTCGCCAA
This sequence comes from Acidobacteriota bacterium, assembly GCA_021827245.1. The sequence goes on along the minus strand of JAKAWN010000151.1, from coordinate 867 downwards.
AGACCTGATTGCCAACGATGAAAGCGAGATCGGCGAGGTGGTACGGCGGAGGCTGTTTGACGATCTTGGAAAAGAAAGTACAAGAAAAGCCGTTGCAAAGGCGTATGCGGAATGGTGTTTCGACCGGCGAGGACAGTTGCCGGCAGAATGGACGGCAGTAGATACTATCACGACCGACGCGAAGGCGCGCGAGTACCTTCAGAAGCGTTTTGAGTCGGCTTATCCATTCCATCCCGCCACGATCTCCGTGTTCCAAAGAAAGTGGCAAGGGTTGCCGCATTACCAGCGGACACGAGGCACACTGGCTATGTTCGCACAGTGGATCTCATTGGCGCTCAAAGAAGGTTTCAGCAAGGCTTGGCGTGAACCGCTCATCACATTGGGATCAGCACCGCTGGACGTGCCGGAGTTTCAGGCGGTGGTGTTAGGCCAGTTGGGAGAGCAGCAGTTGTTGCCGGCGATTGAAGTGGACATTGCAGGCACAAGCAGTCACGCAAAGGCCTTGGATGCCGACGCGAAGGGACAATTAACGAACATCCACCGGCGTGTGGGATCCGCCATTTTGTTTGAGTCAACCGGAGTGGCTACAGACAAACCTGCGCACTTGCCGGAGCTGCGGTTCGCCATCGGTGAGCCGGGTGTGGACGTCACTTCGATAGACAACGCAGCCCGCGCACTTGAGAAGCGTGGGTTCTTCATCCGAAAAGTTGGTACCGACAGCTATAGGATTGGGCATCGTCCCACACTGAAGAAGGTCGTGGGCGATCGACGGGCAGCGCTCGATGAAGCTGAGGTAAGCAAGGCGGTGAAAAGCGCCGTTCAACAAGAGTTCAAACGGGGACAGGTGATTCCCCTGGTTCCAGGCTT
>JAKAWN010000150.1 GCA_021827245.1 Acidobacteriota bacterium | reverse complement strand
GAATCAGCGGGCTGCGCCACGTGCCATAGCGGCGCCCTGTTTAACGGACCTGAGCAAGCGATGGGAACGGGCTTCTACATGAAGTTCCCATTGAATACGGACAACGCGTATGTGAAGAAATACGACCTGATGGCTGACACGGGCCGCTATCAAGTGACCCATCAGGAAGCGGATCAACACATGTTTGTAGTGCAGTCGCTCAGGAACGTGGAAGTGACGGCGCCTTATTTCCACAACGGATCGGTGAAGACCCTGGATGAAGCCGTACGGGTGATGGCGAAGACACAACTGGACAAAACGCTTCCTGACAACCAGGTTCAGGACATCGTGGTATTTCTCGACAGCTTGACCGGCAAGTTTCCGTACATCGCCGTGCCGCGCTTGCCTGAAACTCCGAACACAACGGTGCTTGAAAGGTGAGCGTCGTCGGACAGGGCCCGGCTCGGGCGATCGAACCGGTGCGTACGAGCCGGGAAAACTCTGCTATCCGATCTTTCGCATCACCCGGGGTGTGAGCCACCACACGAGTTTACCGGGAGGGCGGGGAGGAAATTTCTCGAAATCGATCCGGCAACATCCGCCTTTCTTGAACTGAAAACTGGCACGAGCGTTGCCGATTAATCTGGCCACGCCTTCACTGAGATCGGGCTCGTGACCCACCACCAGGACACTGCGGTGAGCCTCCTGCTTGCCCAGCCAAGTCACCAGAGCCTGCAGTGATCCGCCAGGCAACAGGTAATCCGAAGACTCCACCTCGATGCCCGGGCTGAGAACTTCAGCAACGATCGCCCCGGTCTCGGCGGCTCGAATCAGCGGGCTGCTGATCACCGAATCCACGCAAAGCCCAAGTCGGAACAAACCCTTTGCAATGTCCTTCAACTTCTTCTTGCCCGCAGGCGTCAGAGGACGCTTGCTGTCGTCAGGGAAATTGGGGTCGCCGCGCGCCACGGCAATTCCGTGCCGCATCACGTAGAGTTGATAACCTTGAATTGCTTTGTTTCCAGTAACGTTGTCGGAAGGAGGCATGATTTCCTCGTCGGCCAGCGATTGAATTCCCGCGACTTGGTTCAGTTCTCCGAACGATCGCATTCAGAGGGCCAGAGCCGCTCAAACTCTCGCTGATAAGCCAGAACAAGCTCTGGATCCCTGATGATCAGCATGTGATCGTAATTCTGCTCTTCCGATTCAACCGTCCAATTATAGCTCCCGGTCAGCACGATCCGACGGTCCAGAAGAACAAACTTATGGTGCAATTTAGATCCCTTTCCCGTTTGCCCATAAATGGCGCGAAAGGGAACCGGGTTTTCGGCAAGGAGTTTGCGCGTGACCGCTGTTTCCTCGTATTTATTCCGGTCGACCAAAAGGCGCACGCGAAGTCCTCGATCCTGTGCCTGCCCGAGGGCCCGGGCAAGCCGAGGATTTGTAATCCGGTACATGGCAGCATCGACGGTTGCACGAGCTTCTTGGAGGAATCGCTCGATCGCTCCGCTGACGGAACCTTCCGAGGTAAATAAGGTCTGATTTCCCGATCCCCGCATAGACTCCTATTTTATTTTGTTTAGGAGGCCGGATTCAAGGATGGCACGTAGATGACCTCTCTCCACGGATTCAACGCAGTGCCCCAAATGCTGATGCCTCAACTTTTTCTGCGGCGTAGCAGATAGAAACAACGCGGACCAGCCGGGTCCGCATCGTCGGTGAGGAATCTCTCCACGCGGTAATCTGTCGAAAGGCAATGAAGAAAGATCTTTCGCGTTTGAAAACGCCAGCGTTCTGCCAGCGCCAGATTCTCTGCACGCATTACGTCCGTATCGGCAGGAATCTCCACCAGCAATTGAGGGGCATTGTGGCCAAGGTCTATCTTCCGGTTCACAAGGAATCTGCTGTCGTTGCGGCCGGTGAGATTGACTCTGGGCGCATCCGGAATTCTTACTTCAGGTTTCCCAGTTGTGAGACAGCGCTCCACACTCTCTGACGCTATCCGCCAGTTTACAATAAACCTGTCGCTTTCAAGTCCTCGCTCGATCTTGCTGGGGAAACGGCCGTAGCAGTCCACAACGTATTCTTCCACGCGAGCGCCCAGCCTACTCAGGTTCAGGCTGGCATTTCGGCTTTGGAGCGGATCGAAGGTCCAGCAGATGGACCGAATTCCCTGGCGAAGCGCGAGATCACGGTGAGCGAGTTTCAGGCGGAAACCCAGGCCTTGGCTGCGGAAAGGCGGCAGGACCCCCATCAGGTGTGACCAGTGAATGGTCCTGCCTCCGCGGCGGGCCATGAAAGCGTAAATGAAACCGACGAGTCTCTTGCTAACGAACGCACCGAGTACTGCTCCGCCGAACTTCTGCGTCACCAGCATCGTCTCAGCAGAAACGCTCAGGCCTCCCCAAATAGATTTCTGCAGGCGTTCGGACTCCCTGAACTCTTCGGGTTCCTTCAGGGACTTTATCCTGACTCTCAGCATTGATCCTCACGACGGATTCTTGCTGGCCCGAGGCGGTGAAAAGAAACTGGGGGTACTGCAGGTGACCTGAAGCTGAATCAATAATCCTGGGCCAGGGCACCCGGGCCATCGCCATGAAGCAAGAGGATTCCGTTGACCCCTCAAAGAGAAACCTCAAAGCCTTATCTTTTGCCGGTTCAAGAATATAACAAACTAAGGGGAAGGAATTGAAAATCGTGAGGCCGACACCGAGTCCGTCTCTTTACTATTCACCGCACATTCCGCGCCGAGGCGCTCCGCAGGGACAGGGTCCGGATTCGTTTGACAGTCCTTCGTGAGCGCTCCCTGAAACGGCAAAAACTGACAGCAACTTCTCGACCTGGGGGCTTGAGCAGTTCTTGCATAATATCTCAGCATTTGATGAGTATGAAATCTGTTCGAATTTCGATCCGCAATCCCGGCACTGATACTCGAAAATAGGCATCCTTGTCCTCCTCAACCAATATAGCCAAGCCCCCTGATGTTTTCAATTGCGCGTTGGGCAATGGCACCTAAACGCTAGACATAGGCACCGGAGTATTTCCGGCAGAGCGCCTTAATTTTGTCCACCAGCGTGGGGACACCTATCAAGGGAGGTTCTTTTCCTTCATATTCGGCTGACATAAAGCCATTGTAGCCGCCATCCCTGAACATTCTCCAAACGCGATCCATGTCAATCGGCGTGCCATCATCAAAGTGGTCGCGAATATGAGTGTGGGTGGCATAAGGAATGCACGCTTTGATTTGGGCGTAGGCGTCCTCGCTGGCAGTCGGAATGAAGTGGGTGATGTCGAGGTTGATCCCTGCGTACGGAGAATCCACTCGGCGCATGATTTCCAGGCAAACGTCAGCCCGCTGCGTGACGCCGCCGTGATCCTCAATCCCGAGCATGATCCCCTTTTTCCCCGAATATTCGCAGGCAGGCTTCATGGTTTCAACCACCCAATCAGTCGCTTGCTTCACTGTTGCGCCGGGAGGTAGCTCGCCGGCGAAAACGCGCAGGTGTGATGCGCCCAGGCGGTCCGTAACATCCACCCACTTCTTGATATCAGCCAGAACCTGGCGCCGCTCTGCTGCGCTGGGCTGAACCATGCTCGATCCGCAAGCCGCGCCTGAAAACGGCACTCCACTCTTAAATGCGAGATGCCGAAGGTCGTCCAGATAGGTGGGGTCCGTAGACTTGAACCAGTAGACCGTCATATCCGCCCCCACTGAGCCCATCTTGACGACCTCGCGGATAAAACCCTGCATGGTCATTTGGCCGCTCTTCAGGTCTTCCAAGAAGGAGTATGCACAGCAGCCGGGGAACATTCTGGCCATGGACTTCGCATTCTCATGGCTGGCACCTTTCTGAACTGCCTCAACCTGGAACGGCAAACCCATCCCATCCCCGGCGTATGCTGCTGCTCCGGGGGACTGCAAGAAACCTCTCCTTGTGAATTTCCCTTCCATTTCGTCCTCCAGATTACTGCTGTGGAAGCGCGGGGACTTCATCATCTCTTATCCTGTAGACGCCCCCGATCCTGCAATTGCCGAACTTCCTGCCGGTATACCACAAGAGCCCCATTCCGCCATACAATTCCATTATGCCGTCGACAAGCTTGAAACCCCCTGGCCCCAATGTGTTCCCAGTCATCCGTATTGTTTCCGGTGAAGAGCTGTTTCCAACCCTTTCCTGGGCTTTTCAGGGTATCGTGATAAGTCCGAGAACGGCGTAACACAATAATCAGCGTTTCACCATAAGGCACTTAAGTCCGACAGATTAACCTCTTACGTATGATCAGGTGATGGGATTCGCTGCGAGAAACGGTGCAGGCTCCCTGCGGGCCTCCCGCGTAAACCAGGCTCAGCCAAAATGGAATCTCTTTGCCCGTGCGATCGGGTAGTGTAGCATATTTAGCGTTCCAGATAAGCTGCTGAGGAGGGAAATATGAAATCCTACCTGGTCGTTGCTGTATCTGTGTTGCTGAGTCTTATGGCTGCAAAGCCGGCCAGCGCTCAAGGTGTCTTCAAAGTTGAAAAAGGAGAAGCCTTTAATAAGATCGTCCCAAACGACTTTGTGCTCGAAGAGAATGCAATTCCAACGCAAAAGCGGAATTCAGTCCTTGTCATTACACCCTCCGGAGCACGGGTCATTACAGGTCTGCTTGACACAAGCGGTTACAGTTCGCAGGTTCAGGAGAAGTATCTCGGGATGCTGATAACCGAGGGAAGCCTTGAGGTGTGCGGCCATCGCCTTGCTGTCGGCAGTTACGGATTCGGGCTTGCGAAGACGCCAGGAGTCTCGGAAGTACATGCTGCAAAATTCATCCTGTATAACCAGGCTGGACAGAAGCTCTCGGAATGTACGGCAAGCTGGGACGCAAAGATCAAGAGTCCGCGGCCGCTTGAAGTGGTTGTCAAGGGCAGGACCGCTCGCCTGTACATGGGCCGGAACTGGGTTGAACTAAGGTAAACGACAAATACCGATTTTGAAAGATTCAATTCGGCGGGGCTGGCGCCTGGATAAAAAGGAGGAATGGGCCCGGTGAGGGCGCGTGGTGAACTGTGCCTCCTATATAATTAATAAGGGCAACAGAATGGCGACGGGCGGATTGAGGCATACCAGAAATTGGGGGTTAACAGGGATTTGGAGGCGAGGCGGGCAGGATTTGATGAATCAATCGAGCAACTTTTTGCCTCAGATTGTCCTCTATTTAAGTAAGCGTAGGAGACGAGGGAGTCAGTCCAGGAACGGCACAAGGCATGGATAGCGAGATGGCCCATCGGTCGAAAGTCTCTTTCAAACCAATAGTCGCTCTATTGGTTTTGTTTGGCTTCTTTGTGTTGCCATTATGGGGCGCACAGCCTCTGAGCAAAGACGACATCACTCTTCTTTTGATTGGTGGCGCTTCGCAGCAAAAGATGATCACGCTGGTGGAGCAGAGGGGTGTCGACTTCCAGTTGACGCCGGACCTCATCCAGGAATTCCACAAGGATGGCGCTTCTCAGGCGCTGATCGATGCAATTATCAAGAGCAATCGAGTGAGCGCGGCGAAGGCTTCCAGCCAGACTGCGGCGACGCCAACGGGCGAATCAAACTCGGGGGCGACGTTAGGGCCTCAGTTGCCCGGCTTCGGGCCGCAAGTGTCGAACATTTCCAATCCTCCTCCAGCAACCAGTCAAGCCGCCAATTCGGGGTCTTCGGCTGTGCAGCAAAAGGTCAACAAGGTCATGACCGGCCTTGCCAACGGACCTTCTCAAGCCGCCCAGAGCGAGCAGCCGCCTCCATTAACTTCCGGATCGAAGCGGGCGAAGGAACCAGCGAATCCCATTCTGAGCAACCCGAGTCCAGCGGAAATCCAGAAGATCATCCAAGCCTTTGCGGCCAAGGAGACGATGTTCAAAGAGGCCCGGGACAATTACACCTATCGTCAGATCAACAAGGTTGAAACGCTGAACGCCGATGGCCAGGTTAATGGTATGTGGCAGCAGGATTGGGACATCCTGTTTGACAATAACGGCAAGCGGATCGAAAAAGTCACCTATGCGCCTCCCGGTGATCTCAAGGGAGTCTTGATGACCGAGCAGGACCTGGTCGCCATGCGCAATACTCAGCCGTTCGTGCTCACTACCCAAGACCTTCCTGATTACGACATCAAATATCTCGGTCATGTTAGGCTGGATTACCTTACCACCTACGTCTTCTCAGTCAGGCCAATAAAAATCAAGAAGCATCAAGAATACTTTCAGGGAGTCGTCTGGGTGGATGACCACGACCTGCAGATTGTCAAAACAGAGGGCCGGCAGGTTCCGGAAATCAGGAACAAGCACGGCGAAAACCTTTTCCCGCGGTTTTCGACCTGGCGGCAGCAGATCGACGGAAAGTTCTGGTTTCCTACCTTCACGCTGGCGGATGACACGCTGTATTTTCCGCAAGGTCCTGTCCACATCAAAGAAATCATTCGCTACACGGATTACAAGCAGTTCCGCTCAACCTCGGTGATCAAGGCTGTTCAGGCGATTAATCCCGACAGCCCGAATCAGCCCCCGAGTGGGTCTTCGTCCAAGCCGTCTCCCAAACACTGAGTTCCTCCGCAAGGAGGTACCCGCCTGCTGTTAGAATCTTATGCATGAAAATATCAGGTGTGAATTGGCGAATCGTGCTGGTGCGCCCACGCAACCCTCTCAACATTGGCGCCGCAGCCCGCGCAATGGCCAACCTTGGCTTCGACGACTTGGTGGTAGTGGCCCCATTTGATCCTGTGTGGCGGGAAGCGCGTTCCGCCGTCGGCGCCGGGAATGTGCTCAAGTCTGCGCGCGCCGTGGACTGCCTTCCGGAAGCGATTGGCGATTGTACCGTCGTGGCCGGCACAACTACCGGTTCCAGAAGGAATCTGGATCGAGATCCGATTCCTCTCACTGAATTCACATCAACGCTACGAAAACTCCCAGGCGACACAAAAGCGGCGATGCTGTTTGGCTCTGAAAAGACCGGCTTGCTGAACGATCATCTGAGCTACTGTCATGTGCTTGTGCGAATCCCTACAACTGCAGGCTGCCCCTCAATGAACCTCGGACAGGCGGTGGCCGTTTGTTGTTATGAGCTGGCCCGTGCTGGCGGTTTTCCCCGCGCTGCGGCCACGGGGCGCGTGCATTCTTCCCTGCCGGCTAATTCGCAGTCGCTTAACCACCTGCTTGACCGGGCTGCGAATGTTCTGGATTGCGCCGGCTACTTCAAGCCAAAGGGAAGGCACCCACAGCTTCTAAAATTGCGCCGGCTGCTGCTCGACCTTGGCCTGAGCAACCACGACGTTCGCGTACTGGGGGGTGTTCTGGCGCAGATCGAGTGGAAAATGAAGTCTCGCTAGGCAAGCAGACGAGAGGGCAGATTCCCAGCATGCTGGGAGCTTAATTTTCCCGAATGGTTGGCTGCAGTTCGACGACGGGTGCCAGCGGCTCCTCAAAAGCGGGCTCTGTCTGAGGACCTCGCCAGTTGTCCAGCAAGGCAACGTGCTGGACGCACTGAATGGTGCAGAGCGGTGCACAGGACTTGAGCGTGTAATATTCGTGATCGAGGTGCTGCACCGTGTACTTCTCCAACGGGATGGCCGGATAGCCGCGTTGCTGCGAGCAGTAATGGACTAAGCCATCCTCGCAGACGTAGAGGTAGCGGCTGCCGGCCCGGCATCGCCAATCGCGGGGAATCTCTTGGGCAATGTACTTCTGATATCGGTTGAACCTTGAATACGAACGCTTGCCCCAGCTCATGATGGTAGCGAAAATCGCTTGCTGTTTCGCATTGAGCGGGCGCAGTTGCCCCTCATGGTCGTGAAGGACACCGACGGTGGAAGTGAAACCCAGTTCAAGAGCTCGGCGGGCAACGGTCAGCGCGTCTTCAGGATCACGCACGGCGCTGCCCAACACGGAATTGATATTGACCTGAAAAATGGCATACTTTGCAAGAAGTTGCAACTTTTGGTCCAGCACCTTCAGGCTCTTCTTTGATACATCGTCCGGCTTGACGTTGTCGATGCTGATTTGAAGATGCTCAAGCCCGGCGTTGTTTAGCGATCCGATGCGGGCGCGCGTAAGGAGATATCCGTTCGTGATCATGCCTGCGATCATTCCGCGACGCCGAATATGCCGAATGATTTCCTCAAGCTGCGGATGGAGGAGAGGTTCACCACCGCTGAGGGTGATGATGCTTGTTCCCAGCTCAGCCAGCCGGTCGAGGCGGCGAAACACTGTTTCAAGCGGCAGCGGCTTGGAAAAGTTGTCGTACTCGTTGCAATAAGCACACGAGAGGTTGCAACGGCGGATGGGAATAACGTGCGCAAGGACAGGATGGTGTGTGGAGAGCAAAGCCTTGGAGATCATGCGCAGTTCACGCAATCGAGTATGAATAAATCGTGCTTTCCGCTTCAGGACTATCCTGTTCATGACGGTTGAATGTCAGCACATCCGCAAACAACATCCCACACGGCCCCCGAATTCCCAGCTTATGCTAAATAAGCCTTGCGGGAACTCCGGCCACCAAACCCCCGTTATTCCTTGTTGAACTATACATATACAACAGGAGAGGGCGAATCTGCAACGAATTCACCCTAAAATGTTGAAAACGCCAGTCGAATCGTCATTTTTGGCTTTGAATTGGCCGGGGTCGATTGTCCCGGCATGAAGAACACTGTCGCGCTCGAAGCCAAATTTTATGGCATTTTAATGCGTTTTGCGCCCTTGGCGGCGTGGATCGCGAAAGTAGATGATGGCAGTTTGCGATTGATCTCGACGGAAGTGTAGCGCGCTATCGAATAATCCCCGCCCGCCTCATAGAACTTCTGTTGAACAGGCAGCCAGGATTCTTCGCTGATCCAGAGCTGAATTTTCGAAAGCTGAGCGGCAAGACTCGCTTTGCGTGGAGTCAGTTCCAGCACTGCGGTTGTGTCGCCACCCAGTTGCTCCTCCCTCAAGTACTTCACATCGTAGAACTTCTGCATCTCCTTGGAGTTGGTTCCGAATCCAAGCAACAAGAATTTCTGTATGAGGGAAGAATGCTTCCTCAGATCATATTCCTGAATCTGGTTGATCCTCGGCTGGTAGATTTCAGCTTTGTCATTCTTGAACAGAATCATTTTCGGAGCCGGCTTTTTGAAATCGATCAGGATGTCAGGAGACTTGGAATTTCTGAAGTACATTTTTCCGGAATCCGTAGAAAAGTTATTCACCAGGACAGTCACTTTGGTGTAGGCAAGATCTGCCGAAAGGGTTCTTAGCTGCTTCGAACTCTCATCCATGTGAGAAAGAACCTGAGCGAGATCCAGGGACTTCTTTGTGCCCCTCGTGAACCCAGGCGCGGCCGTTCCCAGTAGAAGAACGGCCACAAATAGGTCAGCTCCTATCGGCCTGAACCAGTGCTTTTTCATGCAAACATGTCTCTGGAACTACGATTCCTCTCAGCGGGTAAGGGATGCCTTGTCAGCGTTTGACCTCCACTGTGTAGCCGAGGACCACGTCCTCTCTCCCCAGAATCGGTTTGACGGACTCTATGACAAAAGGCGGCTTAACCCGTTGAAGGAGCAATTGGTGAAGAGCCTGTTGAGGTGGGGTCCCGACTAGTGAGTCCACGAGCCGCGCATCAACTTGGTACACCCACAAGCTATCCGTATGGCTTACTTCGACAATACCCTGAACGTGCCGTAGGTCACTCAATTGGAGCCGGGGACGGTCATGGAACCAACTGGCCGGGGTGAGGAAGATGAAAGCAAGGATCAATAGAACGATAATGTCGTACTGCCAGCTTCCCCGTTCATAGGACCAGAAGATCGCTCGCTTTAAGGCAAGTTTGATCATGGTCCAAGGCCCGGAACTTGCGTGGCCAGCTTCCTGGTCCCCGAGGCGAGAAATGATTGGTTCGCGAAATTCGCTGCTCGACGGCATACAAATGTAAGTCGTTAAATTAACGGCAAAGGGGGCACGAATCAATCAGGGATAATCCGCCCGTCACGCATTCGAACAATCCGATCCGCGACGGAAGCTGCTTCGGGATTGTGGGTGATCATCACGATCGTTTGACGGAAGTCCCTGTTCAGTACTCGCATCATGTTCAGCACAACCTGGGAGTTTTCTGTATCCAGGTTGCCGGTCGGCTCATCGGCCAGCAGAAGCTTCGGCTCACAAATTACTGCCCGCGCAATGGCTACACGCTGCTGCTCACCTCCGGAAAGCGCATAAGGTTTGCGATCCAGTTTGTCCTTGATCCCCAGCATTTGTGCTACCGCCTCAAATCGATGAGGGTTGAACCCGTCTCCTTGAATATGTTGAGCGATGGCGATGTTGTGCCTCGCTGTCAGTGTCGGCAGGAGATTATATCTCTGAAACACAAAGCCGATTTTGTGGCGGCGGAACTTCGTGCGCTCTGCGTCATTCATGTGTGTGAAATCGTTCCCGTCCACAAGCACGAGCCCGCTGGTAGGCCTGGTTAAGCCTCCCAGAACATGCAGCAATGTTGATTTGCCACAGCCGGAGGGTCCCACAACTGCGACAAATTCTGCTTCCTGGACCACGAAGTCTACACCGCGCAAGGCGGGAACATCTACTTTCCCGACTCGATAGGTCTTTTTCAGGTTTTCAGTTGAGATAATGGGTTGCATACAGCCAATTCGGTCCACTCCGCCTGTTTCGTCGCCAATTGTTGCCGGAAAGGTTGAGCCCATAAAATTCCAGAATTCCCCTTATTCGTATGCCAGTGAATCCACTGGATCAAGTCGAGCCGCGCGTATTGCCGGGTAGAAGGCACCAAGTAAAGAGCCTCCAATGGCCAGCAGCCCTGCCCAGAGGGCCCAATGCAATGTCAACTCGACGGTTAAGGTAGGAAACGTGGCAACGATCACCTTTCTTGCCGCCCACGTCCCGCCGTATCCCGCAAGAATGCCCAGGATGCTGAGCAGACCTGCTTCTCGTAGTATCACTCCTATGATATACCTTTTGCCAGCGCCCAGTGACTTTAAAATCCCGATTTCCCGCGTTCTCTCGGTGATCGTGGTGTACATAGAAAGGAAAATAACCAGGAAACCAATCCCCACCGCGACGGACACCATGGCGGTTATAAAAGCATTTAACGCCGGAAGGTTGTTAGAGGTCATCAGTGACATGTACTCCCTGATCGAAAGGATCTGGTGCTTGGGCAGAAGCTCCCGGATGGAGTTCATGACGGCATGGGTGTAGCCGGGCTCAGTACATTTCACATAGAAGATTGAGGCCTTGTCGTGGGCGCCAGTCAGATCCTGGGCTGTTGACAGGGGGATAAAGAGCCTCGCTCCCTTTCCGTGTTCAACAATCCCCGTGACGTGAAAGTTATGGTTCAGCAGGTTCAGCGACTGGCCCACCTTGACATCATTCGCCCGCGCGTACCAATCGTCCACGAGAATGTCATACGGGTTGGCAAACGGGCCGCCTTTAAGGTAGACAAAGCCCCCGCTGACTCGGTTAAAGCTCGGCAGATCAATCCCATAGATGAGGTCTATTCCCCCATGGGTGTTGAAAAGGAATAAGACGGGGGCTACCGCCATAACGTGTGGGATTTGCGCCAGCCGCTCGCCGATCTGAACAGGCATAGGAGCTTCAGTCAGGCCAAAAAAGAAGGATGCTCCCGGTGGCTGAACCATGATATCCGCGCCCACTCCCTGGACGCGCTTGGCGGTTTCATGCAACATGCCGTGCGTCATTCCCACCACGAGCATCACCATCCCCACCTCAATGGCTACTGCCAGTATGCTCACCAACGTCCGAATCGGTCGGTGGAGGATATTCTCGATGATCATCCTGTAAACCACAAGGTTTCTCCGGCTATTGCCCTCCACCCAGCTCGACCAAAGTCGCGTTCGGTGGTTTCTTTAATATGAATTTCTCCGCGGGGATGGGTTGATTGAACGTCGCCTTTTCGATCGTGATCGAGAGCGCGTAATCTTCCGCGGGCCGGCTCAGCATGATTTTAGCAGGATACCTGATCCCCTGGAAGTCGCGGTAATCGGCATAGCGTACATCCTCCAAAAGGGATCCATGCGGTCCGTAAAGCTGAAGGCGTGAGATGCGCAGGTCGGACCGGTCGAACCATACTCTTCGCATCAGGCTCAATTCTCCAGTGTTGGACAACTCCACTATATTTACGACGTAATACCGTGCGGTTGAGGTTTCCACTTCTTCGTTAAAATATCTCTCCGTCGATTTGTCAATCGGCGGGATCAGCAGTGCGTCCAGGATGTGTTGAGGCCGGAGATTTTCCAGCGGCTTTTTCGACGGTCCACGGTAAGTGTCGCTGCCTACGATAAACTTGTTCTTTGGAGGAATAAAGACGCGGAACTCCTTGCCGTCGGACACCATGTCAAAGATTTCCGTTTTCACGACTGGCGCTTGTCCAATGATGCGAATCGTGGCGGGTTTTTTCAGCAGGATAAAGCCGCCGACGTTCTGGTACTCTTTGATAACTCCTGTATAAACCGAGCCTGTTGTCGGCTTGAATTCGACCGTCGCCACCAACGTCTGGATGTCCTGGCTCCATGCATCAACCTTTTTGACAAGCTCAGCAAGGGTGGCTTGTTTAGGGGGTCCCGCCATTTGAGGCAGAGAAACATGGATGGTTCGTTTGACGGCGCAACCCGCCCCCCCTACCATCATGGCGAGAAGGATCAGAACGACAGCGTAACGTCGGGTTAGTTGCAGGAACTTCCGGCTCAAATCGCACAACCTCTCAGACTAGCATAGGCAGCATTGCACGTCAATCCCAGTCTTTTGTTATGGATGCGAGAAGGTGACCGGGGGTTACGGATGTTTCAGGCAAAATCCGAATTCTTCCCTCCGTTGCGTCTGCGCTCAAGCGATATGGTGATGAAGAATTAGAAGAGCGAGGCTTTGAAAGCCGTTGAATCAAATCAACAACCGCCCAATGCGCTCTTGTAGGCCTCAATGTACATTCTGGCTACGTTCTTCCACCCAAACTTTGTAGCCCGCTGTCTCCCGCGCGAGCGCAATACGGACGTCAAGGCGGAGCTGCCCAGCACCTCAAGAATCTTTTCAGCCAGAGCTTTTTCATCCAACGGATCATCGTAATAGAGCGCGGCATCTGCCGCGACCTCTTCACTGGCTGGTATTCGGGACGCAACAATAGGCAGTCCGAAACTCATCGCTTCCACGAGTGGAATTCCAAACCCTTCGTAACGCGAAGGATATACAAAGAGGCTTGCAAGCATGTACAGCAAAGCCAGTTCTTCATCGCTAACGTAACCGGCTAGAATGTAACGGCCGGGTATCACCTGGCGTTTAATCAAAGTCTCGATCTCAGAAAAACCGAAGCCCGGCCTGCCCACCATCACCAACTGCAGATCGGTGCTTTTCGCAACGTGTGCAAAAGCCTCAACCAGGGTGGTCACATTCTTGCGCCGTTCCAGCGTTCCAACAAAAAGCACGAAGGGTCTTTGAAGCCCCAGCCTCTTTCGCAATTGTCCGGACAATTCCTCCCGGGTCCGAGCAGAAGGCTCCGGAAGGCGTGGATCCACATTCCAGGCGGTTCGAACCATCTTCTCCTTCAGGCTGAAACGCTCGATGACCTCATTGCGAATCGCGTCCGAAGGGCAAAGGACGAGATCTGCAAATCTCACGGCCCGGGGCACAACAGCGCGAATGTATCGTACGTAAAAGGGGGAAAAAGCTTCGGGAAGTCTCCAGGCAGTCAGATCATGGATAGTCACCACGTATCTGGCTCTCGATTTCCGCGAGCGAGGAACCAGATGGTTGGTGAAATGAATGAGATCGGCTTCGAGCTTTCTTGCCTGGTTTTGAAATCCGGTTTCCAGCCAGGCCGCGTAAACGGTTCGCCGCGCAATCAGCGGACGAACCTTGCGTATGAATCCCCGCGTGGGCTGCGGCAGAAGCTCGACTGCCGGATGCCTCCAGAGCTCGTTTGCGAGATTTTGAGTGTACCGGCCAACGCCTGTTCCCTTGTCAACCGAGAACCCATCCTCAAGCAGAATTCTCATTTTCTTGGTTCTGTCCTCATTGCGGGAGTAACCAGCAGACCTTAGTCTCCCATATATTGCCGAGCTCATCCAACTTCCCGGAATGCCAGGACAACCATAGGGGATGATGAACGGTCTCTTTCTGAAGGATCGTCATACCTTCAGCGAAGTGTGGAGCATTGTTGCCTGAAGGGCATTTGACTGTTCCCGCCCACCGTACGCGTTTCTGTAAGGTACGGCATGTTTTCTTCGTAAGGTCAGG
>JAKAWN010000678.1 GCA_021827245.1 Acidobacteriota bacterium | reverse complement strand
GGGATGATGATGATGGACCGCAAGACCGCTCTGCCGGGAAAATGGACCGCGACCGGCTCGGCCTACTGGGGCAAGCTGGCGATTTGCGCCTTCAGAACGTCGGCAATCACGGTATCAGAGCCGAACTCTTTCTGAATCTGCTCGTAAATTTCGCGAGCCCGTTTGGGCTGCGTGGCCCGATAAGCGTCAGCCATGGCCAGGAGCGCCGTGGCACGGGGAACGGAGGTTGTGGGATGGTTTGCAAGGTTCTGATAGATCTTGGCGGCCTCTTCGGTCTTCCCGGTCTTCGCCAGAACGCCGGCCAGCGCAAACTGCGCCTGTGAGGCAATCCCTTTGTTTGAGTTCTTGCTGGCACGCTGCAGGGTCTTGAGCGCAACGCTTTCGTTGCCCAATTGTGACTGGCAGATTCCCATTTGAACCAGGGCGTATCCGGCAGCCCGGGTGCGGGGATAATTTTTGACGACTTCGGCAAATTGTGACAGAGCCTTCTGATACTTCGCCTTGGCCGTTGGATAGCTCGGCCCCGGACCCGCCAGGCTGCTCTCCTGGCCGGTTCCAACGAAGGCGCTGAAGGTCGTAATCGCGTTCTGCAACTCGGCGTTTGCAGCAGCTTCCTGATGAGCGTAATAACTCTTGATCCACAACACCGCGCCAACCACCACCAGCGCCGCCACGCTGACCATGATGATCTGTTTCAGATGCTCTTCAGCAAAAACCTGAAGCGCCTCCATTTTTTCCTGGAAATCGTCATGTTTCAGCTGATGGCGAGTATATCGATCCACGGTCCTTCCTCCCTTGCACTGACCTACGACATCTTAACAACCAGTTCTGAGGAAGGTCAATTAATTCCAGCCTGGAAAGCGACGGCTCGGTTGCTGGATGCCGGCACATTTAACATAGCCAGGCCAATCGCAGCACCCATGGTCGAGTATAATGGTGGGTCAAACCTACCAACTGGGGTTTGGAGTTTGAACAGCGCTACGGCAGATCGTTCAAAGAACTCGAATCTTAGGTGTGGATGGAAGAGATCGTCGCCGGTGATCGCTGCGCTTCTATGCGAAGTATTCGCCTGTGCAGGGGCAAGCACCAAGACAAACCCATGCATACGGACGTTCTTACTTAACCTTTTTCGCTATCCGGTGCTTTGACAAGGAGAGGAAAACTCGATGGGAGACCACATGAAACAGGGAACACTTAATGATTCCGGCTCGGCAAAAATGACTCGGCGGCGGCTGTTGGGAAGCACCGCTGCACTTGCGGCGGCTGCAATTGCCTCCCCGCTGTTGCCACCCAACGTTCGGCGGGTATTAGCGGAAACGCCGCGTCCCGGCTCAATGCGCGACATCAAGCACGTCGTTTTGCTGATGCAGGAGAATCGCTCATTCGACCACTACTTCGGTACGATGGCGGGCGTCCGTGGCTTCGATGACCCCAAAGCCATGCTCCTGCCCAGCGGGAAATCCGTCTTCTATCAACCTGACGCTGAGAACCCGGATGGCTACACGCTTCCATTTCATCTGAATACACGCAAGACCAGCGCGCAGAAAATCCCTTCCACAAGCCACGCCTGGTCTGTTCAGCACGAATCCTGGAATGGCGGGAAAATGGACCGATGGCTTCCCGCACACCGTAAGGCTGACGGCGCGAATGGTCCCTACGTGATGGGCTACTACACTCGGGCTGACATCCCCTTTCAGTTCGCACTCGCGGAGGCTTTCACCCTCTGCGATGCCTATCATTGTTCGGTCCTCGGTCCAACCTATCCAAACAGATTGTACTGGATGACCGGCACCATCGACCCTGAGGGAAAGCACGGCGGCCCAATTACCAACAATGCGCGGCCGAAGGGTGGATACGACTGGACCACCTATGCAGAGCGGCTTGAGGGGGCAGGGATCAGTTGGAAGGTCTATCAGCAAAAGGATAATTATGAATGCAACGTGCTGGAGTTCTTCAAAACCTTCCGCGAAGCTCGGCACGATTCGCCGTTGTACATCAAGGGAATGGTGTACGGCCCCGAGGGCCAGTTTGAATACGACGCCATGAACGACAAACTTCCGGCCGTTTCGTGGATCATTCCTACCAGCTACCAGTCGGAGCATCCAGACTTCATGCCCGCCGACGGCGCGGCATACGTCGCGAGCAAGATCGACGCCATTGCAGCCAATCCGGACGTGTGGGCCAAGACCGTCTTTATTCTTGATTACGATGAGAACGACGGCATCTTTGATCACGTCGCTCCGCCCGCGCCGCCACCCGGTACCCCCGGAGAGTTTGTCCATGGCATACCGATTGGCGGCGGCTTCCGTGTTCCGTGCATTATTGTCTCGCCCTGGACCGCCGGAGGCTGGGTCTGTAGCCAGCCGTTCGATCACACTTCGGTGCTCCAGTTTCTGGAGAAATTCACTGGTGTTCGAGAGCCGAACATCACTGACTGGCGGCGGAAGACGTTTGGAGATCTCACCTCTGCCTTCCGCTTTGGGGACGCCGAGACGGACCCA
>JAKAWN010000677.1 GCA_021827245.1 Acidobacteriota bacterium | reverse complement strand
ACCTCCTCTGAACGCCGGCTGAGTCAACTGAGGTGCAACAGAGTTGGCGATTATGATTGCCTGACGCCTGACGGGGCTACTCATCCGGAGCCTCCCTATCTCCTGCGCACACCTTTGGATCGTGGCTGCTTCTTTCCCGCGTCAGAGTGCTTGGCTCTGCTTGGCTTTGACGTGGCCTCTAGGGCGCGCAGAAACCGTTGTTCTTTCACGGGCGGAGATGGGAGTACCAAGGTCCTGTTATCAACGACGAGTATCGCGATGGGGTTCTTCGGGTCAGATTCGATCCCGCGTCTTTCTACGACCGCCCGTACCGTCTGGACGATCACTGTTGCGAGTCTCACGACCCAAGTCGCCAGCACGATGCCGCCAACAGCTATTTCAGGGTGTTGAAAGACGAACTTCACGATCTCGTGTTCTGCTGATAGAACACCTGCCGGGGGTGGCTGTTCGACCGGCCTATACGCCAGGTCTTTGAACTCTGCTAATTGGGCCTTCAGGTCAGCCTGCAACTTCTCATAGCCTTTGGCCTGAGGATTCAAGATTAGTTCGACTTCCATTCGGACACCTCAGATTGTCGTAGTTTTCATATTCGACGTCGGCGAACTCATCCATCCCTCCTTCGGGACGTTGGCGGAGATCCCATAGTTGCTGGGAAATCGTATTAGCGACTATATACACCTACCGAAGTGGCGAATGCAAGCGCGCGAGGACAGGCGGGATGGACCTGCGAAGCCGCAACCCGCAGAGTAACCCGCTCGAAGCGGAATTCCTCTGCACTAAAGCTCACCGCAACACGCTTAAATCGCCGCCATCGCTCCATTGGCCGCTGCCATAATGGGAGGCACTGGGAAGAGCGTGTCAGAAACCAAAAGATCCAGAGCCGCGAGAATCAAAAGGAAGGCTCCGACCAACTTGAAGTGATCGTCCACCCAGTGCCTGAACATGAAGGTTTGCCCTCCTCAGCCCGATTAAAGGCCGGGGTGTACTAGGAGTTGCATTGTCTCATAAAAGGGGCGCTGGGGGGTCGGGGGCAATCACGAGAGCGGCTGACGCTCCTAGGGTCCAATGGATTGTAAGGACCACTCATCGGCTCCGCCAACTGTCCGGCGGCGAAGGATATAAAGACTGCTGTCGTCCGTACGGACCTTGAAATACGCCCCATCAGGTCCGTCCCAGTGGTCGAGAACCTCCTCCACGATGTAGTCGCGCTCGCGGAGATTGAAACGAACCGGCCGTTCGTCCCCTTTTCGACCTGCGAAGCATTCAACCTTGACCTTCACACGAGTCTCCTTGGCCTCCGCACATGATAAAGCGAGCGCCTTCCCCGGCGGAATGCCCGTCGAAATCACCCATTGAGAAGGCTACATTATAAGCTCATGTCGCGGTCGAACCTGGAACCTGGAATATGGGACAGCATCGCTGCCGCTGGTAAGTGCTAGGCCGACCGTCCCAGGAAAACTCTCAGGCTATCCAGCCACGTTTCAGGGTTTATCCCGTGGCTGATGCGCCCTACGAATCCAACATGCTCGGCGATGTTGTTCTGGTTGGCACGAATAGCTTGCTTGGTGGTTCGGGCATATAGTCGCAGGAAGTCATCTATGTTTGCGGGTTTCGCGAACAGATAGGTGGCATGGCCCAATTCCGGTCTTTCAGCCACGATCACTTGTTCAAGCTCGAAGAGGAACTCATCTCGGAAGAAGTACACGGCTCTGGCGTGCCTCAAGAGCTCCCGGTAATAGAAGGCATCGTAGTCAGCTTCCCACGTGATCTGTGCCACGTCGAAGTCGCCAGGAATTCCTGCATCGCCGCACAACCGCTCGACTTCCGATTTCGCGACCGGCTCGCGCTCGATGCGGGCACGCAGGCGGGCGAAGAAGTCGGCATGTAGTCCGAAAATGTGATGCTGGCGACGCGCAGCCTCGATTCGCTCGTTAATATCAAGCGGCAGCGTTACCTTGACTCGGCTAGGAAGAGACTTCTCCCAGGTTGCAAGGCTCCATTCCCCATCCTTTATGCGATAGGCACCGGTCTCGAGAAACGTCGCGCGCACTTTCACTGTAGCTTCGAGCAGATGTTTTGATTGATTCCACGTGAGGTCCCACACGAGCGGCATCGCCGCTTGGTCCACAACAAGCTCCAGCTTGCGTCTTGCGTCACGGTATATGGCGCGATCAGTGTAGAAGTGAAATTTGCGCAGCGGCGCGTCAAAGCTCCGCTCGCAAAGGTTGGGCAAGAAAGCAAGAATTCGCCGGACAAAGAACGTTTTCACATCCCGCGACCGCTCGCCTTCGACCAACAACGAGCCGAACCCGGCATAGGGAAAGAGCGCGGGCGCCTCTGGGTCTTTCAAGATGGCATCGTAACAGGCGCGTGATTCCGGCTCGGCCAGGATATTAAAGGCCCGCTCGATCGCCTTGAGTCCACGTGGGTTCGCGTGTGCCGCCCTCAATTCCAAGTCACGAAGCTTGTAAGCAAGCCGCAATTCTGCCAGCGATGCACCCGG
>JAKAWN010000149.1 GCA_021827245.1 Acidobacteriota bacterium | reverse complement strand
ATCTCAAGATTCCGCCTGGCGCGCAATCTTCAGGTTGTAGTCCCGGTCATGCTGCGTGGGATAAACCCGAATCAGGAAGTGATTCATCAGCATCGCATAACGCG
Organism: Acidobacteriota bacterium; assembly: GCA_021827245.1. The sequence goes on along the minus strand of JAKAWN010000149.1, from coordinate 14,227 downwards.
TGTCGCTGTATTGGTAGAGATAAGGCTTCGGAATGCCGAGCACATAACTTCCGATTCCTCGCTCATCTACATGGCGCACGGCATGGCATACAATACACGAATCGCCTTCCATGTAGCCGGAAATGTTTTTCCCCAGCCGAGGGTCTTTGTACCCGGAAAGCATAGTCACCGGCGCATGGCAGCCGCCACACTTCTCCGTCGATTTGATTCCCTGCACATCCGTCGTTGCGCTGCGCACTTCCTGGAAAAAGTGGTCCTCCTGGGACCATCTGTGCGAGCTGGCCCGCCATTCGTCGTAGATCACGGTGTGGCATCCCGACGCTCCGCACGAGCGCGAATCGCCAATCGCCTGCGGCGGGACGGGGCCGCCGATTACGGTTTCAGCATGGCTGGGCGCAAAGGGATTCGGGCCCGGTGCCGGCCTGAAGCTGGCGGGCGGCTCGTAATTCTTGAAGTTTGGCGAGTGGTAAGCCACTGTGTCTAGTACAAGCAACGCGCCGAGAACCGCCGCCAATCCAAACGCAAGTTTCCAAGTCCGCCGCCTCGCTGGCGCGTAATCCTGTGAGGGCACGACGGCCAGCGGCCCGTTTACCGACGCACTTTCCTGTTTGTGCGGCAAAACGTGATAGAAGAGAAACGGCAGAGCCAATACGCCAGTCCAGAGATGGATCGTCGCCCACCAGTGGCTGACGACAATCTCAAATAGCCCCTGCCAAGTGATGACAAGGCCGGCCGCCACGCTGACAACCAGCAGCCAGAATCCCACATAGGCGCTGATTTTCCGCACTTTCCGCCGCGCCTTGCGGGTGGCCAGCCAATGGCTAAGCTGCCACAACACGAATGGAACGAGAACCAACAGGCCCAGCGCCGTGTGGAAGAGCACGGCCATTTGGGTGCCCACACTGAAAAAAGGCAGCCAGATCACGAGGCCCGTAAGCACCACAAACAGCAGTACGCCGCCCACCCAGGCAAAGCCCAGAACGCTCCTCTCGCTGACGAAAGTGTGCCGGATCGGTGAGACCCATTCCCTTTTGCTCTTCGTCTTTTGGTTCACATCTGTAACCTGTGGTCAGCGACTCATGCACCCAAACATCCCTCGTCTGGCAGGCCCAACGCAACAGAGCCTCACAGTGCGTGCGGTTCCAATGCCAAACCAACGTTCCACAATAGACCCCTGCTATTTTTGCATGCGTGATGTAAGTCACACTCCGGTGTGATACGACTCCTATCCGGTCTAAGCCTTCAGAGGTTATTCGTACTTTATACGCTTTTTTCGAGCGTGATGTAACGGATGAGTTCCAAGCTCACAAGGCGGGATTTCATCAGAGGTTCTTCCCTTCTGGGCGCGGCCACGACCCTCGGGACGACCACCAGCAAAGGAAGCGAGCACCCACCGGGATGGCGGGGCACCACGCGGGTTGAAACCATCGCCACCAATTGCGAAATGTGTTTCTGGCGTTGCGGCGTGCGGGCGGAAGTGGCCGGCGGCAAAGTGCTGAAACTCGAAGGCAATCCCAGCCACCCGCTTACCAAAGGACGGCTGTGCGCGAGGGGCAACTCCGGGCCCAAGCTTCTTTATGACCCCGACCGGTTGAAATACCCGATGCTCCGGGTTGGAGCGCGCGGCGAGGGGAAATTCAAACGAATTTCCTGGGACCAGGCGCTGGACTTCCTGGCCGGGCGGTTGGCCGAGATCAAGCAGAGGGATGGTCCGGAAAGCGTGGCGCTTTTCCCCCACGGTGTGGCGTCGGCCTTCTTCCTCACTCTGATGCGCGCCTACGGAACACACAACATTGCCGAGCCGGCTTTTGCGCAGTGCCGCGGCCCGCGCGAGGTGGGCTATGCGCTGACGTTCGGCCAGGGACTGGGATCGCCGGAACCGGTCGATCTGGAAAGAGCCAAGGTGATTGTTCTGATCGGGACACACATCGGCGAGAACATTTTTACCTCTCAGATCACAGCCTTTGCCGACGGCCTCTCACGCGGAGCTAAGCTGATTGTCGTCGATCCGCGCTTTTCCACCGCGGCGGCAAAAGCCGACTGGTGGCTGCCCATACGCCCCGGAACTGACATCGCACTGCTGCTGGCTTGGATGAACGTCCTCATCGGCGAAGACCTCTACGACAAGGAATACATTTCCAAGTACGCGCAAGGTTTTCCCGAGCTTGCGGCGCATGTGAAAGGGTTCACTCCTGAATGGGCAGAGGCCATCACGGAACTGCCGGCGGCCAAGATTCGCGCGACGGCGCGAGCCATGGCAGCGGCAAAACCGGCCGTCGCCCTGCATCCCGGCCGGCACACCACCTGGTACGGCGACGACTCCCAGCGCGCGCGGGCTATGGCCATCGTCACGGCGCTTTTGGGAAGCTGGGGACGAAAGGGCGGGATTTTTCTCTCCACTGACATCAAGACCGGGAAGTTTGCTCTACCAGCCTTTCCGCAGCCAAAGCGCGAAAGGGCCGACGGCGCGGGCACGCGCTTCCCGCTGACGTCTGAAGAACAGGGAGTGACTAACGGTCTGGTCGATGCCACCGTCACGGGCAAGCCTTATCCCATCAAGGCGTGGATCGTTTACGGCCAGAACGTTCTCGAAAGCATTCCCCAGCGGCCTCACACTCTGGAAGCGATTGGAAAACTCGACTTGTTGGTCGTGGTCGATGTTCTACCCATGGAGCAGACTTATTACGCAGATCTGGTGCTCCCGGAGGCAACCTACCTCGAGCGCTACGACATGCCGCAGATCGCCCAGAGCGCCAAGCAGCCTTACATCGCAATCCGGCAGCCCTCGGTCGAGCCGCTCTATGAATCGAAGCCGGGATGGTGGATCGCCCAGCAGATGGCGGGCCGGATGGGCCTGGAAGCCTATTTCCCCTGGAAGACGCCCAGGGAGCATCTGGAAACGCTGATCAAACCGCTCGGTGTCAATGTGGATACTCTCCTGACGCAAGGCGCGGTGGCTTTTCCGGGCCGCCCGTACATCGATGAACGCTTGCCGGAAGACGGTCCACTCTTTCCAACCCAGAGCGGCAAAATCGAACTTTACTCGCCGCTGCTGAAGCAACTGGGCTTCGACCCGCTGCCGCGATACATGCCGGTCGATGAACCGCCCGTCGGCTATTTCCGGCTGATTTATGGAAGAGCTCCCGTCCATTCCTTCGCGCGCAGCCAGAACAACGCCTGGCTCGACGCCCTGATGGACGAGAACGTAGCCTGGATCAATGAAGACGCGGCCCGCGACCTGAGACTGAGCGATGGCCAGCAGGTCGTGCTCGAAAACCAGGATGGCGTCAAGAGCCTGCCCATTCGAGTGAGCATCACCAAAGGCATCCGGCGCGATTGCCTGTACATGGTGCACGGCTTCGGGCATGAGTCCCGGCGGCTGAAGCTCGCTTATCACCGCGGCGCTTCGGATACCGGGTTGATGACCCGCGTCAAGGTCGATCCCATCATGGGCGGCACAGGAATGCGGGTGAATTTCGTTCGCGTAGTGACGACCTAGGGCTTTTGTAGCGCCGGGTTTACCCCGGCATCTTCGTGGCTGGCTTTGCACACAATGCCGGCCTGAAGACCGGAGCAACACAGGACCGATTGGGAAGAAGAAAATCTAATGGCGCGCTACGCCATGGTAACGGATCTGAGGAAATGCGTGGGCTGCCAGGCCTGCACGGTGGCTTGCAACTCCGAATGGGAAGTCCCCACCGGCTTTGCGCGGACCCACGTTCACGCCACTGGCGTGGCAGGCAAATTCCCGGATCTTGTCTCCAGCTTTTACGTTGCCCAGTGCAATCACTGTGACCACCCCGCCTGCATTGAACCCTGCCCGACCGGCGCAACTTACCAGGCCGCGGACGGAATTGTGCACATTGATCGCGACCTCTGCATCGGGTGTGGTTACTGCGTAGAAGCGTGCCCTTATGGTGCCCGCTACATCAGTCCGACCATCAAGAAGGCCGACAAATGTGATTTCTGTTCTCCGCGCTTGGAACGCGGGCAGGAGCCAGCCTGCGTCCTCACCTGCACCGCTCACGCAAAGTTTTTTGGCGATCTGGAAGACCGTAAAAGCGACGTCTTCAAAATGGTTTACGAACAGGGAGCCCGGCGGCTTGAAACGCCGGAGGTTTCGATTGGGCCCAACGTCTATTACCTGGGCAAAAAAAAGGATGTCGACCTTGTCCTTGCCAGCTTCCCGCCCCATCGTCCCCGGCTGCTGAGGGCGGGCGAAGTCTGGCGGGGATATCTGAGGCCGCTGGTCCTTGCCGCCATTGGCGCCACGTTCCTGGGACAGGCTATCGCTTTCTTCCACCAACTGAGAGTGGGAGAGGATGAGTTCGAGGACTAGGAGAAACAACGATGGGAACTCAACCTTTGCCAATGGAGCCCGTTCCGCTCACCGTTGAGCAGGCGGAGGCGATGTCCCAGCGGCGCATCAAGAAGCACCATGTGGCGATCATGCTGCTGCACTGGTTTAACGCGACGGTGTGGCTGTTTGAGCTGGCCACCGGCGCTGCCCTGATCGCTTCGCCCTATTTTCGAGTGATGCCCTACTGGTATATCAACATGATGACGACCCTTTTCGGGTCGCGGGCCAACATGCTCCAATTCCACATTGCGGTGGGAGTCACTTGGATCATCGTGTTTACGGTCTACGTGGTGTTTGGCTATCGAACCTACGTACGGACCAGCGTTCTGCACGGTCTGCGCATCCACGAACAGCCTGTTTGGCGCAAGTTCTTAGCCATGCAGTGCGTTCTCTTTCAGAACGAGGAAGTCTGCCTGGATGCCGACGACGTGCGCTGGCTGAAGACCCGCTTCCTGCGGATTATCGGGCGCAGCAGCGAGCCCTTGCCCCCTCAGGGCCTGTACAACGCGGGCCAGAAACTCTTTGCATGGCTGGTGTATCTGGCAATCCCCATCATCATGGTTACAGGTCTGGTGATGGCGTTTCATTTGATCAGTACCGCAGCAGTGGGCTGGGCGGTGGTCTTACATTTTGTTGCTGTTGGTCTTGTGGTTTCCGGGCTGATGATTCACGTCTATATGGGGGCCGTGTTTCCGGAAGAGAAAGCTGCTTTCTTTTCCATGATCACCGGCATGGTAAGTGAACTTTACGCCTATCGGCACCATTTCAAGTGGTGGAAAGAGGTCAAAATGCAGGAAGAGGCCTGGACTCATCAATTCCAGGGCGGTTCCGGGTCAACGGGAGTCGCACCACCCATTTCCGGCCCCATTGCTCCTCCGGCCGCGCCGGAAAAGGTTGAGGAGAGGAAGGGCCCGCCTTGGAAGTTCAAACGAATATTCCGCTCGCCCGAATACTGGCCGCCTTACGTCGCGGGATTCGGCCTGGGCCTCACGCTGCTCGCCACCTTTGTGCTGATGGGCCAAGGCCTGGGAGCCTCCGGCGCCTTCACGCGCTACCTGGTCGCCATTCTGGCATGGGTGGCGCCGCATTACGCAGCCCACAGTTCTTACTGGAGCAATTACATTCAACCGGGCCAGTCGCCTCTGATCGCCTTCCTCGCTTTTGAGATATTTGGCGCAATGATTGGAGGGTTTGTTTCCGGCTGGCTGGCTGGCCGCCTGCGGATTGCCGTGGATAAAGGGCCTCGCATTTCGCGGCGCACGCGTTACGCGCTGGCCGTTGGCGGAGGAATTTTGACAGGTTACGGCGCACGGCTCGCCCGCGGTTGCACCAGCGGCCTGGCGCTTTCCGGGGGGGCAGTTCTCTCTGTGGGCGCCTGGGTTTTCATGCTCGGCGTCTTTGCCGCGGGCTTCATCGGAGCCTGGTTCATGAGGAGGTATTGGCTATGAGTGCTCCTTATTTCGCAGCTTTTTCACTCACAACCTATTTGGCGGTTGCCGTCCTGCTGGGATTTTTCTTCGGTTTCTTTCTGGAAAGAGCGGGATTTTCGAGTGCCCACAAGCTGACGGCGCAGTTTTTCTTCAAGGATTCCGCCGTCCTCAAGGTGATGTTTTCGGCCATCGTAGTCGCCATGCTCGGAGTCGCCTATCTCAGCTTTGTCGGCTGGCTGGATATGAGCCAGGTTTTCGTGCCTCCCACTTATATCTGGCCACAACTCGTGGGCGGGCTCCTGCTGGGGGCAGGATTCATCATCGGCGGCTATTGACCAGGCACCTCTGCGGTGGCGGTCGCCATCGGAAAAATCGATGCCCTACTCTTTGCCGTCGGAATTCTTGCAGGAATCTTCCTCTTCGGCGTGACGGTCCCAAAGATTCCCGCTTTTAACCTCTCGGGCCATCTGGGGAACCTGACCATCCCGACCTGGCTCAACCTGAACACCGGAATTGTAGTCATGGGCGTCGTGCTGCTGGCTATCGTGGCCTTTTGGGCGGCAGAGAATAGCGAAGGCCCGTGGAACGTTTTCCAGCGGCTCTACGGAGGATCGCAATCAAAAGGAGATGAACGGCGATGAAAACCGAAATCAAACTGACCGGCAAGGGCCTGGCGGCAGCCGCAGCCGTCTTCCTCGGCGTTGTGCTGGCTGTGGCCGCTACGATTGCGCGCGGCACGGGCTCCGAGCCCCTGAACGCTCCTGCCCTGGTCCAGGGCATCGTCCAGGAAAAAGACCGCATCACGCCGCGCGAGCTGGCAAGCTGGCTCATCGAGAAGCGCACGGACTTTCAGCTCATCGACGTCCGCGAGCCGTGGAAATTTGATGACTACCACATCCCCACGGCCGTCAATATTCCGCTTGCGCAGTTGTTCGAGCCCGCTGGCCTCAAGCAGCTTTCGCGTGAAAAGAAGATCATTCTTTACGGCTCCGGCCAGGGCCACGCCGCCCAGGCGCAACTGCTTCTCAGCATGAAAGGCTACAACGCCTATTCTGTGCGCGAAGGAATCAACGGCTGGTGGTACGACCTGATGACTCCCACCAGCCTGCAAACCACGGGGGCATCACCCACCGGCTATCTGCAGGCGAAACAACTGCGCGACTACTTCATGGGACGTGCCGCGCCCGCCAAAGGCGCTGCTGAAGCCGCGCCCGCCGCACCACCGCCCCCACCACCCACCACTCCTGAAAAGAAAGTCCCCGCGACGAGGCTGAAACTCGGCCGCGGCTGCACATAAACTCTCTGTAACGCCCAAGGCTCACCTGGCGAACTGCCTTGACGGTCACCTGGCTGACGCATCCGTGTTGAGGCTGCGATTGTTTGACATCTGTCAAAGCTGTCTTTCGTCCGCAACTGCGCGAAGTCCGTAGGCCTCTCCCGAAAAGGAATGAATGAGGTGACCTGAAACTCTGGAATCGGTTAGAATTTGGATTAAATGTCATGTGGCCGGGGGCGATCGCTTTCCGGAGGGCCTTCATGTTCTGAATCGCGCAAGTAGCCCACGCCTGCCGCAAGAGTGCCGGAGAACAAGGTAATGCCAATGACCCACACGGAGGGACGGGAGGTCGATATTGCCCAGACATGGTACAAGGATGCCGTTGTCTATCAACTCCACGTCCGAGCTTTTCAGGACAGCAACGGCGACGGCGTCGGCGATTTTCGCGGGCTCACTCAAACACTCGATTACATTCAGGAACTGGGCGCCACTGCCATATGGCTTCTCCCTTTCTATCCTTCACCTCTGAGAGATGATGGATATGACATTTCCGATTATTTCAATGTGCATCCCAGTTATGGCACTCTTGAAGATTTCAAGGTATTCCTGGAAGAGGCTCACCGGCGCGGCCTGAGGGTGATCACTGAACTGGTCCTGAATCACAGCTCTGACCAGCATCCCTGGTTCCAGCAATCCAGAAGTTCGCGCGATAATCCCTACCGGAACTGGTACGTTTGGAGCGAGGCCGACGATCGCTATCGGGATGCGCGGATCATCTTTGTTGATGCGGAAATGTCAAACTGGGCCTGGGATCCTATCTCGAAGTCCTATTACTGGCACCGGTTCTTCAGCCACCAGCCGGACCTGAACTATGATAGTCCCGAGGTTCGCGAAGAAATGTGGAACGTGATGAAGTTCTGGCTGGAAATCGGCGTTGACGGCTTCCGGCTTGATGCTGTTCCCTACCTGGTGGAGCGCGAGGGCACAAGCTGCGAAAACCTTCCCGAAACCCACGAAGTACTCAAGGAGCTGCGGAAGCGGCTGGATGAAAACTTTTCCAACCGGATGCTTCTGGCAGAGGCCAACCAGTGGCCCCAGGACCTTGGTCCTTATTTTGCCGGCGGCGATGAGTTCCACATGGCGTTCCATTTTCCGCTGATGCCCAGAATGTTCATGGCGATCAAGCTGGAAGACCGCAAGCCCATTATTGAAATTCTTCAGCGTACTCCCACCATCCCTGACATTTGCCAGTGGAGTATTTTCCTCCGCAACCACGATGAGCTGACCCTTGAGATGGTCACCGACGAAGAACGCGATTACATGTATGATGAATATGCCAAGGACAACATTGCCAAGCTCAACCTGGGAATACGCCGAAGGCTGGCGCCCTTGCTTGACAATGACCGGCGCCGCATCGAGCTGATGAATGGCATGCTCCTGTCGCTTCCAGGAACTCCAATTATCTATTACGGCGATGAGATCGGCATGGGTGACAACATCTATCTCGGTGATCGCAACGGCGTCCGGACTCCCATGCAGTGGAATGGCGGCTGGAATGGAGGTTTTTCTACCACCGACCCCGAACGCCTCTATTCCCCCCTCATCTCAAACGCTGTGTATGGGTACCAGGCGATCAACGTGCTCTCCCAGCAGCGCTCAGAGCATTCTCTTCTCTCATGGATGCGCCGCATCGTGAGATTACGGAAATCGAGTCCTGTGTTTGGGCGGGGGACGATTGAATTCCTGAATCCGGAAAATCACAGGGTGCTTGCCTACATTCGCCAGTGGGGAAACCAGCGAATACTGGTGGTCAACAATTTGTCAAATTCCGCCCAGGCAGCGGAGCTTGATCTCAGGCAGTTGCGCGGGTCTATTCCCATCGAAATGTCGGGAGGCAATTTGTTTCCTCGAATTGGAGACATGCCCTACCTTTTGACCTTGGGTCCGTATCAATTTTATTGGTTTCGTTTGCGGCGATTCTGAGTCCTCACGCATCGTGCGTCGAAAGGTCGCCGGTAAGAACTCCGAAGGAGTACTAGTGGCCGAGGAAACCTTTCTCTCGGACGAGTTTATCCGCAAGCTCACGGCTGTTGGTGAAGTGGACATTCTCGTCGGAGTGCCCACCTTCAACAATGGCGACACGATCGCACAGGTGGTCAACGCCATTCAACTGGGGCTGGTCAAGTATTTTCCGCGTGACCGCACCGTGCTGATTAACCCCGACGGCGGATCTAATGATGGCACTCCGGAAATCGTGACAAGTTCTTCGATCCAGGACTTTCGAACTCTGCTTTCGGCAAGCCCGCTCCGCACCATCCATCGAATTACCACGTCCTACCGGGAAATGGACGGCAAGGGCAGCGCCTGGCGCATCATTCTGGCCGCCGCCGACCTTCTGAGAGCCAAAGCTTGCGCAGTGGTATCGCCCGATCTGGAAAGCATTACCCCCGAGTGGATTGAGGGGCTCATCCGGCCCGTGTACAGGGAGAAATTCGATCTGGTCACGCCGATCTACCATCGGCACAAATACGATGGGCTGCTCGTCAAGAATATTGTTGCGCCCATCATTCGGGCTGTGTACGGCGTCAGAGTCAGAGAACCGGTTGGTGGGGAGCTGGGTTTCTCGGGGAGCCTGGCGTGTCATTATCTGGAGCAGGACGTCTGGCATGAAGAGACCGTCCGCGCCGGCGCGGAAATCTGGATGACCACCAGGGCGATTGTAGATGGATTCAAGCTGTGCCAGTCCTTCCTGGGACCCAAAATGCACACGCAAAAGTCCTCTTCTCAAAACATCGTCGTCACCATTCAGAACACCCTCGGTGCCCTGTTCCGCTGTATGGAAAGGCAGGAATCCTATTGGCTGGCTCGGAACGAATCTCCGCAGCCAGTCCCGGTTTTCGGATTCGAATACAGCTCCGGACTGGAGCCACGGCGCGTCGACAGGAAGAAGATGTTCCAGATGTTCCAGAACGGCGTCCGTCAATTGGCATCGATTTTGGAATCCATCCTTGCCGCCGAGACGCTCAAGGAAATCCAGCGAGTTTCACAGCAGGACGAAAGGCAATTCCGTTTCCCAGACGAACTTTGGGTGAAGACAATTTATGAATTTGCCGCCTCCTACCACCACTCGGTCATCAATCGCGAGCATCTCCTCCAGGCTTTCACACCCATCTATCGCGGGCGAATCTGTTCCGTCGTTCTGGAGGACTATCGCGCCGACGCTGAGCAGATCGAGAAGAAACTTGAGACTTTATGCCAGGAATATGAAAAGCTGCGGCCTCATCTGGTGGAGAGGTGGGCCCGGAAAACGTGAGGTGAAATATGGGACAGCTTATTCTCGACACTCTACGTCATACCTTTGCGAATTTCCTTGCCGCGCTCGCCGTGTTTCTCCCGCGGGTCCTGTCGATGCTCGTCATCATTGTGGCAGGGTTTCTGGTCGCCCTGTTCCTCAAAATCGTCGTTCGCAGGATCTTCGGCATCGCGACCTTCCGCAAGTATTGTGACACGGCGGGTCTCACTCAAATGATGCGCAAGGCAGCCTTGCCGCCGCCAGTCGATTTCCTGGGGCAAGTGGTGTTCTGGGTAATTTGGATCGTGTTCATTGTCCTGGGAATCGATGCGCTCGGCATCGGGGCTTTTCGAGAACAGATCTCAAGATTTTTCCTCTTCCTGCCCCAGATCTTCGTGGCCATGGTCGTTCTGTTCATCGGATTGCTGGTGGCAAATTTCCTTTCACGAGCGACTTTGCTTGCGGCCACGAATGCCAATTACCCTTCCGCTCGGCTGCTGAGTACCCTGGTCCGCATGTTGATCATCGTTTTCTTTGTCACCATGGCCCTTGAACAGATCGGCCTGGGCCGCCACGTTGTCCTGATCGCCTTCTCAATTGCTTTTGGCGCAATGATGCTAGGCATGGCCATCGCCTTTGGTCTGGGTGGCCGCGAGGTCGCGCGGCGAATTCTGGAAAGGCAGTTCCTCCAGAAAGAACCCGACGAAAAGGAGGAGGAAATATCCCCGCTCTAGCAAGCGTTGCCAGGGCGGTGATTTACGCCCGTACTTTTTCGGCTTTCCTGGCCTCGTTCCGCGTGGACATCTCGTCCTTGGCAGCCCAGGGCCCATCGAAAAACTGATTAACCGTAGCATCCCACTGGCTGCTCCAATGATAGAAATAAAAATGCACTTTGGCAGGCGCCGGAGCGCCGTATACGCTTTTCGACCTGATATAATGGTTCGACGGAGGCAATCAAGCATCCAATGAAATTAGGAATCGATTTCGGCACAACCCGAATTGTTGCCGCATTTGCGGACCGGGGCAACTATCCCGTCGTGGTTTTTGAAGCTCCCGACGGGAATTCATGCGAATGGTTTCCGCCTCTGGTGGCCGTGAAAGAGGGTGAACGTCGCTTTGGATGGGAGGCATGGGCTGCGCAGGAAGAGCCCGGCTGGACCGTCGTGCGTTCCCTGAAGAGAGGGTTGGATTATGCCGGGCCGCGTACCCTGGTTCAGATCGGGGATGAAAAGGTCCCGATGCAGGACTTGCTTCGTGAGCTTGCCCTGGCGCTTCGAAAAGCCCTGCTGGAAAGCTCAACCTTGCCGGCCAACAGGGACGAGACGCTTGACGTGATGCTCGGCGTGCCGGCCAACGCCAACAGCAACCAGCGTTTTCTCACCACGGAAGCCTTCCGGCAGGCGGGTTTTAATGTGCTCGGCCTTTTGAATGAGCCCTCGGCCGCCAGCATCGAGTTCGGCCATCACAAGCGCACATCCCACCAGTTCCGAGAAAAAATGCACATCCTGGTCTACGACTTTGGCGGGGGAACGTTCGACGCCTCGCTTGTCGAATTGGACGCGCGGGAGCACGTCGTGATCTCGTCGGAAGGAATCCCCACGCTCGGCGGTGACGATTTTGACGAAGTCCTGGCCGGCCTCGCGCTCGAGGCGGCCCAGATCAGCGTTGTCGAGCAGGACAGCCTTTCGCAAGCCGAAATGTTCCGCCTGCATGAAGAATGCCGCCAGAAAAAGGAGAGCTTGCACCCAAACACCCGGCGGATTGTGATCGATCTCGGCAACGTGCGTTCCGGTTGGCCGCAGGTGACGGTTGCGATTGGCGATTTTTACGATCGCTGCCGGCCGCTGGTCGAAGAAACGCTGCATGCAACAGAAGACCTGCTCGCGGCGTACGGTTTCGCATCGGGAGGCAGGGCGGTGCAGCCGCAAGGCGAAGAACAACGCCTGGAAGCGCTGTACATTACCGGTGGCGGAAGCGAACTTCCTTTGATCGGGCGCATGCTTCGAGACTCATTCGGGCGCAGGGTGCGGCGTTCAGCTTATACGCGCGCGGCCACGGCTATCGGACTCGCCATCCAGGCGGATGCCAGCGCGGGCTACGTTCTTCGTGACAAATTCACTCGGCATTTTGGCGTGTGGCGCGAAGCGGAAGCCGGCAGAACCATTGTGTTCGATCCTCTCTTTACAAAAGGCACGCCGCTCCCTGGCCCCTCGGACCGGCCCCTGGTCAACTCCCGGCGATACTTCCCGGTTCATAACATCGGCCACTTCCGCTATCTGGAATGTACGCACCTCACGGATGAAGGCCGCCCGTCCGGCGACATTACCATCTGGGATGACATTCGCTTCCCTTTCGATCCCTCGCTGCGCGATCATTCCAGGCTTGATGAGATTCCCGTCGGCCACATGAGCAACGGGCGCCATTGCGAAGCGGAAGAAAACTACGCCTGCGATCGAAGCGGAGCGGTCACCGTAACTATTGCTAACCTGCAGGGAGGTTACAATCGAAGCTATCGGCTCGGACGATGGGCTACTTCTGAGGCTCTGCTGGTGCCCGGCCGCAAAAAGACCCGCAGCCGAAGAGAAAAGAAGACGGAGATCTGATCCACCGTTGCGGCGGCGTCCTGACCGCCGGCTTCTGCTTCTCACGAAAGGGCACGGATTTATCCATGCCGCCCAGCAGGCTCTTGGAAAGCCGCTTCAGCCGCGGGTGGCGCATGCATTGCGCTACCCGCAATCTGTGGCAGCAGGATAAAGTTGAGGTTTGAAAAATGCGAATCGCCATTGGCGCTGACCACGCAGGCTTCACGATGAAGGAAGATCTTGCCGCTCAGATCAGGAAGCTCGGGCACGAAGGTCTCGACATGGGAGCTCACAGCATCGAGCCATCCGACGACTATCCGGATTTTGCCGAGGCGGTCGCCAAGGCCATTGTCGAAGGCAAGGCCGACCGCGGTGTCCTGATCTGCGGTAGCGGCGTGGGAGTTTCGGTAGCCGCCAACAAGATCCCCGGCATTCGTGCCGCCGTTTGCCATGATGCCTATTCCGCCCACCAGGGGGTGGAGCACGACAACATGAATGTGCTGGTGCTAGGAAGCCGTGTCATCGGTCCCGAACTTGCCCGTGAGCTGGTTCGAGCTTACCTCGCCGCCCAATTTTCCGGCGACGAACGCCACCGCCGCCGTCTCGCCAAGGTGGACGCGATCGAAAAACGGTATCTCATCGCCACATCTGCGCCTTCTCCCCACTAAAAGTACGCGGGACGTGGCACAAGCACGTAGGGCGGGCTGCCGTGCTGCAATCTGCTGTTCTGGCGTATTCCTCGGATGGCTTGGTTCGGGCCAGAAAGGGTGCTACGATTTTAAGCAGGAGGGGCATATGCGAAGGTTGCACATCGTTCTGTTGTCGTTGGCAATTGCCTTCTGTGCCGCCAGTATAAACGCTTGGGCCCGTGGTGGCAGAGGCTTTCACGGTGGTTTTGGTGGTGGAGGTTTCCATGGCGGTGGCTTTCACGGTGGCGGAGGCTTCCACGGCGGTGGCTTTCAAGCTGGCGGAGGCTTCCATGGCGGCTTTCGAGGCGGTGGCTTCCACGGGGGCAGCTTCCGGGGAGGCTTCGGTGGCGGCGGCTTTCGCGGTGGTCACGGGGGCGGCTGGCTCCGCGGCGGGTACGCTGGTGGTTTTCGTGGTGGTCACGGCGGCGGATGGTTCCGCGGTGGCTACGGAGGTCGAGGGTTTTATCGCGGCGGTTATGGTCGCTGGGGATATGGACGTGATTTCGACGACTGGGGATTTGGCTTCGGCTTAGGATGGGGGCCTGGGGCCTATTGGCCTTATTGGTCCTACGGCTATTACGGAGCTTATGGATAGATC
>JAKAWN010000148.1 GCA_021827245.1 Acidobacteriota bacterium | reverse complement strand
TGGCCGCTCCCGTCTGCCCGCGAGCGCGAAGCTCCAGCACCTGTCCTAGAAGCACTAGCGCCGTGATCACCGCCGCTGCTTCGAAATAAACGTCGACTCCTCCAGCCTCGTTTCTGAATGCCGGCGGAAATATTCCAGGGGAAAGGGCGGCGATCAGGCTGTAGGAATAGGCAACACTGACGCCAAGCCCGATCAGTGTGAACATGTTCAGGCTGCGATTGACAATCGATTTCCAGCCGCGCACAAAGAACGGCCAGCCGCCCCAGAGGACTACTGGCGTGCTCAGCACCAGCTCAAACCACGTCCAGAAGTTTGGAGAGGCCAGGCGGTCCAACGGCTGCCCTGGAATGTATTTCCCCATGGCCAAAGCCAGAACAGGGATGGTCAAAATTGTACTGAACCAGAACCGGCGCTTCATGTTGCGAAGTTCGGTGTCTTCTTCCTGCTCTGCCGCAACGGTCTTTGGCTCCAGCGCCATTCCGCATTTAGGGCAGCTACCAGGTTCGCTCTGGACAACCTCCGGGTGCATCGGGCAGGTATAGCTTTCAGATTTCGCACGTGCCGCTGGCTTCTGCGGCGGCTGGCTCACTTCCGGCAAGTCCTTTTCATCCGCGACGTACTGGTCAGGGTTTGCACGGAACTTCCCGGCGCAGTCCGCGGAGCAGAAATAGTAGGTCTTGCCGCCGTGCCGTTGGCTTGCCGCGGCCTGCTGCGGGTCTACATCCATCCCGCAGACAGGGTCTTTCGCGTCAGGCTCATGCGGTAAATAAGCCATTTGTTGTGCTGATACACTCTGAGACTTATCCATATGCTTGCCTCCCCTTCTGAATGCCATCGCAAAGAGATCATTAACGTCGCAAGTCCGTCAACCTGTGCTCGTACTCAGTCTTGTCGATCTCTCCGCCGGCATAGCGTCGCTCTAAAATCTCTTCTGGTGTTTCCCGAAATCCGGCTGGACCGCGGGAAGCACCGACCATCCATCGGATGGAAAACACCGCAGCGATAATGATCAAAATCCAGAAAATCCACATCCCACCCATTGCTCCCATAGAACATCCTCCTTCCTCATAAAAAGACCACGAATCTGATTCGTCATCTTCTGAATCAGCCATAGTTTGTTTCGTATCAAGCTCGACATTTTCGCTTCACATCCTGCCGGCAGTGCCACGAGATGCAATGCATCGCGATATGTTCATTGTCTTCAGGAATGACTACTCGCTCGTTAACATCGCGTTTTCTCCTTTCTACGAAACGTAGCGCTGCCGATCAGCGTCGAACTTGTCCAGGCATTGTCGCGAGCAGAAGCGATAATCCTGGCCCTCGTAAGTCTCCGTGTAGCCTTGGCCGGAACCTACCGGCATCCCGCATACGGGATCTTTCGCAGAGGCGGCGCCGGACCCATGTCCGGCGTGCTCTTCGTGGCCTCCGTCACCGTGTCCGCCATGGCCCCCATGAACCATGTGCGCGCCACAACCGAAGCGCATCATGAAGTAAAAGAAACCTGCAGTCACCAACAGCCAGAGCCATCCTTGCATCGCCACCCTCCTTTCACTTTCCACACTTATGAAGGGCATTCCTCTTGCCAAAGAACGGTTATGGCCGTGGGAATCGGTAACTGCGCAGAAATGCGCAGGTTCGCCTGACATCCGCGCTGTCCGGCCTTGACAGATGAGCCGGAGGATTGGCTGTTTTAAGGCACCGTCTGCTGCAATAGTGACTGCGTTGCGAACAGCTTGAGAGGACAAGCAAGAATATTGAAGGCATGAACTGGTCAGAAGCTGGCGGGTCACCAGGGAGTCGAAACAAGATTCGGGGTGGCGACCAATTGCTAATCCAGTTTGGGCGGAAGATGAATCGGAGAGAAGAAACGAGGGAGGGTCTCTGCCGACAGGCATCGACCCACCCGTGGAGCATTATTGCATGCCGAGCTATTGTTGGCGGCCTGCCGGGGCCGAAGACGAGCTGCCCGACTGGTTGTCACCGCCAGATGCTGTTGGAGAATTGGTTCCCGCAGCTTCATGGCAACGCTTCGCACATGCACTACCGCTCATGCCGCTCATCGCACGCATGTTCATGTGGTGATTGGTCATCATCCCATGCATGGCCATCATCCGGCCCATGCCCATATGCTGGCCCATGGTTTGTGCAGCGCACACGCTGTTTGTTCGGGCGGCTAGATTCGCAGAATTCTGCTTTGCCAGCAGCACCATCAACGAGCCGCCAAGCACAATTGCCGCGATTACGGCTGCAACCTGAGTTACATGTTTTGTCATTGGTAATACCTCCTTTAATTGATTCCTTTTGTCCCTGCTAAATGCCATCAACAATGCTTTTGTCGAGGGAGCTCTTGCGCTCCCTCGGTAGAGCGCCCGGTTATCGACCGCCGCGGATTACACCCACCGTGGCAGCGTTTCATATTTCGCGTACCCGGCCGGGAAGATACGGTTCCCTGCCATCAGCTTTTCGACATCGAAGGCGCCGCCCTGGTTCATGATTCGCACAGCGCCATCCACTCGCCCATCGGAAGAGGTCGCAAGAACCACGACCCTTCCGCGCCGCAACCCGTGCAGGTAAGCCTGCACCTCCAGCCTGGTCGCCCCAATCCTTTCCAGTTCCCGAGTTGACCCAGCTTCGAATTCTGTGGCCCCGTCGTTCAAGGCTTCGGAATTCTCCAGTCCCAAAGGCTCGCCCAAAACGCGGATCTCTTCCGGAAGAAAACCATTCCCCTCAAGATCACCGACAACCTTTTTTGCCGTCACTTCATTCTCAAATAAGCCGACTGCCGTCTTCGTCATCATGCACCCCCATAATGAATTCAAACCTTATAAAGTCGCCGCAGGGCTAACTCCTGCCTCCCTGCGTACGCCCATAGGAAAGGCAATCAGGTTGCCAACGCTTTGCGGACGCTCCCATCAGGCGTAAGCGGTGTATTTCTGCGTGGTTCAAGCGGCAGAGTCATAATCGCAGACATTTCGATCGAACCAACGGTTGGCCCTTTTCAGGCAATCAATGCCTTATAAGCGCCAATCCTCGGCTTCAGGCTCTTTGGTGGAGTACCTGCTGATAGAATGAGGTATCGACGCGGAGATCCTATGCGCTATCAATCGATGACGAAAGTGGCCATTCTTGGTGCGGCCATCGCCATTATCAGTTTTCTTCACTACCACACCCAGACCCAGCATATGTTGCTGCACCTGTTGCTGCAACGGTCCTATTACATCCCGATCCTGGTGGCCGCCATCTGGTTCGGCTGGCGGGGAGGGATTCTGGCGGCAGCCGTGGTCGCCGTGGTCTATGCTCCTTATGTATACGAAGTATGGTCGAAGAACCCGGCGTTCGCGCAAGCCGCCTACAGCGAAATGATCATGTTCCCGGTGATCGGGAGCGTGACCGGGGTGCTGGCCGACATTGAAAGGAGGGAACGCAAGAAGGTGGCGCACACGGCACAACAGCTTGCGGAGGCAAATGTGCAATTACAGGCCTCCTTCGAACAACTGCGTCGTGCGGATCGGCTCTCGGCGCTGGGGGAGCTTTCCGCCGGTATTGCCCACGAGGTGCGGAACCCGCTGGGGTCAATTGAAGGCGCCATTCAGATCCTTGGCAGGACAAAGCTGCCGAATGAGACACGTAAAGAATTCAGCGACCTGGCACAGACGGAACTGAACCGGTTGAAGGCGGTGGTAACGAACTTCCTCGAATTTGCGCGGCCACAGCAGCCTCAGCAGAGGAGGACCGGGCCTGCAGAAATTCTCGAATCGGTCAACCGCCTGGCCAGTGAAACTGCGAAGATGGGCGAAGTCTGCCTTCATCTCGATGTGTCTGAAGACGTCTCCCCGGTAATGCTCGACCCCGAGCAAATCAAGCAGGTCATGCTGAACCTTGTGATTAATGCAATCCAGGCGACGCCGCCGCGGGGAAACGTCACGCTGCGGGCAAGGATAAAAGGCAAGACGCTCGCTCTTGAAGTGGAAGACGAAGGGAAGGGGATTCCGCAGGCAAACCTGGAAAAGATATTCGATCCGTTTTTTACGACGCGGGCTGATGGCACTGGGCTGGGTTTGTCAATCGCTTACTCGATCGTCAGCCAGCACGGGGGGAGAATCGAAGTGACCCGGAACAAGGATAAAGGGATGACCTTTGCTATCCTGTTGCCGGTTGGCCAAAACGAGCAGCAAGAAACAGAGACTCATCGTTCAGGAATTCGTGATGCCTAATCGACCGATTCTGATCGCCGATGACGATGCCGGCGAGCGCCGTATCGTGCAGTTCTGGCTGGAAGAAGAAGGCTATGCAACGGTCATGGCAAGCGACGGCAAATCTGCCTTAAAGCTGTTTGAGGAGAAGTCGCCGTGCCTGGTTGTCAGTGACATTCGCATGCCGGAACTGGGGGGCCTGGACCTGCTGGCCCATATCAAGGCTGCCGAACCGGATCTGCCGGTGATTCTGATGACGGCGTACGGAACAGTCAGCGATGCTGTCGAAGCTATGAAACTGGGCGCGGCCGATTACCTCGTGAAGCCTCTCAATGCCGATGAGCTGAAGGTCGTTGTCCGGCGTGCCCTGGAGCGGCAAAAGCTTCTGGACGAAAATCGCTATCTGCGGGAGTTCGCCGGAAAGGCGTTCCGGTTTGAGAATCTGATTGGCCAGTCGAAGAAAATGCGCAATGTCCTCGAACTCTGCTCGCGCGTGGCCCCTCGTGATTCCACGGTCTTGCTCACCGGCGAATCCGGCACGGGAAAAGAGGTTCTGGCCAAGGCCATTCATCAGAACAGCCTGCGGGCGGACAAGCCTTTCGTGACGGTGAACTGCGGAGCGCTGCCGGAAAACCTGGCTGAATCGGAGCTTTTCGGGCATCGCAAGGGCTCCTTCACAGGGGCCTTGACCGATCGCGCCGGTAAGTTCGAAAGCGCCAATCAGGGCACGATTTTTCTGGATGAGGTTGCCGAGCTCCCGCTCAATCTGCAAGTCAAACTGCTGCGAGTGCTTCAGGAACATGAGATTGACAAGATCGGATACCCGCAACCGATCAAGGTCAACGTGCGCATCCTGGCAGCGACCAACAGGGACCTCACAAAGCTGGTGGAAGACGGCGCATTGCGGGAGGATCTCTACTATCGCTTGAGCGTCATCGTGATCGAAGTTCCCCCCCTTAGAGACCGCCGGGAAGATATCCCTCTTCTCATCGACCACTTTCTGCGCCGGCTTGCCGAGCAATATAGCCAGCCGCCTCTCAAGCTTTCAGATCCGGCGATGGAAACGATGATGCGATATGACTGGCCGGGCAATGTTCGCCAACTGGAAAACCAGATTGAGCGCCTGGTAACGCTTGCTGCGAGCAATGTCATCGGAGTGGAAGATTTGCCGGGCGAGATTCGTGAGAGCGGATCGCGAGTGTCGAGGATTCGCCTGGCGCTGCCCGATGACGGCATCGATCTGGAGGAGGTGGAAAAAGAAATTCTCCTTCAGGCTCTCGAGAAGAATGATTGGAACCAGACCCGGGCCGCTCAGTATCTCAACATCACGAGGAAGACGCTCATCTACCGGATGGAAAAGTTTGGACTCAACCGGGGCGGACAGGTTGAACCTCCCGCCCCAGACCTCGAGCGCTGAGGCGCGGTTATCGCCGGGTTTGTCTGTCGCCATCAGTCGCCCCGTACTCCTCTATGGTTAATGCTGTGTGCCCGGTTGCCTCGTCTTCCCGAAGCAAATTGACGACGTGCGTGATACGATGCGTCTATTACTTCCGGGGCAGAAGCGTCATTCGTGAATCCTCATTCGACAACTCGAGCGGTTGCACTGCTTCTCGCAGTCGATTTCGGCGCCGCCCGGTTTTCGACTCTTGTGTGCACTTCAATTTGTGTTGCAGGAGCAGAAGTCGACGCTCAGCCTCAGGACGTCTCGGTTGGTGTGCTTAAGCGTGCGTTGTTGTCGCTCAGCAATCAGAGCTTTGTGGCCGGAGCCAGGTCTATGTGCCGCACGAAAAGTATCGAGACGCGGGGGAGGGAAGCACTTTTCCTATCGATCCGGAGGATGCTCAAGCAGGCTCATGATGCCTTCAACCGGAATCCTCAGCCAGGATGGTCGATTGGCAAGCTCGTAACGGATTTCATAGAGAGCCTTTTCAAGAATGAAAAGGTTGAGCAATTGTCTGAAGGTTTCGGGGTCATCGGGAGAGGCAGGACAGTCGCCAATGGCTTTGCTATAGCCCTGCATCAAGGATCTTGATGAAGCGCGCTCCCACTCGATGGCGGGTTTTTCGAGTGCTGCCATTTTATCGCGTTCACCTGCGCCCACTTCAAACAGAGCCGACCACGCGGCGTAGTTGAGGGATCGCAACATTCCCGCGACGTCCTTGAGAGGGCTGTGCTTGGCGCGCCGTTGGGCAAAGGGCCGGGCGGGTTCTCCCTCAAAATCGATGATGTAAAAATCGTCTCCAGCCACCAGGACCTGTCCCAGATGAAGATCGCCGTGGAAGCGGGTCTTCCTAAGAGCTGAACCTGGCCTCAGCTTAAAAGCCGAGATCAGATCGAGAACTCGATGTTGCTGGTCCAGCAAAGCCCGTACGCGCTTTTGCTGCTCGGGTGGTAGCAAGCCTTCTGAGTTGGACAGAAGCCCGAAAGTTGTTTCGGCCTCGGCTCGGATCTGCTGCCGCCAGCCGGCAACATCCGCGCTAGGTATCAGTTCAGGCTGGAATGCCGGGTCACCACTCTCGATAGCAAGGGCGCGGTGAAGTTCCGCGATTCGGACACCGAGGCGTTCCGACAGCGCGGAATAGGCATGGTTCGCAGGTTCACCTTGATTTCCCTCAAGGATTCCGTTAAAGAACCTCTTCATGTGGTCCATGGTAAACGACCATCCGTCGCCTTGGTTGGGAACAAACCCCTGGATGACAGCGAGCGCCGTTGGCTGTCCGTCCTGGTCAAACTGTTCAACTGACCCGAGGAACGGAGGCGTGTTGCGATAACCGGCCATCTCGGTCAGGTAACGACCCATTTCCAGTTCCGGCTGAATTCCGCTTTCCAGTTTTCTGTATGCTTTCAGAATCATCTTGTTCGCGATCAGAATGCTGGAATTACTTTGCTCAGCGCCGAGTTTCTTGATGGACTGCTTCTCCTCTTCTTGAAGACGAAAGTAAGCACTCGTCCGGCTGAACCGCAAAACGCCGTCAGGTGTGGTCAATGTACGGTCCTCTCCCAACGCCCGAATAACGGCAGCGATAAAGCGTGGGTCTCCCAGTGCTTCCTTCAAAACCCCTGTCTGATTTCCCTTTTGAATAAAAGCCAGGTTGTCGTTGGAATCCGGCGGCTCAATGTTCGATGGCGAGCACCATTGAACCGCCAATGGCACAAAGTAGTCCTCGGAGCGGCCACCTGCCAGATGGGCGCGGAAGGTTGCAAGCAGCCAATTTCCGCTGCGGCCAGGAAGGACAAAACGGTTTGCCAGTTCCACGCGTATGACTTCACTGCCCTTGGAAGCAAACCATCGTTGCCTGGAAAGATAAGCAGGCAACACCTGCCGTTCGAACTGCTCGCGCGTCTGGCCGCGTTCGAGGCTTTGCCAGTCTTCTGAGAAATCCAAGGTCTGTGATTTTGGCATGGCCCCCAGCCCCGTCACATACTGTGCCGGCAGTGCCGAGGTTCCCGGCACCATCCGCTTTCTTATAATTGAACAATTGGCGGCTCGATGCAAATGAGTCTGGCGGGTCTGACAAACGACAGAACAGGAGGGCCCACGCCGGGCTCATCCTCGGCAGGCACCCGAATGCAGTCGTTTCCCCCTATCCGCGGATGGCTCGGCGGGTAGTGTCCTAAATCTGCGTTGATCTCATTAGGTGCCGCAAAACCGCCTGCTCCGGGAGTAGAATATTTGAAAGGATTTCTAAAATACCTAACGGAGGCTAGGCGAATCGATGATGATGAATTTTGAAGCGGTTCTGCGGCACTTCTGGCAAAAGGCACTTGACATGATTAACGATTCGAAGGGTCTCGAAAAGGATCTCGCAGATGACCAGAAAGCGATCACGGCTGTAACAGAAACAGACACAAAGCTTTCAACTCGGCAAAAGGACCTGCGCGCATGGTTCAATTCCTATAAAGTCTTTATTGGCGTGAAAAGCGAGAAACGGGATCAGATTACTCACGCGGTGCTCTGCTGGTCCGATAAGAGAGACCCGCGTAGAGATTTGACGACCCCGAAAGCTCTCGCTGACGCGCACAGGGAGCTCATGGAGGTGATCCAAAAGGCTTACGGCAAGCCGCGCGACTTCACTTCGCTCGCCTCAAAAGCACTGTGGTTGTGCTACCCAGACAGTGTTCCGCTCTATGACGCCTGGACGAGGACCGCACTGTATGTCATCAGCAAGATCGAAGATGGCATCAATCCGATTGCAGAGGAAACACCAGAGTATGAGCAGTTCGTTCACGTTTGGAAGCAACTCTACTCGAAGTATAAAGAGACGATAGAGGATCTGGATATCGGCGCCTATCCCTATCGCGTCCGCGTCTTCGACAGAATTCTTTTGCTGATTGGCAGACCCTCCTATCAAACGGACTGGACCTCTCCGAGTTCATCGCAGTCTTAGGACACTACCGCTCGGCGGGACGTTTGGCCGCAAGAGATTCTTCATGATTGCCTGGCGAACTTCCCCCTGGTCAAGTTGACGGGCGGCGGCCCACCCCCGGATGCGGTGGCCACAGGCTCCGGGTACGTGCTCGGCCACTTACAGACGATTACAAAATAAAGTGACATCCATCTTCTGTAGCGGCGCTCTATGAGCGCCGAAAATCCGGCGGTCGCAGACCCGCTACAACGCGCGTTGTCACTTTATTCTGTAATCCTCATTAGAAACAGTCCGGCCGTCCAGGCTACTAGCCAGGCGTCCCGCTGTAGGCCAGCGTGCAGAATCCCACAATCAACAGCGCTATGGCCAGGATCATGGAATTTACAGCTTTCTTTCCTGCGCCTTTCCATTCGCCGGTGATGAAACCCCAGGCGCTTGAGGCAACGATAATAACCGACATGAAGAGCGGCCAGCCCAGCACGGGTCCCATTTTGCCGATGTTCGACATTGCGACGCCGTAAATCGCCGAGCTGCCAAACCACAAGGCGGCCATAATAAACCCGTACAGCCAATAGACCTGCGACCCTGCGACGCCAAAAAGAGAGAAGCTGCGGTTCTTGCGCCAAAGATAAATGCAGTAAATCAGATAAGGCACGAGCGATGCGGTGTAGAGCGGTGCCCAAATCACATTGTATTGCCAAACAGGGCTGGCTCCGATTTCAACCGCACGCTGCAGCGTCGGAGTGCAAAAAGCCGCCCCAAAGTTGCCCAGTGGAGAACCTAGTCCAGCTAAAATGACCAAGGTTAACCCCGCCGCAAAACTCATTCGCTTTTCCGCCGGATTCGGCTTCGCCGCCATTGCAAGCGAAAGTTGTCTTTCCTTTTCCCGCCCGGCCAAAGCTGAAACTACAATGCCGGCCAGCATTAGAACGATGCCGACAAAGAAGAACAGCCCTTCGCTCGTGAAAACCTTGTCCGCGTGCTGCGAAAGAAACGGCACGATGGAGCCGAAAGCCGTCGAAATGCCGATGGCAATGGCAAAGTTCAAGGCGATGCCTACAGCTGCAATACCCAGGCCAAAGAAGATCTGCGCCAGCCCGAATCCAATGCCAAAAAGAATCAGCAGGGACCACTGGCCCGCGGGTGTGTGCTCGAAGAATGGAACAGTGTGGGGAATCGTGGCAAAAGTAAGGACCCACGGCAGGATGAACATTGCCCACACGCCCCACACCGACCAGATATTTTCCCATCGCCACTTGCGGGTGATCTTCGTGGGCACCGCAAAGCTTCCGTTCAAGACGCCGGCGATGGCTGACAAAAGAACTCCAATCGAGACACCTGACATGGCTTTCTCACCTCATCACTACGAGAATCACTGCAGTCTTCAGCAATCCGGATATCCAAAAAAGATGCACATTCCGCTGAACTGCAAAGCGCAGCTCAGGCGGGCATCATTCTAGACTCTTTTGCCAGCGCAAGGAAGTGTATTCCTGGCCGAGCGGTAGTGCAAGTCTTTAGCACGCTGACGTACAAACCTTCGAAAAAGCATCCTGAAAAGTGCTCCCCCTTCAGCGTTCTGATGATTTTGTGCTACTTCAGGGGATTCACTCTTATCATTACTCCGCCACGCTGCTGCACGTCGGCCGAATAACTGCCCTCGAATACACGGAGGTTTTTACTGGCCCACAAATCGGGCACATCGGCGCGCTTTCCGACGGGGATATGGCTGACCCTAGCCGTGATCGTGATCGTCGGTTGCTCGCGGTTGAAAACTCCAAATGCCCTGCAATACCGGTTGCGAGGCCGCATGTTATCATAAGAATCAAGCAGGTAGCACGCGCCTGCAGCCGGTTTCAGCCGGCAAGTGTCACAGAGCAGGCGGGCCTGACGCATTGCTTCAAAGGCTGATAAGGAGAGAAAACGATGGGCAAGATCGGCAACACCTGGGCGCTCGTCAAGCAGAGCTTCGCCATTCTCCGTGAGGACGAGGAATTGATGCTGCTGCCTATCCTTTCGGCGATTTCGTGCATTGTCGTAACGCTATCGCTGCTGGCGGGAAGCGGCGTGTTCTTCTATCCGCAAATCAAGGCCGCCATCGCGGAGCAGGGAAGCTGGCATCCCAGCAACACGCTGGTGTTCGGCGGAATGCTCCTCTTCTACCTGGCGAACTATTTTGTCATCATATTCTTCAACACGGCGCTGGTCTGCGCGGCTTCAATTCGCCTTGAGGGCGGGAATCCCACGGTGCGCGACGGCCTGCGCGCCGCTTGGAACCGCGTGGGTGTCATCTTCCGGTGGTCGATTCTGGCGGCCACGGTGGGCATGATCCTGCGCATGATCGAAGACCGCTCCAGCCTGGTGGGGCGAATTGTGATCAGCCTGGTGGGCATGGCCTGGACGCTCGCTACCTTCTTTGTGATTCCCATCCTGGCCTTTGAAAATCTCGGGCCCATTGAAGCGCTTAAGCGCTCTGCGCACCTTTTCCGCAGCAACTGGGGCGAGGAAGTCGTGGGCACGTTCAGCTTCGGGCTGATCTTCTTCCTGCTGGCATTGCCCGGAATCGCACTGCCCATTCTCGGCGGATCGCTTGGCGGAGGCACCTGGTTCACCGTGGGCGCCTCGCTGATGATCATCTATTTCATCTTTTTGGCCGTCCTCAGCGCCTCCACCCACGGCATTTTCATGGCCGAGCTCTACCGCTATGCCAATAAGGGCGAAGTTTCCACAGGCTTCAGCCAGAATACCCTTTCCTCCGCCTGGCAGCCCAAATCAGGGTACAGGTATTAGGGATCAGTGACGAGGGGTCAGTGGCCAGCGATTAGCGATTAGCCGTCACCAGTCGGCTATTAGCATCAGGCGTTGACGGTACCCACGGCACCAGGTTTGTGCGGTGGCATTTCAGCGCAAAGCGCACGGAACCACAGAGGTCGCAGAAACCGTGATGTAAGCGCACCGCACGCAGAGGACGGGGCTTGCTAACTTTGAGGATTGGATAGCCGCAACGTGTGAAAGAGCGTACGAACGGGTGCAAACAGGCCTGACGCCAGATGTTCTGGGAAGAAGCGCGGACGGCGCATCGCCTCAATATCGCGGAGTATTCCGGGAGAGGTAGCCTTTCCGGTAACTACTAAGACGCGTCCAAGACGGAAGATCCGAAGGTTTCTGACCCGTGGGGAGATAACTGCGAGTGGTTCTTTAGGTCTTTGCAGTTCAAGGATCATCCTGTCGCAGCCGCTCTTCGCGAAGGTGTCAAGGCTTGGATTCGCGCCGGTGATTCCGTCATCTCCTGATCTCCCTGCTGCGAAGACGAGCGTCAACACGTTCCGCATAACGGACGCTCTTTCAGTAGTAAGGATATACCTCTCGCTGTCCTTCATCATAAATCCTCCACTGGCGTCCCCCTCCAATCAGAGAATTTGATGTCCGTATAATAACCAGATAATAATAATGAGGCAATGGAACGGAAGTACCACGTACCTTTGGCCAGGGCGTGGTGGGGCCAGAGGTGCTCTGCCGCCTTCTTCAGTCTATTTCGTGACCGCGGAGTATAGCACAAACCGCCGCGTTCGCGGTAAGTGGCTGTTATATTGATGCAGGTGAGGTTCGGCGGCGACAAGTAAATGCCACGGAAGAACCGCTGACCGCAAAAGGGCGGTCCGCACTACCCGCTGCCCGATCAGCTCGCCGGCGGCGCTGGTATTGTAACGTCTGCGTTCCCGCGAAGCGAGCGGTTCCTGCCGCACACCAGCCGCGCCGGGAAATTCCACAGCGGGCAACGAAGACCGAATAGCGTGACAGCGTACACGCCAAAATACGGCACGGATGTACCACCCGGCCGCTAAATAATGTCGATGGCGGCGCCGAGGAGATGTTTCAGCGCCTGAACGTACTCTGCCAGGGCCTGGCGTCCGGCGTCGGTCATGCGGTAAATCGTTTTGGGTTTTCGGTGCACAAACTTCTTCTTCACCCGAACGTAGCCTGCTTCTTCCAGCCTGCCGAGTTGCGCTCCAAGGTTGCCGTCGGTCGAGCCGGTTTTCTCGCGCAGCCAGGTGAAATCGGCCTGTTCCACGCCCGCCAGCAGCGAGAGCAATGCCAGTCGCAGCTTGCCGTGGATGACAGGATTCAACTCCGGCAGATCAGGCATGCGCGGCTCCGCGATGCGACCTCGTGCCGCCGTCGCGAACCATTCCATAGGCCCCGAAAGCAATCATGCCAACAAAGATCGCGATGATAAAGATGATCACGGCCTGGTTCACCGTGGCAAAGCACGCCGCCACGGCAGCCGCCCACCAGATCACCGCGACGCCCAATTGAACCTTCCAGCGCAACGTAAAAGCCGAGGCCGCGTGGGTCATGCCGAGCATGCCCGAAGCGACAGCAATGGACAGCTGCGGGGCGGTCAATTTGCCGGAAATGCCGATTGAAAAGAGGAGAAGGAACATCGAGATCCCAGCCGCACGCCAAAGCCAGGCGATCGCGCGGCCCAGAGTGGTTTCCGCTCCGCCCCCCGCCCTAGTGGAGGCTACAATCCAGGTGATGACGGCGGCCGTGACCATGGTGACGGGCCACGCCCAAGCGCTCTGGCCCCAGGCGGACCAACCCATCGCCACATAAAAAGCCACGCCCCAAAGCACAAAGCTCCAGCCCCAACAGCCGGTGGATCGCCGCCCTTCGGCGAGCATGCCTTCAATCGTCTTCAGCCGGTCGTTCAGATCCTGTGCCGATGTCTCTTGATTCATACCCATCCCCCTTATTGAGATCAGAAACCGCAGAGTGCGAAGCTCGCAGACTCTGTGGCACCCCTGTTTCAAACCCTTGGTCGAGCCACAGAATTGTACTCTATATGATAGAGTACTCTATGTCAATAGAAATTTGCGGGGAGGTGACTGAACTGAGGAGGGCGGCTCAAGTCCATGCCGGGCGGCGAAAAGATCTGTTCTGTGTCTGGCGGCGTGGAAAGCGATGCGAACGGACGTGTGGCTTCTGTCCCCCGGGCCGGCGCGCTCCGCGGAAATGGTTTCCGGTTCCCCTGGCTGACGCAGGGGGTTTAAGTCCTTTCGCCGTTGCGCGGCTGTTCGCGCGCGTGTCAGGACCGGAATTCAGCACACATCGCAGAGATCGCGATGTCTCCGTCAGTCGGTTGGGTGAGGCGCCGACGCATTTGTGATCTTTGCTACATACGTGTGTGACGAAGATTACAGAGCTTCACTTCGGATCGGTCTAGCGTAATGGGGGTCGTTGTATTATAGCGCTGCCCTTCAATCCCTGCCCCTGATGAAGCGAAGAGGGTGTGTGCAAGGAGGCAGTATGCGAACCCATTTGGGCTGCACAGGAAGAATAGACTTGGGGAAGCTTAGCCGGGAAACACAACGGCGGCTTGAGGAAGTGGACGCCACATGGCTGGAGTTCTCGCCCGACCCGCCCTCGCTGGTGGTGCGGCACGTCCAGCCCGACGCCGTTTCGCCTCCGCGCGAGATCGGTGGGGAGTTGCTGGAGTTTCTGACTCAGGTGTCTGACGTGGACCGCCGAGCCCTTCCCGGGGGCGCGCTGTATTACCTGGACGATCAAACCGGACAGTATCTTCGGCTGCGGGTGTGGCGTGGGGGCGACTTGACCATTTCGTGGGCGCACCCCAACTATGAAGATGCCAGGTGCGTTTTATATGAGGGCGAGGCCACGCCCGTGGTGTTTGAACCGTATCAATGTTTGAACGGCTCAGTGAGTTTGACGGCCGAGCCGGGCGCAGTCGATGAAATTCGCCTGGCCATAGAACGTCCGGCTGGCCTCTGTTCGCAAGGGG
>JAKAWN010000147.1 GCA_021827245.1 Acidobacteriota bacterium | reverse complement strand
GGACGATTCGGAAGACCTGCTGGAAGTGGTGCGGGAGGAACTGCGCGCCCGGCGGTTCGCGGACACCGTTCGTGTGCAGATTTCTCCCGGTATGTCGGAAGAAATGCGGCGCTACCTGCTCGACGGCCTGGCAGTGCGGGACGACGACATGTACGAGGAACCCGAGCCGCTGGGGATGGCGGACCTGATGTCGCTGACCGAACTGGATCGCCCGGCGCTGCGCCTGCCGCCGTGGAAACCGATCTGTGCCCCGGCCCTGGCGGATACGGACGCGAGCATGTTCGCGATCATGCGCCAGAACGACGTACTGGTGCACCATCCTTTTGAAAGCTTCGACAGCTCGGTGGAACGCTTCATTCTCAACGCCGTGGACGATCCCCAGGTGCTGGCGATCAAGATGACGTTCTACCGGACCAGCGGCGACTCGCCGTTTGTCGCGGCCTTGGCCCGCGCCGCGGAATCCGGCAAGCAGGTGGCGGTGCTGGTGGAACTTAAAGCCCGTTTTGACGAGGCCAGCAACATTCAATGGGCGCAGGCGCTCGAACGCGCCGGCGCGCACGTGGTCTACGGCATCCTGGGCCTGAAAACACATACCAAGATCGCCCTGGTGGTTCGACAGGAAGACCGGGTGGTGCGTTCCTACGCCCATATTTCCACCGGCAACTATAATTCCCGCACGGCGCAAGTGTATACCGACCTGAGTTTGTTCACCTGCCGCGAAGACTTCTGCCAGGACGTGGTTGATCTGTTCGCCTTCCTCACCGGCCGTTCGCTGAAAAATGAGTACCGCCGACTGCTGGTCGCGCCCGTGACGATGCGCCGGCGTTTCCGC
Organism: Acidobacteriota bacterium; assembly: GCA_021827245.1. Next base: position 13,534 of record JAKAWN010000147.1, on the reverse strand, counting down.
GAATTGATTGAGCGGGAATCCGCCCATGCCCGCGCGGGTCGTCCGGCGGCCCTGATCGCCAAGATGAACGCCCTGGAAGATTCCGAAATCATTCAGACTCTCTACCAGGCCGGCGCGGCGGGCGTGAAAATTGACCTGATCGTGCGCGGGTTCTGCTGTCTGCGCCCGCAGGTGAAAGGCTTAAGCGAAAACATCCGTGTAACCAGCATCATCGGGAGATTTCTGGAACATTCGCGCATCTTCTGGTTCCGCAACAATGACCAGGAGGAAATCTATCTGGCTTCCGCCGACTGGATGAGCCGGAATTTAAGCCACCGTGTGGAGGTGGCCACGCCGATTGAGAACCCCGTTCTGCGGCAGAGGGTGCGGGAGATATTGGATATCATGCTGGCGGACAATCGCCAGGCCTGGGACCTCGCCGCCGATGGAACCTGGACGCAGCGCCATCCGGCGCCCGGCGAGCCGGAACGCGGCTCGCATGCGCGGCTGATGGAGTTGGCGATCCAGCGGCAAAGCCCATTGCCGCTTATATAACACTTCGACCTGGGGTGCTCCCCATTGTCAAGGCGCGCCGGAGGGGAATTTAAGGTACATCATCAGCCGAGGGTGGCGGCGGGCCGGGGCCTTGGGGGGAATCATGTTTCCTCAGTTAGCATTGCTCTCAAGCAAACCTTAAGCACGACAGGCTGCTAATGCGGTTTTAGTATGGATTGCGCGGGCACGGGCGTTTGCCTCGGCAGCATAGGGGTTGGTGTTGGTACGGGGGATTGAATCGGTAGCGGAAACGGGAAAGCCTGTCGCACCAAAACTATCTTCATAAAAGATTTTCCGAACTGATTTTCAATTATCTTAACGACGTTTGTGCCGTCAAAAGCATGAGTTGTCGCGTGAAACGCGGCAAGTGCAAGATCTTGGATTGTCTGATCATCCTCCAGCTTTGTAATATTCATACCCATTCGCTTGAGTTTACTTCGCGGGATATGCCTTGCGTGGGTCTTAAATTTTTTGTGGTCGGACAACCACCCAGCCAATCTTTTCGCCTTTTTTGAAGCGTCTCTGCCATGAAACATATACCGGGCCAACCACTCTTCCACCAGTTCAGAAGAAAGCTCTGTGAGGTAGCTACAGGTCTTGACTAAATGCGGACCGTATTGGGTGAGCATTGGCAGCCACGCGGTCACTTTGTTTTTATCGGCGCACTCCTGCTTAGCCTGTTCAAACTGGTCTATAATTGCTTGTGCGGGAACAAATTTTGATCCCAAGGGTGTATTAACAAAAATCTGCGGATCAATAGGCCCGAGTGATGAATGTGCTCCCATCATCACTTCATTGGCCGCACAACATATCATCGTGGCTGCCGACTGCGCGAGCTGAGGGACGATGACCCGAATATCGGAGAACTTCTCCCGGAGATAATTAACAATTCCCTCCGCAGCGTCCAAGGAACCGCCCGGACTATGAAGTATTAAGTCCAGCTTTTTCGTCTTAGAGCCGTGGACAACTTCCATTAAACCCTGAACATCTTCATCAACAATACTTATCAATTCGGGTGGCAAATTGGGATCGCGTTGGGTGAACTTCGTTGCATACAGGATGGTATGGCGCTTGGTTCTCTCTGCCAGACGATTCAGATATTTACGCCGCACCCCATCATAATCGGGTCTTGCCCCCGGCGCTCCGCTGGCAATGAGTTCGGTTAAAATCCCGCTCCACGACAGGTTCTCTTTACCCACGATATTCTCCCGCACCGATTTATGGGACTACAAAATGAACATGTTGGCGTTAGACGTAGACCCAGATCGGTTGGGTATGTAACTTTGATACGCCCAAATTGATTCAGTCATTTGGACATCATGATGCAGTGCCAGGAGTTCTTGGATTCCAGGATTTTTTGCAACCAACTTCATCATCGCGGCCGCGTCACGACCAGCGCGGCGAACCCGGCTTGCTGCTGCTGGGGATATGGTGTGCTTCTTTATCTTTTTTTTCATGAACCATCTCCTCTTACATAATCCATCCTACCCTCCACTACGGCATGAATCAACACGCAACCACCTCAGGGCGACTTGCGCGCAGGCCTTGCACCCTGTAAAATCAAAGCATTGAAAACCTTTTTTGATTTGGCCTGGAGACAAGACCATGTTGACGGCGTGTACCACGGAAACCATCACGTTGTCATCCCTGCGGCCGCCGGGCAGGCTCTGCCAGAATGATCCGCTCACTCCACTGCAAATGGCGATTCGCAGCCCACACCTATTGTGGTGAACATGCTGTACACACCGACGGAAAGGAGCGTTGATGGTTCGTTTTCTTCATACAAATGACCGGCAATTAGCCTCGCCCCGACATTTCATTGCTGATGGCTCATGGGAACACGATACCCAGCGCGATACGACACGGTTCATGTCACGGTATGCACCACCACAGAAGGAAAATGCCAGTTTGTGCTGGTGGCACACGGTATTCGAGTCCGATTCGGTAGGTCAGTAGAAAAATCCGGATGAAATGGAAGGTGTGAAGTTGCAACTGCGATCTAACAATTCGATCCGAGATGTACTCAAAAGGATCGCGAGCAGCAAGGGAAACAGCCACTCGCACTCGGATGGGGCGCGGTTTCACCCCTTCCCGGCCAGGATGCCCATTTGGCTGGCGGAGGAAATCGTCGTGGCCCTTACAGCCAAAGGCGACATTGTGCTCGACCCGATGGTAGGCTCCGGTTCTACGGCCACAGCCAGCCTTCGCGCCCACCGCGCGGTGATTGGAACCGACATCGACCCTATGGCTCTCCTGCTGTCTCGCGTCGCCACGACTGCTTATAAGCGCGAAATTGCTACGAAGAGGTTGGCACAAATACTCGAACGGGCAGAGCGACACGCCGCACATGGGTTATACGTGGACACGGTGCGAAAGGCCTTCAATTCCGAGGGCCAAGACTTTCTCAAGTATTGGTTCCCAACATGCTCCCAAAAACAGTTATTTGCGCTGACCGAGGAAATTGCCGCCGAACCGGCGGGCAAGTACCGTGACCTCGCTTGGATTACGCTATCGAGCCTGATAATCGCCAAGTCGGCTGGCGTCTCTTATGCACTTGATATTTCGCGTTCCCGCCCGCACAAGGTGAAAGACAAACCTGTCCCCGACGGTTTCGATGCATGGCGCCGACGTTCGAAGGTGGTAGTAGATCGTCTACCGTTTACGGTTGACAGTGTGCCCCCTGTGCGGGCGCGGATCGAACATGCCGATGCCCGTAAATTGCCCGTCGAGGATGCTTCCGTCAATCTGGTCGTGACATCACCCCCTTATCTTAACGCTATCGACTACGTACGTACCCACAAGTTTTCCTTAGTGTGGATGGGTTATGAACTGTCAGCTTTACGCACTGTCCGGTCTGAAATGGTAGGTACCGAGCGCGGGATGTATTGTCCCGATAGTCTGCCATCACATCTGGAAACCTCTATCGTCGATAGCATTGATGATAGAACCCGCTTGGCAATCGTGAGGCGGTATCTTTCCGATGTACGCCAGGTACTGCTTGAAATAAATCGTGTTCTCAAGCCAGGCGGTGCCGCTATAATCGCGCTGGGGCCTTCTTTAATTTCGCAAAACAAGTCTGACGCCGGGAATGTAATTGGCAACTTAGCTGAATCAGTGGGATTGGAGAATGTTGGATCGTCTTTCCGTCCACTTGAAGGAGGCCGGCGGTCATTGCCGCCGCCAGCAGCAGCCAAACGTGGTAATGCACTGGCCCTTCGCATGGAAGGCGAGGTATTTCTTGGTCTGCGAAAGCAGTGACGCTTACTATGTTCACAAAACCCGATCCTGAACAACTGCTGTCTATTCACCAGCGCCTCGTTGCTGGCGACACCATAGCCCCAGCAGAATTCGCCGAACTGGTGATTCCACCATTAGCGGAAGTCTTGCGAATCACCAACAAAGACCTCCGTGATGAAAATATGGCTGACGAGGCATCAACAGATGCCGTCTTGGACTTCGTGAAATCCCCTCAAGTTTATGTACACGGCCGATCCAGTATTTGGTCCTTTCTTGAGATGGCTGCGCAGCGCAACTTAAGCAATCTTTTGGTGAAAGAGCGCCGGCAGCAAGGTCGGATTGCCCGTTTCAAGGATGTCGCACTCCATGATCCGGCGCGGAAGAAGGATCAAGAAAGCCCATTGGCTTTTCTCGCGGAACTGGAAACAACGGGCTCGTGTCGCGAGAGAGTCAATGCCGAGATAGCTTCGCTTTCACCGGTGGAGGCTGCAGTGTTCAGGTTGATGTCAGACGGCATTCGACGAACGGATGAATATGCGCAGGCCCTCGGAATTGCCGACAAACCTCTGAAAGAACAGAGGCAAAAGGTGAAGCAGGTAAAGGATCGGTTGATGAAGCGACTGAAACGCTCGTTGCGGGAGACCGACAATGAATGATGCCCTGCCCCGCGTCCTGGAACGTGCGGTAGAAAAGGCCAGCCTGGATACATTTTTCCTTGGCCATTTGTTTTCCTTTGTTGCCAGGCGCGATCAGCTTTCACAACTAGAGCTGGCAAAACAACTTGGATGTGAACCGAACCAAATTACGCGATTGGCTTTGTGCCGTTGTCCTCGGGAAGACGTCAAGTGGTTTCGGCAGGACATCAAGAAAATAGCCGCCTTTGCCCGTTGCAATCCGACAATGCTGGCGCAAATTGTGCGGAAAGCCATGGCGATAAAGTCATTATCTGCCTGTGACACTAATCAGAACACCAATACCCTGTTGGCGGCCAGGGATCGCCTTGCCAGTCCAAGAGACTCCACCGATCCGAAAGGCGGTGAACATGGACAATAACGACATCCGCAAGATCGCCGCAGATTTCTGGCGAACTGCCGGGGGCTCCGAAGGTTTTCCGCGCAACATCGAGGCATCAATCCTGTGGGCATTGCCGCTCGCGGTAGTGAAACTTCCAAGGCTTCGCATTGCTTCTGTTCGTGCATGGCTGTCAGAATACGGACTCCCAGCCATCGTGCCCGCTGGTGAACGAGAGTTGAGAGCATGTGTGGTGGCCTCCCGTGGGCACGGCGTGATCTTCATTGACGGCAGTGATCCAGCCGACGAACAGCGGATGTCCCTTGCGCATGAGCTTGCACACTTCCTTCTGGACTATGTATTCCCACGAGATCGTGCCATTCACACCTTCGGATTGACCATCTTGTCGGTCCTGGACGGTGCTCGCGCTCCTTCACCGGCCGAACGACTATCGGCCGTGTTACGCGGGGTAACTCTTGGGGTGTATTCCCGACTCTGGTTACGTGGCCCGCTTGGCTTGGCACGAGATACCCGCGCAGTGGCCCAGGAGGACTTGGCCGATATGCTTGCACTTGAATTGCTGGCACCTCGGCGAGAAATATTCACCAGGGCGAGGAGATTTATTGACCAATCACAGGTCGATCCCATCAGTATGCTCTTGCGTACGGAGTTCGGCCTACCAGAGTCGAGTGCCAACGCATATGCCCGTGTCTTGTGGGTATCGGCCAAGCCGGCACCGTCGATGAGGGACTGGTTGGGAATGAAGTGAGATTCCGTACGTCGCACTTTCATCGTGGGCGCGGAAGTAGATTCGGTGATAGTTTTCAGGGATGTACCTTTATGAACCACCCAGCGAGTGAACCAATGGACGAAGCCCTCGTCAAAAAACCGATCGACGACACAGAAATCGCAGCGGTAGGCGCTTCCGACTTTCAGTCAGCCTTCGGAGAGCCACTCGAAAACACTCTGGACCTCGACACTTGGCGGCCTGGGGCAGAATTAGCGGCGATGTATGAGCGGGTCCAGGCTGAAGTGTCCGATGCGGTGCGTCAGGAAAGCCAAATGCACCGCGAAATCCGCGACAGGATATTTCCGTTGCTAAAATCTCGCCCCCAAGCACCCGCAGGTGCTGGCGTGTACCGCACATCCATAGAGCAGGTAGAGACGATTCACAGTCGGCTACTTTTCAATGGTGGTGTTGAGGCCTGTGACGGCACCATTGCCACACACGATACTCTGCCCGTTACAATCACCCAGATCGGCGTGAGTTTGGTATCGTACCGGGGTGACCAGGGCTCTTGGGGACATCGGCTTTTCCGTCGTGATCTACGTGTATCGGGTGCCAGCGCCATTGAGGAAACCCTTGAATTGCTGGAACGTCGGCGTAGCCGTGGGAGCGCAGACCAACCCTCAAAACGAGATCAACTCAGCGATTTGGCCCGTCGTGGAATCATGGCTTTTGCCGAGCGCGCCGTGCTGCTGAAAAAATCTACGGCGGTCTGGCGGATGGGCCACGGCAATCCTCTGGCCTATGAGTTGGTAACAGGATCAGGTAGTCCACAACTTTGTGAGATGGGTGTCAATCTGCTCAAGGAATTGATCGCGTTCGGAAAGTTCGTGTATGTACCCAGTGGTCCAAACGAACGCGAACTACTTACGATCGGCGGCGCCCTGCAGCCCTTGGAATATGCCATTGTGGACTCTCTGAAGATGAAACTTGAGCGGATTGCCCAAGGCCATTACCGTGGACAACACTGGGGCGCAGCGAAGAACGCCGTGGAAGATTTTGTCAATGTGGCGGGTGACAAGGTTCTCATTGGCGTGTACCGGGCATCACAGTATGCGCCGGCCCAAGTGTTCTATGCCCATGCCGACCACGTACATGAAGCGGCACTCCTGGCGCTGGCCGACAGCGTTCTTCAAGAACATCGCGGTTTTCCAATGCTGATTGACCTGGCAGACAAGGTCTGCCAGATGATGTTTGGCGGCGACACGTTTGCCGCTACGAACCAACTTGCGTATGCGGACGCTGGCGAGCCTTTCCGTTACTTGGCAGAGCGAGCATCGCGACGGTGAGTAACCCGGATATTTGGTTCATGCTGGAGATACAATATATGGCCACTGAAAGCGGTATCGAAGCAACACCCACCGAAGTGTTTCAGCGAATAGAGCAGGATGGAAAGAGGGCCGGGGGTCCATGGTCGCGACCGCCGGCGTATAACGGCAGTGTTGGCGTAACCATGTTTGATTCTGGCAGGAGCGAAGACGGGACCGTCACGATCTTGCTGCCAAAGGACTCCATTGATACCCTGCCCAGCCAAGCGCTGGTGCGAATTCACAGCCTCCCGGATAACCGTGAATACCTTGCGGCAGTTGTAGCGGGTCCGTTTGCCGAACCAGATGGTCTCTCTGCAGATGCCACACCTATCATTGCTTCCACAGTCCGCGGCGGGCTTTTGATGCCACCATTTCACGGGCGCGGCCAGTTAGCACTGATCGGGGAACGACTCGAGACTGGCACCATCGTTCCACCCCGCCGACGCCCGAAACCTAACAGCCCCGTGTTTGTTCTGGACAAGGTGGAGACGTCCGCTGTCCTTCGTCTTGGCGGGGATATTTGCCTGGGGCTTGCCGATGGATTTGATGATTTGGAGGTTCGTATTCCATCCAATAGCAAGGCCGTATTTCCGCGCCACCTGGGAATCCTCGGTACAACCGGTGGTGGAAAGTCGACCACGGTATCTGGACTTATAGCGCAGCTCCAGCAACGTGAAATGTCCGTGGTCCTGATCGACACCGAGGGCGAGTACTGCGCCATTCACGAGCCAACCGACAATCCGGTCATGAAAGAGGCCCTGGAGCGCCGTGGTCGCAAACCGGCTGGCGTCGTCAACACGCACATCCTTCACCTCGTTGGCAGAGACTGTGCAAACCCAAGACACCAAAAGATTTTGCCGTTTAGCCTGCCATTCTCGGCCTTCTCTCCATATGCCGTCAAGGAAATCTTAGAGTTTAGCGACGCACAAGAAGAACGGTTCATCAAGGCCTACGACATTTGCAAACGCGCTCTAGAGCGTCTTAAGATTTGGCCAAAAACGCCAGAAGACCAGGTTCAGTTACTCGACCTCGATGAGTTCGACTCAGGTTACCCTACAATGACGCTCACACAACTATGCGACATCGCGTTATTGATCGAGGCGATTGTTGACAAGAAGACCACTGACCCATATTTAACTGATTCTACATTTCAATCTAACGTGGCGATCCTAAAACAGATTATCGGAAGTGCAGACCCACCCAAGCATGTATTTAGCTGGCGCGCTCTCCTGGGCAAGCTTGGGCGGTTGAAGCGGTTAGGCGTGTTTGACTCAAAGAAAGCTGCTCCGGTGGATTTTGGTAACATGCTCCAGCCTGGCCGCGTTACCGTCATCGACCTCAGTGACACCGACTCGCCCCAAGTGAACAACCTTGTAATCGCCGATCTTCTTCGCGGTATTCAACGGCAACAGGAAGAGAATTACCGTGCCGCCTCCAAAGCGGGGAAATCACCGACACCGACGATGGTGTTCATCGAAGAGGCACACGAATTCCTTTCCGCGAATCGGATCAAGCAGATGCCCGTGCTGTTCCAGCAAGTTGCCCGTATTGCCCGTCGCGGCCGGAAACGCTGGTTGGGCCTGTGTTTCGTCACGCAGCTTCCACAACATCTGCCGGACGAGGTTCTTGGGCTGATTAACAACTGGATTTTGCACAAGATTAGCGATGCCAATGTAATCAACCGGCTTCAACGATCGATTGGTGGAATTGAGGCATCATTGTGGCATCACTTACCATCACTCGCCGCCGGTCAGGCGATTTGTTCGTTCACGTCTCACACCCGGCCTGTGCAGACGGCAATCGATCCGGCACCGTGTCGATTGCTGATGACGCAGTGATTCCGGACAAACGGCACGGCGTAAAGCCTTTATTAGAGGACATCTATGATTCGTTTTCTTCATACAAGCGACTGGCAGTTGGGCATGACCCGTCACTTCCTTTCAGAAGGCGCACAGGACCGCTATAGCCAGGCGCGATTCGATGCAATTCGTGCCATGGGGCGCATTGCCAGAGACGAGAAGTGCCAGTTTATGCTGGTGTGTGGCGACGTATTTGAATCGAACCAAGTGGACCGGAAAACCGTTGCCCGCGCTCTGGAGGCGCTCAAGGACGTGCCCATTCCAGTGTTCCTCCTTCCCGGCAACCATGACCCGTTGAATGCAGCTTCCGTTTATCGCTCAAGCACTTTCAATGAGAGGAAGCCCGACCAAGTGCAGGTAATCGAAACTTCTGCCCCCATCAAGATTGCTGACGGAGTGGAAATGGTCGGCTCGCCGTGGATGTCGAAACGACCCGTAACCAATCCCATTACCGATGCGATCAAAGCCCTCGTGCCTGCGAAAGGAACCATCCGTATTTGTATGGGGCATGGGGCCGTCGATACACTCACGCCCGACCGGCATGCCGCCGGGACTATTGCAGTTGCCACACTCGACCGCGCCATAGGCGAAGGAAAGGTTCACTTTGTGGCGCTTGGTGACCGACATTCCTTGACCAAGGTCGGTGTTGGCGACCGTATTTGGTATTCAGGAACACCGGAGAGCACGGATTTTGGAGAGGTGCAATCCGGTTATGCCCAGATCGTGGAAGTTGGTGAAGATCGTATAACTACCAAACCAGTCCAGATAGGGCAGTGGCGGTTCATCGAGCGGGCACGGGTTGACCTCAATGCCGCCGACGATGTAGAAGCATTACGGAAATCACTGGAAGAGATCGACAATAAGGACCGCACGGTGATTCGGTTGAACCTCGTTGGCTCACTTTCTCTGACATTGAGCGGAGCACTTCAAAATCATCTTACTGCCGCACAAGATGTATTTGGGGCTTTCGATGTTCGGGATGAGGAACTTCTCCTCGTACCTGACGATACAGATTTTACGAATCTCGGATTTTCGGGTTTTGCCGATGCAACGGTTCAACGACTACGCAACAAAATCGTGGACGGTGGAATCGCAGGTACAGAAGCCCGCGAAGCTTTGATGCTTCTGTTGCGGTTGGCAAGGGAGGCGGTATGAAATTCATTCGACTTCGAGTTGCCAATTACAGGGGCATTACCGCCGCCGAGGTAAAGTTCGGTCCCGATGGTATTACACTCATTCAGGGCCCCAATGAAGCTGGGAAAACCAGTCTTCGCGAAGCCATAGGTCTTCTCTTCGAGTATTTGGATAACAGCAGGCATAGGAATGTCGAAGCGGTCAAGCCAGTGCATAGAGACGAGGGACCGGAGATTGAGCTGCAAGCGGAAAGCGGGCCTTACGCGTTCACGTACTTCAAGAGGTTTCTGAAACGACCAGAAACCACACTTATCATCACAAAACCCAACCCGGAAAACCACACAGGGCGCAAAGCACACGAACGCGCTGACGCCATCCTCCGCGAGACGCTTGACGTTGACCTCTGGAAGGCACTGACCATTCAGCAAGGCGACGCCATCCACCAGCCCGATCTGGCCAGGCAGACATCACTTTCAGCCGCGTTGGATCAGGCGGCTGGTGGCCGTCCCACCGATCCCGCCGAAGTGGGCCTATTCGACAAAGTGCGAACGGAATACCTTCGTTATTACACCGAGCGCGGTGCAGAGCGAAAAGAGCTGACAGATGCACGTACTGCATTGACGCGCTCCGAAGAAGAAGCCTCCAATATCGAGCAAGCAATCCGTAGTCTCGACGATGATACCGAACGTACCGCCTCTCTCCAGGAGGAATTGGCACAATTGAAGGAACAGGATGATAGACTTACTCAAGAGGTCACTGCCTATACAACGTCACTTGCCGAGATCAGAGATTTGGAGGGTGCGCTCTCAACGTCGCGTTTGAAGCTGCAGTCGGCCCAACAATCCGAAGAAGCGGCACACCGCGACCGTGACTTTCGCCAGGCGCTGATCACGAGGGTTGCCGAAGCTGATCAGGAATACAAGAAGATCAATGCTGAAAGTGCTATGTCCGTTCCAGTCTTGGAGCAGGCCCAGCGTGAACTCAAGAAGACACAGGTGACATTCAGTCAGGCTGATGAAGTGAGAAAATTAGCAGACAAGAACGCCGAACTTCGACGGGCGGATTTTGACTATTATCAGAATAAATTGCAACTCGAACAACTCGGTGAACGCAAGTCCCGCATAGATGAAGCCAGAAAAAACGCTGCGCAGGCCGAGAAACTGCTTCGTTGTAACAAGGTGACCGCGCGGGTTCTGGAGTCCATAGAAGCAGCGGAAAAGGAACTGCTTGCTGCCAAAGCAAAGCTGGAAACCGGCGCACCTCAAGTACGTCTTGAAAGCCTGGCCGAATGTTTCATGATAATCGACGGGAAAGACACGACGCTGAGCAAGGGCAGCGAGCGATCACTGACTGTCACCAGCAACCTGCGATTGAGTATTCCTAAAAAGCTAAATATCGATGTGATCGCTGGTGCCAGCTTCGAAAAGCTCGAAAAAAGGGTCGTAGACTGCCAGGGAGAATTGGACTGCCTGTGCGAAAACGCCAGTGTTGTCGGCCCAAGTGAGGCCAGACAGGCCTACGAAACCCGCAATGAGGCCTCACGAGTTGCAGCCGCCAAGACGCAGATTGAAAAAGAAAATCTCCGCGATCTGACATACGAAAAGCTTGCGGAAATGCTTATGGGCCTTGAGCAAACCGTACCAGCCTACGTTGGCAACCGCGCAAAGCATCCTGCGATATGCCCTGATTTGGAATCGGCAGAAAAGGAATGGAAGAGCAGTGAATTGACCCACCGGCAAGCAGCACACGCATGTGAGTTGGCCCACCAAACTTTGGATGTGGCCCGTGGTGTATGGAATGATCACAACACAAAGCATCACCAGTCACGGGCGTCACTCGATCTCTCGTCCAAACACCTTATCCAAGCTCGTGCAGACCTTAAACGGGCACGCGAGAATATTTCCGATGATGGCTTGGAAAAGGCGCTGGCGCAGGCAGTCCAGGTCGTGGCTTCTGAGAATGCCGGCGTTCAATGTGCCGAGACGGCGCTCAGGACGAAAAATCCCGAAAGGGTGAAAGCCTTGTCGGAAACAGCCAAAGGTTCCCTGCAAACTACCCACAATCGCCGGGATGCCGCTCAAACTGAACTAACCGTAGTCCAGACACGTCTGAAAATTCACGGTGAGGAGGGGCTTTACGAGAAGCTACACGCGGCGCAGACTGCTTGCGAACGTCTGATGACAGACTCTGCATCCCTTCATCGGCGAGCATCTTCTGCCAAATGCCTCTTTGAGACCATGCGGGAGGAACGGGTCAAGGTGCGGCGGGCGTATGTGGCTCCGCTGAAGGAAAAGATTGAGCAACTCGGACGTCTGGTGTTCGATGACTCCTTCCAAGTGGATATCAGCGAGGAATTGCGGATTACGAGTCGAACGTTGCAGAATATTACCGTATTGTTTGATTCGTTGAGTGGTGGCACCCGAGAACAGCTTTCTTTGATCTTCCGATCCGCATGTTCGATGATTGTGTCCCAGAATGGCGGTATGCCGCTCATCCTGGACGATGCCCTTGGTTACACTGACCACAACCGCCTGCGGCTCATGGGGGCCGTGTTGGCCAAAGCTGCCAAAGAGTGCCAAATCGTGATTTTCACCTGTGTTCCGGACCGCTATGGCAACATCGGAGAGGCCACCTGTATTTCATTGCGGTAATTGTCACCAAGGCGGGTGAAAACCGGTCAATTATAAATGCCCCTATATACCTCATTTGCCAGCCTCCTGGCAAGTCTTTTTTTACTGAACCGGTCGCCGACGCTGCAGGCCATTCGTGAATGTCCCCCATGGCCAACGGCAAACAAAAACTTGAACTTACCTGGACCTGTCCCGATGTCCGCCAGAATCCACGCCCGGTCGGGATCGGCAACGATACAAATGGACAGGACGTACAAAAAATGGTACACTCATGACTGATATTGAGCGAACACTCGATGCCATGTTCTTCAGGACGGACAGCGGCAGTGAGCCGGTTCGTGAATGGCTGCAGGCGCTTCCCAAAGCGGAGCGAAAGGCAATTGGTGCCGATGTTCTTAAGGTGCAATATTGCTGGCCAATCGGTAGGTCGCTTGTTGGCAGCCTGGGTAATGGCCTTTGGGAGGTCAGGAGCCGACTTGGAGAACGGATTGCAAGAGTGATTTTTTGCGTGCATGGCGGCACGATGGTACTGCTGCACGGATTTGTTAAGAAAACGCAAAAAATACCGCGGCACGAAATTGAGATCGCGGAAAAACGACGCGATCAATTGGCATAGGTGGTAATGCAATGCGAAAAAACATAGGTTCCAGCTTTGAGGAGTTTTTGGCGGACGACGGCATTCTGGAGGAGTGCCGGGCGACAGCCATTAAGTTTAAGATTGCCCATGAGCTTGAGAAGGCCATGCGCAAGAGTCATATCAGCAAGATGGAAATGGCCCGGCGATTAAAGACCAGCCGCACCGGCCTTGACCGGCTGCTGGACCCCGCCAACACATCTATAACGCTCAATACGATGGCCAAGGTGGCGCATCTGCTTGGCAAACGAGTCGAATTCAGCCTGCGCTAACTGCGCTAAGTGATGGAACCGGCATGTTTCAACTGTGGCCACCTGAAAGTGGTGTGCCGGCCCGGTAGAGGCCCCACGCTAAAGCCATTGCCTTTCTATGGAAACACGCCAAATCTCGGTACCCTT
>JAKAWN010000146.1 GCA_021827245.1 Acidobacteriota bacterium | reverse complement strand
AGACAAACCCATGACTCCATTCTCCTTTCGATGGCATTTTCATGCCATTCGCTGAATTTTGAGTCTTAACTGTTTGTCTCAAAAATGGGGACAAGTCCAACCAGAGTCTTGATGTTATGGCCATGCCGGCGTAGCGCACGGATGGCAAACCGCAATACCAGCCTGGCAAGAGATAGGCCGATGAAACTTAACCCCAGAAAACAAACCATGAACATGCGAGGTAACCCGAGCACCGGTAGCAAATGGCCAAGACACTCAAGAACGACCATGCTTCCCGTTGAGACCTTCGCAATGGTGATGAGATCCTCAAAAGGCCGACCCAAACGCCTGGAATAATACATGCCAAAGTAGAACGAGAAGGCAAGCCAGACCACTAAGGTGACGGTAAGGCTTTCGACAAGCCTATCGCCTATCAGAGGGTTAGATGGAAGCCCCCTGTCAAGACGCGCGAAGTCCTGCCGAGCAGGGACGTAGCACGCGCTGATCACTATCAGATCGAAACAAATAAGATAGGTCTGGATCAGATAAGCTCGCAGACGAAACATATTTAATCTCTGAATCCTGATGCGTCATTGAACTGCGTGGCCACAGACTTCGGAGACCACCCCGAATTACAATCCGTGCGATCAGCTGTTCCCTGCACGCACCTTCCTGTTTTGGGCCGATCAAGAGTAAGCGCCCTTCGAAGAAGTTGCCACTGCGGGTATTCCCATGCATAACGTACCGCCGAAAAGGCGTGGAACTGGAACCTCCGAAGGCCGTGGAGACCTTGTGCCCACTTCTTCACGAAGTGCCGAGCCTGCTGGTTGGCTAATACTTTGGGAAGATTGTGGGGGCGCCGAAGAGGGAATAATCGACGCCTCCAAACATCTGTCCACGCCGAGCGATCAACCACAAACTCCCGGTGGAGGAACAGACTATTCTTGCTGTCTCGAAAATTTTCGATTGCCCCAGGCAGCCCATAACGTTTGATCCACAGATCTAGAACCGCGGAGAACTTCGGACCCACCTGCGGATTCAAGTCTGTTGGAATGAAACCACCAAAAAGGTTTTGCGCAATCCTGAATACCACAGCGGAGGCTTCAGGCACCCATCCCAGATTTGTGTTGCGGTCTCGGAACTGTAACCAGAAATCCGTATCAGAGGCTCGCCGGTGCAAGAAATGAGAGACTTCAAGGAAAGTCGACAATCGGGACCAGTTGTGCAGAATGTGCCGGAAGGCATGCAGGATCTGAAAAATAAGGGAATCTTCTTCACTTAATGCCGAGTACTCAGATTCCTGCCACGCATGCTTCCGCGATCGATCGAGGAAATCTTCGGGGAGTGGAATGGCAATTCCTTCCTCCGCAGGGTCCCACAGCGCAATGTGCAATTCGACTGGCCTTTCCAACTCCGCTGAATAGAGTCCCACAGGTCTTTCAGAAGGAAGGACTTTGGATATGGGCCTGACATAGGCAATGTGATAGTCTCCTCCAGTAACTTTGGGAATGTAGCCTGAGCTTTGTAACACTGACTCGGCCCGCGCGAGTTTGTCCGGCCGGATAAGATAGTCAAGGTCATATTGTGTGCGAAGGGCCGGATCAGGGCAGTAGTCAGGTACTAGCGCCAGGCCCTTCAGAACGGCGTATTGTACGCCTGCACTATTGAAAATCTTGTTCAAGACCGCAGATTCCTTCCTGATGGATTCAACACGTAAGCAGTTTTCCTCGTAGCACCTCGATAGGCGCGTCTGCACATAGGCCGGAAGGTGCTTTTGCGCGTCGGCTACTTTCATTTTTTGCCAGAAGTAGAGTGCTAGCCCGCTCAAGTCGAGCCAGTCAAGAGCGTGGCTCCATTCAGTGTCGTTGAAGGAACGCCAAAAGATGAAATCGAATGGATGCACATTCGTAGCAGCAAGCTCCGCAACAATCGCCTGGCGCAGGGATGGGCTCACGATCGATCCCCCATAGGACGGTGCGTGCTCAAAATGCTGCGAAAAAAAACCGCAGCCTCCGAAGTGTCACTACCATATGTCAGGGTATAGGCCGGCAAACGGCTGAGTGATTTGAAGACTTCGTCACGTTCAGAGGTGGTTCCTGCGTTCTCCACAAAGGGAACAAACGCGGCAAGACGGCCACCCACATCACACTTACGAAGATAATTCAGCTTTGGTGATGCCCCAGCCTGACGATGGAGGAATATGCAACCGATGGGGATCACACTGCGGGCCCCCGATGGACCTGTGGGGCTTTTCCCTGCGCACATGAACGTCCGGTCAGCATAAACAAGGCGCTGGGAATGGTGGGCGAGCTCCGAAAGGAACTGTGTTGTATCTTCACGAAAAGCGGCAGGCCAAAAATCTCCCCAAGCACGCAAACTACCAGTCTTGCTTTCCATGAACACGGCCTGGTCTGCATAGAATTCCAATCCCAGGCTAACGCTCCGATAGCTTGCAGTGGTCTTGCCGCTGCACGGAGGCCCAAAAAGAAGAAGACCACGCCCGTCCATTGATACACAGGCGGCCGAAATGGCTACTAGTCCGAGGGCCGGAGCGGTGAGGTAAAACATGCTGGCAAGGAAAACACTAGAAAATCCTGCCTCGTCGTCGGCTAGATACTCTGAAAGCACTCCGACCGCTTGCCGTGTCGTATGGTCCACCGCGATAAAGCTGCGTTGGCCGAGATTGATGTAACGCATGCTGCGGTTTGAAAAAGCAGTCATTGGGGGCCAGATGGCCGTGGTTTTGTCGTCCTGCTCTATGACGATTTTCCAGAGGAATTGCGAAAGCGCATTATTGGTGCTCTCACTGCAATTCAGGAACTTTTCGGCGCGTTTCAGGACGACGGGAATGTTGGTTTCGAGACGAATTCGCCGCTCCATCAGACTCGCCTCGCAACTGAGTGGGGTCGCATGAAATCGATGGAGAGGGTCATCGGAGTTGGGAACCGATTGTAATGTTTTCCGCGTTGAGGCCCGGCGTACCCGTTTGTCAGTCTTCCACCCATTTACAACCATGGAATGTAACGCACCTGCGACGGTGTGGAAGTCGCCCCCGTATTCGAGCCGATAACACTTTCCCGCGACGAGATTTTCAATTGTCCGACGTTGTTTCTCTCTAACTTCAGGTATCTCCCGATGTAATTGGCGTTCTAATTGCCTGGCGGCCTCATCAGGCGACATATAAGTCAGCGAAAAGGTCAGATGGGTTTTACGTTCAAGGAAAACGAGCCAACGCGGTTCGCAACATCGAACGCAGTGAAGGCCGGGGACCTTGCTGGCGTCGAACCTAACCTCATCTGCCTGCTTGAATGTGTCATTCAGCTTGATCTGACTGAGATACGGAAACTGACTGATGCTTTCAACCCGCTGTTTCATCTCCCTTGATAGTGCCCAGGCGAGAAGCCTGCCTTGTTGCTCACCAATTAAAGTTCGATCATCAGAAAGAAAATCGAATCCTGCCTTTGAGAGCGCAAGTGAAAGTGCGGACTTTCCTGCGCCAGACTCGCCTGCCAGTAGCAACCCGCTTCCTTTCCAGGCGACACACGCACAATGCAAGGAAGCCAGGCCCACAGAAGGTCCGAGCATCGTGAGAAGTGCCGGGAACAGGATGGTCCCCCAAAAATGTTCATCGGAAGCTAGCTCAGGCGTGAAGCGGCCTATACCACAGTGTTCTCGCAGGTTGATAAGCAGCGAGTTGCGACTATCGAACCCGGCAAAGACCAGGTGGTCCATGCCGCGGAAATAGGGCTTGGACTCAGGCATGTCCGGGTGCGGTGTGTCTTCGACCCAAAATGACAACCGGACTTCTTGCATTTCATCGCGGTGTGACAGAGTTCTCGCCTCGAAAGAGTTTCGTGCCGCGTTGAGGATTGGTTCAAAATTCGTCATGATTGACAATTGCACTCCTGCCACCAAATACCGACCTTCGAGGGGAGTCGCGGCGCTCGTCTTCAAGAAGTCCCCCGGGGAAATTGTCATCATTCCGCCAGTCCCCTCAGTTCGCTCAATTTATCTTCAGGGGTAGCCCTATTCCCCCCGAATCCAGGGCATACTGTCCATATCTTTCAAGACCAAATCTAGCATTCCGATAACCTTGAATGTGTCAGGCGGCTGTGGTGAATTTGTAAAAATTTGGAATCGAAAGAAAAACTTGGCAAGTGAGTATTTTGACGAGGGAGGAATGGAGTTAACTTGGAGATGATTTTGAAGGAGGCTTTATTGGGAGGACGAGTTTGATGGTGGTTCCAGAAGCGCCGGTTGAATGGATCTTCACATCTCCGCCATGGTCATGGGCAATCTTTTGAGCAACCGCAAGCCCGAGTCCGGTTCCGCCATTCTTCCCGTAAGTCACAAAAGGCTGGAAGGCTTCTTCTCGAATGGATTCTGGGATGCCCGAACCGTTATCAACTACAAATATCTCCACATGGTCGTTCATTCTAGTCGCCCGCACGGCAATTTTCCCAGTACCAGCAGGAGCCGCCTCGCAGGCATTCTGCAAGAGGTTGCGGAAAGCTCGATCGAGCTTTTTGAAATCGAACCATCCATCTGTCGGGCCTTCGTGCGTAAGTCGGATCTCGATCTTGCTGAATTCGGTGCGGAGTTGGATGGTGGCAACGGCCCGCTGAAGCGCATCGAAAAGATCGCCGTGGGAAAGTTGGAGGGACTCCTGGGCTTTCGAGAACTCCAGTAAAGAAGAAATCAATTCGGTCATTCTGTTGACCGCCGAACGAATCTCCTGGTAGAGATCCTTCCTTTGGCGATCATCTTCCTTGCTCTCCGAAAGAAGTTCGGCGTATGCAAGAACAGCTGTCAAGGGATGGCGCAAGTCGTGCGAGATTGAGCTTGCCGTCCGGCCGATGGTGGCAAGGCGCTCTGCGTGGAGCAGGTCCTGCTGACTTTTCTGCAGTGACTTCCTCATTCCGTCGAAAGCAGTCGTCACTTCTGACAACTCATCGTTGCTCCGGACACTCAAGGGAAAGTTAAAATCCCCTTTCCCGAGCGCATGGACACCGGCGACCAGGTTCGCAAGTGGGCGTGTAAAAGTATGGGAGATCAAGAAAATCAACGCTGTCCCTGCCAGGACCGCTACGAATCCTACAGCGAGCAGCAATCGGTTCAGGTCCTCCAAGAAGAGGGTCGCAGCGTCAAATGATTTCAGCACTGTGAGGCTGACCGGATGACTTCCCTTTGGAGCAAGTTCCAGGGTCGTGTCGAGAAAGTGCTCCCTGCCCAGTTGTATTTCTTCAGACTCAAGAACTGTCGGCGTGGTAAATCGCGTCGCATGTGAAGCAAGCTCCAACCTCTGGCCGGTCGAAAGCGTGCTGACGACAATGTTACTCCCATAACGGAAAGCAACCTGGCTGGAAGCAATTTGGGCCACGACTGCCGCCAGATGTTCGTCTACCTCAAAGCCCATGGCCAGCACCCCGAGCAAATTGTTGTCAAGAGGCGAACCGAAATAGATCGGTTGCAGAAACACCTCATAGAGGTGGCCTCCACCAAACCACCAGTCCCGACTCTGCTCGCCGCGAAGGGTCTGAGCTAGCGACTCCTGTGCGGAATCTCGGTCGAATCCAGCGGTTGAAGTATGGAGCGCCATCACCTTTCCGGACCGGTCGGCAAGAAGAAAGAGGTCACAGCCCGCAAGTTTCCAGAAACCGGTCGAGGCGTCTTGGATTGTCGGTTGGTGATGCGTGGTCATCAGCGCTCGAAGGCTGGGAAGGTCAGCCATGACCCCTGCTGATTGGGCCAGGGTTGCCTGGCGCTGCTGTTCAAAGTGCTGGAAGGTCAAAACGGAATTAGAAAGTGCTTGATGGATCTCTTGACGAGCATGTTTTCGCAGGTAAGACCGCACGATATACAACACAGCGAAAGTGAGGGCTGTGGTCGTGAATATCAGCGAAACCAGAAACTTGGTTCGCAAACGAATCTTGACCATCGTTCCTCTCTGCGTTATTCACTCCGATTCCATGAACAATTTAGCGACGTTGGACGATATCATGCCGTCAAGGAACAAATTTGTACCCGACGCCGTGAACTGTTTTGAAATGGGTTGGATTCATTGGCTCCTTTTCCAGCTTTTGCCGGAGCTTCATGATGTGATTGTCAACGGTCCGCGTTGAGGGATAGCAATCGTAACCCCACACCTGGTTCAGCAACTCATCCCGCGATATGACGCGTTCGGGATTTCGCACAAAGTATTTCAGAATCTTGAATTCCTGTGGCGTGAGGGGAATCTTGTCGCCTGCCCGGGTCAACTCCATCTTGGCAAAATTGACGCTCACGTCGTCAAAAGCATACTGGTCGATTGGCTTCGGCCCCCGCACCCGGCGTGAAATAGTGTGCACACGCGCCAACAGTTCCTTGGGGCTAAAGGGTTTTGTGACGTAATCATCCGCCCCCATTTCAAGCAGCAGCACCTTGTCCACCTCGTCGGCCGAAGCGCTGAGCACAATCACTGGAAGATTCGGCGCTTCTGCCCTGATGGTACGGCAAACTTCACGCCCATGGATTTTGGGAAGCTTTAGATCCAGGACCACCATCGCGGGTGGTGAGTTCCGGAATGCCTGGAGGCCCGCCTCGCCATCCGAGGCAAATTCTATCCCATAGCCTTCAGCCTCAAAGGCGATTTTCAGCGCCTTGTAAAGTGAGCGGTCGTCCTCAATAATCAGGATCTTTTCCATAAAGGTTTGAACCCAATCTCTATTGACGCACACCTTCTGTCTTTGATTGTGGCAAATGGGTCTCCCCGTATGATCGACCGGCCAAATTCCCCTGTGCCTCTCCAGAGAGACTAACACAACCTTTACAAACTCACTACACCTGTCTGACGACTCTTCTCTTTACGCATGATAACTCTTACGGAGTACTAACAAGGGGAGAGGACACATGCAAAAACACGATGTCAGCACACATCAGTTTGGACGGTACCCGAACAAGATGGGCGTCCTGAGTAAACAATTCATCATTTGCCTGGCAGCGGCCGGAATACTGTGGTTGACGCCCACACAGCTTCAAGCCGAGAAAGGCCAGCCCTCTGCGAACACCGCGAAACCTGACGTCTCGAGCAAGGCAGGGCCGGGTTGGGACTCCTCGAGGGCTGATGCCCTCGGAGTCCAATTCATTGATGGATCGTCTTCCTCCATTATCGTTCATCGAAACGGGAAGGATTACGTTGTTGATCTAAGGAGCCGCATCATTCGCGAGGTTCAATCCTCAAACTCGATTCCAGACCCGCAATTGCGGGAAACGGCGCTGGTTGACGCTGCTCCAAAAAGCACGCAACAGGGTGCGACAATTTTTGTCGAGAAGTGCGCCATGTGCCATGGCAAAGATGGGAAAGGGATGAAGGCACTCGGCACACCTGATTTCACAAATCCCGAAGTCCAGGCAAGCCTGACAAGAGAGACGATCATCAACACCATCAAGCACGGCAAGAAAGGAACCCTGATGCCAGCGTGGGAAGGCAAGCTGTCAAATGATGAAATTATGGCCGTGGGTGCTTTCGTCAAATCCCTTGGATCGGGAGATCCCGCACCTCAACGCGCAGCCGCTAACGCGGCCAAAGAAAACGCAAGGATCTACACTCCCGCCGATGACTATCTATTCAGCCTGCCGACGGGACGGCGGTTGGACCGGCACGGTGTTTATGTAAACTTTACGCACCGTTTCGCCTTTGATACTGCGTTCAGTGGAAGGGCCCGGGGCGCTGTCCTGGATGGCCTGGACGGTTTTTCTGTTTCGTCATTCGGTTTTCGGTATGGTGTCACCGACAAGTTGTCCGTCAGTGCCTATCGCTCTCCGAGTGTCATCGGCCGGCCTGTTGAACTCATGGCTGCTTACCATATTTTGGATGAGCACGGTGGATATCCGCTGAATGCAACATTCCGGTTCTCGGTGGATGGGCAGAATAACTTCTCGAAGAATTTCACAACTAATTTCGAAGGAATCTTTTCGCGCAGTCTTTTCAATCGTACACAATTCTACGTTGTGCCCACCCTGTCCTTGCAGAATCGCAGATTGATAGCGAACCCAATCCTGGAAGATCCTCCGCCCGATCTTCCGGGTATCAATAGTTTTTCGCTGGGCTTGGGAGGGGCTTTTGACATTCGACCAACCGTGGCTGTGATTGCCGAGGTCATACCGACGCTTGTTAATGGCCGGGAACTCGGCATTCACCGTCCGGCTTACGCTTTTGGAATTCAAAAGCGGTTATGGCGGCATGCCTTTACGCTAGGCTTTTCGAACAGCCCCGGGACTGTCGTGTCACAGCGGGCCGGAACACGCGCAACGTTCCTGGGCGATCCTTCGGCTGACACGCCGAGCGGTCTCTTCATCGGGTTTGATCTGATGCGTCAGATGTATTGAGGTACTCTTGAAGAGCTCGACTTTAATTGCCGACACGGTCCGCCTGCACCGGGAACCTGAGACGGGTGAGCACACACGATTCTGGAAGGCCGTGGCGTCTGCTTCCCCTGACTCTGCATTGCTAATACTCGGGCTTTGGGCAGTTCCAGTTTCCATTGCGGTTTCCGAGTTTTTTCTCACCATCGCATTACTGGTTCGAATTGTCCGGCTGGCGCGCGGTCAAGTTCATCTCGCCTTCCCGCGCGTTTTCCGCTTTTGGGGGTTATGGGCGGGACTCGAAATCCTTGTCTGGCGACTATCTCCCGAACCTTCCCTTGGCTGGGGTGAAATTCGGCACCTGCTCCTGATTGGTTCGCTCTTTTTAGTTTTGCCGATACTGCATCAGGCAGTTGATCGCCTCGTCGTCTGGCAAGGAATATTTCTGGCCGCGACGTTAAGTTCTCTGTTTCTTATCGGTGATTTTGTTTCACGTATTTTTTACTATCGTCGCGAACTAGCAGTTGGTGGTGATGTCGGTCTCTATCTGCGTTCCGGCGGTTTACTCAACCATTGGATGGTTTATGGAACGGTGGAAATTCTGGTGGTGGCCGGCTTGCTTAGCTTCTGGTCCCTGTACCCCGAAGAAAGAAGGTGCTGGTGGCCTGTGGTGGCTATAAACGGGATGGCGATTGTCGTAAGCCTGACGCGCATGGCATGGATCACGTGCTTGGTTATGCTTGGCGTCGAATTGGTGTGGCGACGATCGAAGTGGATATGGGCGCTCCCGCTCCTACCAGCAGTTTTGTTCTTCATGTCTCCCCGCCCAATTCGTGAGCGGTTAACCCAGTCGATCAAGCCTTCTTACTATTCGAATCTGGAACGGATTGAGATGTTGCGAGTCGGATGGGAAATGATCAAAGGTCACCCGCTCACGGGAGTCGGCCCTGGTCGTATCGACAAGCTTTATATGTCCTATCTTTCACCCCAAGACCCGGTGCCGGCGTATCACGGACACCTGCATAACAACGCGGTCGAACTGGCTGCCGAATTTGGAATACCCGTCGCGCTAGCTGCTCTCCTATCAATTACCATGCTGTTCCGTGATCTTCTGAGTGCATTAAGTGCAGCAGCATGTAAAGAAGAAGAGTTTGCCGTGCGAACTGGTGTTCTGGCTCTCGTCGGCTATCTTGTTGCTGGACTTTTCGAATACACATACGGCCATTCGTTGGGTTTGATTCTCCTCACTTTTGCGGTTCTGCCGCCGCTGTTACCTTGCACATCAAAAATGGCCTTACCGACGAATTCCCTAAAATCTAGTTCAAGTACCCATGTGGGCTTTTGACAATTTATTTGCAATAAAGGGATTGTGCCATGACACGTACACATATCTCCCGCTGCTATTCTTCGAACGTATGGGGCGGGAACGAGGACTGCCAAATGGTTGGGGGATGCCAGAGTGAAGACTTCTAAGAAGATTGTATTTTTC
This sequence comes from Acidobacteriota bacterium, assembly GCA_021827245.1. Next base: position 4,792 of record JAKAWN010000146.1, on the reverse strand, counting down.
TTTCCAGCATTTGCCAGCACCGAAGCTACCGCTCCGCTCGGCATCCTCGCGGTTTCAACTCCTCTGCTCAGGGCTGGATACAAAGTTGTCTTGATCGACTCCACTGTTACTCCCAACTTGAAGCAGCGGGTCCTTGAAGAAATCAAGGATGCTCTCTGCCTTGGCATATCTCTCGTTACCGGCCCGATGATTCGCGAGACAGCAGAGATCGGGCGGGCAGTGAAAGCATGGGACAAGGACTTCCCCATCATTCTGGGAGGCTGGCATCCTTCTTTGCTGGCTCAGCAGACTCTTGAGGCGGAATTTGTGGACATTGTGGTTCGCGGTCAGGGTGAGGCCACGATGCTCGAAGTGGTTAAGCGCCTGGAAAATGGAGACTCCCTTGAGGGTGTGGATGGCGCTGGTTTCAAGCAGGATGGCAGGCTAATTCTGAATCCGCCAAGGGCCCTCCAGAAGCTAGCGGAGATGCCACCCAAGGCTTATGAACTTGCGGACTTTGACGCCTATGAGCGGCTTTGTGGCAGGCGTTGGGCCATGTACACTTCCAGCCTGGCATGCCCGTTCAACTGCTCCTATTGCACAAATGCAGGAGTTTATGGCCGGCAGTGGAACGGATTACCCGCGGAACAGGTAGTTGAAGAAACCTTTGATCTCTCCGTTCGCTACCGGCTAGAGATGCTTTGGATTGTTGATGACAACTTCCTCGTTGACCTGGATCGCGCTCTCAGTATCGCTGAAGGGCTTGTCCGGGCCGGCTCCAGATTTCGGTGGAGCGTCCAGGCAACAACAAACCTGACTGCACGCCTGAGTAAGGATGAGTTGTGCCTGCTGCGGCGCGCCGGCCTTCATCAGATTTGCCAGGGCGTCGATTCCGCATCGCCCAAAATACTGAAGCTGATGAACAAGACTTTTCAGGATTTCGATTCGATCTACAAGTCCGCTGAGCGCTGCCTGGATGCTGGAATTCGGCCCAGCTTCAACATCATTTTTGGCTATCCGGGAGAGGGCGCCCGGGAACGGAGGCAGACTATCCACTTCATCATGGACGTCTGCCGGCGGTTCCCCGGTGCCGAGTTCTGGACCAACATTTTTACGCCCTACCCGGGCTCGCCCATCATGCAACATGTTAAGGAACTTGGGATTGTCGTACCAGATTCTTTTGAAGGGTGGGCTGATTATTTCCCAAGGTACACCGTTCTCCCTTGGCTGAAAGGGCGATCACATCGACGCGTGCAGGTGATGAGGGATTACCTGCGCGTCGCGTTTGACCGGATTCCCATTGCTAAATTGGACGCCGGGGCGGCCGTGCGGATATTTCAACACTGCCTGGCCGTTCCGGCGCGATGGCGGCTGGACCACGACTTCTATGCTCTTCCGTTCGAACTCTGGATCAATCGCAAGATCAAGCGATTTGTTTCCGTTGCCAAACCCAAAGTAGACGCGAAGCAACTTGAGCCGGCCGTGGAGGCGAATTGTCCATGACCAACAAGGTTGTTCTATTTTATCCACCCTATGCAGGCCAGCCGCTCGGGCCTCCTTTAAGTCTTCTGAGCTTGGCCTCGCCATTGCTTCAGGAAGGGTTCCAGGTATCGATTGTGGACGGCTCAATTCAGCCGGATTTCAGGCGTCTTGTGTCTCAGGAGATCAAAGATGCCCTGTGCTTAGGGGTTTCTCTACTGACAGGCCAGATGATCCGTCCAGCCGTGGAGGTTGCACGACTGGTCCGCCAGCTTCGTCCCGGTCTCCCAATCGTTTTTGGAGGTTGGCACCCTAGTCTCTTACCGGCGCAAACGCTTAACAAGAGCTTTGTTGACATTATTGTACGGGCGCAAGGGGAAAGGACGCTGGTCGAATTAGCTCGCCTTCTAAGTGAAGGAAAGCCGCTCCATGCGGTAAGTGGAATTTCTCATAAGTTGGATGGGGGCATTCATCACAACCCTGAGCGATCGGTGGCTAACGTGAACGATCTGCCCACGCCCGCATTCAACCTGGGAAACTTTGACGCTTACGAAAGAATAACGGGGATTCGGAAACTACCCTATGCGTCAAGTGTCGGATGTCCGTATGCGTGCAATTATTGCACGGACCAGGTCTTCTATAAACGTCGCTTCAACGCTTACACCGTAGACCGAGTGGTTACAGAAGTCACTGAACTGGTCAGCCGCTACCGCATAAGCGAGGTCGCATTTCTCGACTCCAATTTCCCTGTCAATGTTAAGCGCGCTGTCGAAATTGCACGAGGCTTCCTCGAATCGAAAGTTAGGTTTCGCTGGACTTTTCAGGCTTCAACGGACCTCCTTTCCCGCATGAGCGACGACGATGTTCGGCTGTTGGGTGAATCAGGTGTAACGCATATGGGTTTCGGAACGGAGTCGGCCTCTCAGTCAGTACTCACACTGATGAACAAGAAACATCAGCGGATTGACGAGATGTATGAGACTGCCCGCAAGTCAGAACTGGCTGGTATTCGAGTGACTTTCAATCTGATCCTGGGATATCCGGGTGAAACGGAAGCAGACCGGCTGACGACCTTCCGCATTATGAGCGACATTGCCCGGAAACACTCGAATGTGAGTTTCTCTCCCAACGTTTTCACGCCCTATCCTGGAATCCCGATCTGGCCTGAGCTCAGGCTCAAAGGAGTCCACGAGCCTCAATCTCTCGAAGAATGGGCCAACGTGGATCTCGGAAGCAATCACTTGCCTTGGCTGCTGGGGGAGGAGCTCCGCCGCCTGAAACGGATGCTTGAATACTTTCTCCTTAACAACCAGATCCGGCGGACGGCGGCCAGAGCTCCCTGGATTCGTGGAGGAGTTCGAAGGGCGCTTGGAGCTCCCTTGCGATGGCGATTGCAGAGAAACCACTACGGCTTTCCGTGGGAACTCTGGCTTGCCAGAACCACCGAAAGGCTGGTCACACGGCGGTCATTATTGACTGGACAGTCACTTGGCCACGGAATGCAGGAGGTCTGCTGATGGCAACTGCATCGTACTTCAGCTACGGACACTCATTTGCCGAGAGGAGAATGCTTTGGTTGATGTTCTGCTGACCCACTCCTATCACCTATATTACGACCGCAAACAGGTCCGCAAGATGCAGCCGTACCCTCCGCTGGGCACGCTCTACGCCGCTGCCCTGCTCAGGCAGAAGGGATTCTCGGTCGCCTTGTTTGACAGCATGCTGGAGGACCCGGCGGAAGGATTTCCGGAGGCTGTCCGCAGGCATCAGCCGAAGGTGATTGCCGTCTATGAGGACAATTTCAATTTTCTTTCCAAGATGTGTTTGAGCCGCATGCGCAAAGTTGCCTTCGAGATGATCGACGCTGCCACGTTGGCCGGCGCAAAGGTCGTGGTTCATGGATCGGATTCTTCAGATCACCCGGCTGAATACCTGGCGCGAGGCGCGGACTATGTCCTCATAGGCGAAGCCGAGTGGACATTGCTCGAACTTGTTGAACACCTTATCAAGAAATCTACTGGAGATGCTGCGAACATTCCGGGCCTGGGATTCATGAACTGCACCGGGCGTGTGATGCGATCACCCACCAGGCCGCTGATGCGCGATCTGGAAACCCTTCCACTTCCGGCGAGAGATCTGATCGACGTGGAACGTTACCGAGAAATGTGGCGAAAAGCGCATGGCTTCTTTTCCCTCAATCTGGTGGCAAGCCGTGGCTGCCCGTTCCGGTGCAACTGGTGTGCAAAGCCCATCTACGGCGACTCTTTCCACGCCCGCACTCCTGACAGCGTGGCGGAAGAAATGCGGCACCTTCGCGAGAGCTATGGAGCCGATCATCTGTGGTTCGCGGATGACCTTTTCGGAATCAACAATCGGTGGGTTCAGGAATTTGCCCTGCAGGTCGTGAATGGCCATTGCGCCATTCCCTTTAAGGTGCAGTCAAGAGCAGATCTAATGAACAATGAGGAGGCCGTAACGGCCCTTGCAAGGGGCGGCTGTGTGGAGGTATGGATGGGAGTCGAATCCGGATCACAGAAGGTTCTCGATGCCATGGGAAAAGGCATCCGGGTCCCCGAGATCCTGACTGCGCGGGAGAACTTAAATCGCCACGGAATCCGAGCCTGCTTTTTCCTTCAGCTCGGCTACCCCGGCGAGACTTGGGCCGATATTCAGAAGACTCTTCAACTGGTCCGCCGGAGCCGCCCGGATGACATTGGCGTTTCGGTCTCCTACCCATTGCCCGGAACAAAATTCTACCAGCTGGTCCGTGAGGAACTGGGCTCCAAGAGCAATTGGGTGGATAGCGACGACCTGGCCATGATGTTCAAGGGAGCTTACACCACAGAATTCTACCGTGCCGTCCGAGATGCCCTTCATGCGGAGGTGGATGCGTGGTGTTCACCCGGCGAATTGCAATTCAGCCTTCGGGATCGTTCTGACGCGACGAATCGTCTGGATCCCATCCAGCTTGCGGAACTCTGGGACAACGTTGAGCAATTGGAACTGACGTGCCGGAATTCGGACGCGACACAACTGCCCGTCCTGGCCTGCTCCGCCATGCGATGTGACTGACAGGCGCGGGAGGCATTAATGGCGGGCCCGTTATCCTTGGTTACCGCCAGGACACAGCTCGGGCCATTAGAAGGATTGAAGTTATGGATTTGCTTTTGACCCACGGCTACTTTCTGGAGGAGGACGCCAAAGAGCAGGCGATCATGAAGCCCTACGTTCCTCTGGGTATCCTCTATTTAGCCTCGCATTTGCGTTCACTGAACTTCGACGTGGAAGTCTTCGACACCACTTTCGCCTCGCGCGAGGACTTGTTGAAAGTTCT
>JAKAWN010000145.1 GCA_021827245.1 Acidobacteriota bacterium | reverse complement strand
CGGACTTGATGATGGTTGAGCCCCAGGGCGTCGAAGAAGCTATTACGCGCCTCGCGCAAATGGCACGCGCGGTGGGCATCCATCTGATTCTTTCCACTCAGCGGCCCTCGGTCGATGTCATCACCGGTCTGATCAAGGCAAACCTCCCCTCGCGCATTGCCTTCCGCGTGGCGTCAAAAGTGGACTCCAGAACGATTCTGGACTCGAACGGGGCGGAAGCGTTGCTGGGCCGCGGCGACATGCTTTTTCTTCCGCCCGGAACAGCACGGCTGGTTCGTCTCCACGGGGCTCTGGTAACCGAAAAAGAGATCGACAAAGTTGTGGAGTGGTGCAAGTCTCAGCGTGAACCGCAATACAATGAGGAGTTCCTCAAACCGGTCCGGGATAAGGACGATCGCGACGCGGACCTGGATGATGAGACAGACGCGTCGGAACTTGACGCCGTTTACGAGGATGCGGTCCGCATTGTGGTTGAAACCGGGAAGGCATCCACATCCCTCTTGCAGCGGCGCTTGCGGCTGGGATACGGCCGCGCCGCCCGACTGCTTGACCTGATGGAGCGCGACGGGATCATTAGCGCTCCGGACGGCTCGAAACCTCGCGAAGTCCTGAAGCGTCCGGACTGGGTGCGGGAGGTTGACGAACCTCTGCGCTAGCTTCGCCGGACTGAAATCCATTCGCAGGCAGTGGGTAGAATGATAGTCGGATTGTAACCGAATCAAGGCTCTGTGTTCTCTGTGGGTCACAAGCCTTCAGACGAAACCCTTGGACTTTCTCGGTGCCCTCTGTGTTGCAGCTCTTGAGACATTGATTCGCAAACGAAAGTCCCTCATGTCCGTCCTCAGCGTTCAGAAATCGATAAGATTCCTGGGCGGAAGAGCAGCCCGAATGGCATTAAGGATAGCGAAAAGGTCGATAACTTCCTGGCAGATCGCTCCCGCAACAGGCGGCAGATAGCCCGCAGCGGCGAATAGCATTCCAACGACGCTCAAGACCATTCCTCCAATCGCGCTCTGCAGCGCGATATAGCGCATGCGCCTGGCAATGTGGAAGAACTCATCAACTTTCGCGAGGGAAGTGTCCATGATCACGGCGCCTGCCGATTCCGTGGTGATGTCACTGTGATGCCCAAAAGCGATTCCGATCGAGGCGGTCATGAGGGCCGGAGCGTCATTGATGCCGTCACCCAGAAACAGAGTCTTGGCTTCTTCCGTTGCCCGGCGAACGAGCCCGACTTTTTCTTCGGGGTTTTGAGAAGCGTATACCTCTTTCACTCCCACCAGGTCCGCTAAGTACTTGACTTCGCTCTCCCTGTCTCCGGAAACGAGCATCAGCTTGTCAAAGCCGTGTTTCTTGCCGAGATGCTGAACGAATGACTTGCTCTCTGTACGCGGCGCGTCATGGAAGACGTACGTTGCGGCATACACTCCCTCGAGAGCAATTTCACAAGTTAATCCGCCCGTAACCGGGGGCAGGATTGATTCGGCTGTTCCAAACTCCTTTATCAACTCTGCTCGGCTGGTGATGCGAATGGATCTGCCCTCCACCATCCCCTGGAGACCGCGACCGGGGGCTTCGCTGATCTCGGTGGCGTGCATAAGGCGAAGTCCTTCACCTCGGGCGGCTTGAAGAATCGCTCTGGCCAGCGGATGCTTGGAGTATTGCTCGAGACTGGCCACCAGCGCCAGGATTTGTGCTCTCTCAAACCTGGGGGCAACGATTTGCTGGGTCAGCCGCGGAAGGCCGTAAGTGAGTGTCCCGGTCTTGTCAAAGATGATGGTTCGGCAAGTGTCGAGCTGTTCCAGCACCGAAGGGTCTTTCACCACAACGCCCCGACGCGCTGCAAGAGAGATGGAGCCGATGATACTGACAGGAATGGCGATCAGCAGAGGGCAAGGTGTAGCGATCACCAACACCGCGAGAAAACGCACGGCTTCTCCGCTGAAAGCCCATGCGCCGAGCGCCAGGGCTACCGCAACAGGTGTGTAATATGCGCCTAACTGGTCGCCAAGGCGGCGGATGCGCGGGCGGTTTTCCTGCGCAGTTTTCATCACCGCCATGATGCGTGCATAGCGGGAGTCGACAGGCAATTTTTCCGCCTTAATGGTAAGCGCCGATTCACCGTTGATGGCGCCGGAAAGGACTCTGGCCCCCGGCGTCTTGGAGATTTCGAACGGCTCGCCGGTCAGATAAGACTCATCCATGATCCCCTCGCCGTCAATGACGACGCCGTCAACGGGGCAGATTTCATGAGGGTACACAGCTAGCGTATCGCCGATCCTGATTGCGTCGAGCGGAACATCGGTGATGGTGGCGTCCTGCTTACGGTGCGCGACGCTGGGCATGCGCTTGGCAAGTGCCTCCAGCACCGATGACGCGCTGCGAACGGCATATGCTTCAAGCACATTGCCGCCGGATAGCATCAGAACCACCAGGGTGCCGGCAAGATATTCACCCAGAATGACTGAGACCACGATTGAGATGCCGGCCAGCAGGTCTGAGCCGAATTGCCTTCGGAGGACTCTAAGGCCCAATCCGTAAACGAGAGGAGTGCCGCCGAGGATCAGCGCGGCAAACAGGGGAATGTCATACGTGAATTGCGGAGACTTCAGGAGAAATCGAAGGACAAGATGGATCGCAATTCCAATGATTGCGACGGCGGCGATGGCATTTTCCAGTGAAACATGGCGCTTTTTGACGCCGGGCCGAAGTTTCTTGGAGTTCGAGATTTCCACGTTGTTATAGCCCTCCGGCGCATACCCCAGGTTTGAGTCGTCTCTTCTCTTTACGGAGGGCCCAAGCCTGGATTTCTGGAGACTTTCTTCAGGATTTGTATTCCTTACCGTGTCATCCATTAAGCATTTTACATCTAAGCAGATAGGGAAATTGAAGGGGAGGCTTTCCTTGACCGAAAGGGTAGCGTAAAATAAGATTAATAATTTTACCCTCCATCGCGCCATTGGCAGGCGCCGGGGATGGAAGGCGGGAACGAGCGAGGAACGCAGAGGCGACAGGCGGGAACGTAGATGTTTGAGTCTCTTCAAGATAAGTTTCAGCAAGCCTTCAAGAACCTTCGGGGAAGGGGAACGCTGAGCCCGGAGGCGATTGACGAAACCTTGCGTGACGTGCGGATGGCTCTGCTGGAAGCGGACGTCAACTTCAACGTGGTCAAGGCGTTGCTTGAGAGGGTGCGAGTCCGGGCGCTGGGCGAGGAGATCGGAGCAACATTTACTCCGGCCCAGGAGGTGGTTCGCATTGTCCGGGATGAACTGGTGGACATCCTTGGACGTGACGCCTCACTCCTGACTTTTTCAAAGGAATATCCCTCGGTCCTGCTGATGGTGGGACTCCAGGGTTCCGGTAAGACAACGACTTCCGGAAAACTGGCCCTTTGGCTGAGCAAGAGAAAGAAACGCCCGATACTCGTTTCGGTTGACGTTTACAGACCTGCGGCGCGCGAGCAGTTGGCGGTTATTGCCCAGGCGACTGGAATCCCCTGTTTTGCAGGTGACGGAATCAGTTCTCCGGTCGACCTCGCTCTTGCGGCAAGAAAAGATGCCGCTGATCGCGGCCACGATGTTCTGATTGTCGACACAGCGGGCCGGTTACACATTGACGAGCCGCTGATGAAGGAAGTCACCGAGCTGCGCGCAAGCCTTCGCCCGAGTGAAGTTCTTCTGGTTGCCGATGCCATGATTGGGCAGGATGCCGTGAAGAGTGCCCAGGAATTTCACGAACGGCTGGGTGCAACGGGCGTCATCCTCACCAAGCTCGATGGGGACGCGCGAGGTGGCGCCGCCCTGAGCATCCGTCACGTGACAGGCCAGCCGATCAAGTTTATCGGCGTCGGTGAGAAATATGATGCCCTGGAGGTTTTCTATCCGGATCGCATTGTGTCCCGAATTCTGGGGATGGGCGACATCCTGTCGTTGATCGAAAAAGCGGAAGAGAAGATTGACAAGAAGAAGGCTCTGGAAGTCCATCAGAAACTTCAGTCGGATTCGTTTACGCTGTCGGACTTCCGTGACCAGCTCGCCCAGATGCGTTCTCTCGGCCCTTTGGACCAGATGCTCGGCATGTTGCCGAAGGTGGGCATGCTGAAGAACGTCGGAAAGGTGCAGGTCGACGAAAAAGAACTGATAAGGATTGAGGCGATCATCAACTCCATGACCGAGAAAGAACGCCGGCGTCACGACATCATCAACGGGAAACGCCGGAAACGAATCGCGCGCGGCAGCGGAACCACAGTCCAGCAGGTCAATCAGGTCCTGAAGCAGTACGTCCAGATGAGGAAGATGATGAAATCGATGAGTACCAGCCTGCTGGGAAAGCAAATGAGCCGCCTGAAGATGCCTGCAGGTTTAGGAGGGCCGGGTTCGTAGGTTCGGAGTTGACGTTCCAGGGAGCGAGAACGGGCGGGGACAAGTTTTCTGTTATCTAGTAGAAATAGTTGGCACGGGCGATCGAGGCCTGGCCACGACTTCAATTTGGCTTGTAGGGAGGACGATTGTTAAGAATACGGCTGGCTCGGACAGGAGCTAACAAGAAACCGAGTTACAGGGTGGTTGTTATTGAACGGGATCAGGCACGTGATGGCGGATTTGTAGAAATCGTCGGGCATTATAACCCGCGGCGGCATCCCGTGGAACTGGAATTGAAACGGGACCGTGTGGATTACTGGCTAGGTCAGGGCGCGCAGCCGTCCGAGACAGTACGGAGCCTTCTCAAGAAATCGGGCTAGATACAAAGCAGAAGGTCCGTCCGTTTCGCCTCACTGCGGCGCAGAAACAACCATTCGGTTTCTCAAGTACTCTTTCTTCAGGGCTAGAGCAAAAAACGCAGTTCGGCAGGAGGGACCAAGTGGAAATGAAGAATCTCATTGAGGCGATCGCTAAGGCGCTTGTGGATAATCCCGACCAGGTGTCTGTCCGGCCGGTGGAAGGAGAACAGATCACGGTTCTGGAGCTTCGGGTCCATCCGTCAGACCTCGGAAAGGTGATCGGCAAGCAGGGACGAACCGCCCGGTCGATCCGGACCATCCTGGGGGCTGCCGGGATGAAACTGAAGAAGCGTTTTACCCTCGAGATACTGGAGTAGGGCGGGGTTCGCGCGCTTCTTGCTGGCAACGGGACCACGAGTGCGATTCTGCTTCGCTTTGGCAAGCGTAGCGAAGGATCACCACAACCATTCGGAACGGTGACTTGCAGCAGTTTATTGCCGTCGCGCGCATTGTGCGTCCGCAGGGGCGCAAAGGCGAAGTGTTGGCGGAAATCCTGACCGATTTCCCCTCTCGTTTCGCGGGCCTTCAGCGGGCATTCCTTGGTGACGCCGCCAGCCAGCCGCAGCCTGTGACCGTGGAGCAGACCTGGCTTCACAAGGGAAAGATTGTTCTGAAGTTTGCGGGCATCGATTCCATCAGCGATGCCGAAACGCTGAGAGGGAAGTACGTATTCATTCCGGAGGAAGAGAAAGTCACCCTTTCCGCCCACCAATATTACCTGTGGGAACTGACCGGCTGCCAGGTGCTTGTCGAAAGCGAAGGTGAAAGGAAGCACTTAGGAACTGTAACTGAGATCGAACGCACGGGAGGAACCGATTTGCTCCATGTTTCGGACAATTCCCGCGAAGTTCTGATCCCGTTTGCGCAGGCCATCTGCAAACTGGTTGATCCTGAAGCCAAGGTGATTGTCATCGAGCCCCCGGACGATCTGCTCGATCTGAATCTTGAACAGGGAGTTTGAACACTCGGTCGGCGTTGGCTGCCGGAGGATGCGCCCAAAGCAATGCAATTTGATGTCGTGACGATTTTCCCGGATTTTTTTGGGAGCATCCTGGCTCAGGGGGTGTTGAAGCGCGCCCTGGCTGGCGGCCAACTGGCGATCCGCCTGCACGATCTTCGCGATTTCACCGAGGATCGCCACAGAACGGTGGACGATCGCCCGTTCGGGGGAGGCCCCGGAATGGTTCTCAAGCCGGAGCCGGTCTTCCGCGCTGTGGAATCGATCAGGGCTGCCTCGTCGTCGGGGGATGTTCCGGTTATTCTCCTGTCGCCACAGGGACGCCTGTTGCGGCAATCGATTGTGGAAGAGCTTTCGCAGCACTCCCACATCGTCCTGATCTGTGGGCGCTACGAAGGCCTGGACGAGCGCATCGCGGAAGGCCTGGTGACCGACGAGTTGTCCATCGGAGATTATGTTTTAAGCGGCGGTGAGCTGGCGGCCGCTGTAGTAATGGAAAGCGTAACCCGGTTGATTCCCGGCGTGCTTGGTAATGAAGAATCCGCTGTGCAGGATTCGTTTGGCGAAGAAGGAGTTCCCGGTCGGGAAACAGGGAGGCGGCTTCTTGACTGCCCGCATTACACCCGGCCCGCGGAATTCAGGGGGATGCGGGTGCCGGAGGTTTTGCTTTCAGGCGATCACGAAGAAATTCGCCGCTGGCGACGGCGGCGCGCATTGGAAAAGACATGGCGGAGAAGGCCGGAGCTGCTGGCCGATCTGCAGCTTGACGAGGAAGACCGGCAGGTCCTGGAGGATTTGAAGCAGGCAGCCTGGCTGCCCGTTTCGCCGCAGCGAAGCTGAAGTCCTGATCCCGCGGCCACAGCCGGCAATTCGCAAGTAAAAATCACTTTAACTCTTATGAAGATGGAGTGTGACCACAATGAGTATCGTTGAAAAGATCGAACAGGAACAACTGAAGAAGGATATCCCGCATTTTCACGCGGGTGACACCGTGCGTGTGCACGTGAAGATCAAGGAAGGCGACAAGGAGCGGATCCAGGTGTTTGAAGGAACCGTCATGGGACAACACCGCGCTCAGAACCACTCCACCTTCACCGTTCGCAAGGTCTCTTTCGGCCATGGCGTCGAGCGGATTTTCCCTTTGCATTCACCCGTCATCGACAAAATTGAGCGAGTGCGGTCAGGACGTGTGCGGCGCGCCAAGTTGAGCTATCTGCGCGCACGGCGCGGCAAAGCGGCGCGCATCCGCGAAGCTCAATCCGAGCGCGAAGGCTGATTGACAAAATCATTGGGCCGGCCACAAGCAAGCGGCAGGTTTCCCGGCTGCCATACGAATCTCAATTCCTGGTAACGATCCGATGCCGCGACTGCGCGATCCCGGAGACTTGGAATGTTCCTCGCGACTTGAGTCCTGCCTGTCCTGCCGGGGATTGAAACTGGTTGCCGGCACCGATGAAGCGGGCCGCGGGTCGCTCCTCGGCCCCTTGTATGTCGCGGCGGTCATCCTGGACCCGGCGCGGCCCATTCCCGGACTGAATGATTCCAAGAAACTTTCCGCCCCGGCCCGTTCCAGCTTTGCCACCGAAATTCGAGAAAAAGCGCTGGCCTGCCAGGTGATCGCAGTCCCTGCCCGGGAAGTTGATGAACTGAATGTGTATGAGGCAACGCGCCAGGCGATGATCCGAGCCCTGCTGGCGCTTCAGCCGCAGCCGCAGTTTGTGCTGGCGGACGCCATGCCGCTGCAGAATGGCCGGAAGCCCGGCTTCGCCATCCCTTACTGGCCGCTCATTCACGGTGACGCTCGCTCGGTGTCGATTGCGGCTGCCTCCATCCTGGCCAAAGTCAGCCGCGACGAGCACCTTGACCGGCTCGACCAGCAATACCCCCAGTATTGCCTCGCTCGAAACAAAGGTTACGGAACGCGAGACCATCTGGAAGCCCTGGCCCGCTACGGCCCCTGTCCCGAACACCGCCGCACCTACCAGCCCGTGAAGGATTTCTTGTCTCCCCGCCTGCCGTTTGGCTCCGCTTGAGCGAGTTGGTAGCCGCGACGGTGTCATGTCCGTCACGGGAGTTTCATCACAAGCGTGGGCGTCGCCGCATCCGGCACCCCCAATAAACTTAGCCCTCTACCTCTGGGAGAGGGTGACCGCGCCAGCGGTCGGGTGAGGGATGATTTTCGGGGGCCGGTGCATCCGACTTTTGAGGTCTGCGTCTCCCCAAGGGAATTCCGGCCAGGTCAAGGCGAAACCTCTGCAGAACACTCTCTTTTCGCGAGATCGCAGATCGCAAACACCAGCAATCTGCGCCAGCCCCGTGTGCCGTATATTTCGTAGGGGCGGGCCTTGTGTGTGCCCGCCCTCGGGCACCCACAAGGGGTGCCGCTACCATCCAATGCCGGTCGCGCATGAATATTGTGCGTGATTTTGCTCGCGCGAATTTGCTTGACAACGAATGACTACTGTGCTAGTCTACCTTGCGTATGGCAGGCGGGCTCGTTTCGATCGTTGGCCAGGAAATAAACAGTCTGCTCAGACTGATAGTCCGTCCATAAACTGTTGAAAATAAATGACCGCTCGGTTTGGCATTAAAAATGTGAGACAAAAAGTATTATTTTTCAAAAACGAACCGGAGAAACTATTGAAAACAAATGATCGGCCTGAAAAACGAACCGAAAAAACGGCCAAACGAACCGAAAACGAAGCTACCGATCTAGTTGAAAACAATAGCCTGTGGAAAAAACGAACCTAAAACGAACCTAAAACGAACCGAAAAACGTATCCGAGTTCATCTAGCCTTTATAGAGCCTGAAAAACCCCTGTTCCTAGCCCCCATCAAGCGAGAGCCATGCCGCCGAGCAGCCCAAACCGCCAGCCATCTGCCCGACGGATGGTGATTCTGCTCGTTTGCTGTTCTGTGGCACGGCCATCCTGGCCGTGCGTTTTGAGCGCGGTAAGGGCGAGGACGCACGCGCCACAATCAAGTCGTGTCACTACCGCCAAGTGGATGTGGTTAGCCCGCGGCGTCCCTATCTCCAAACCCGCGTGCCCGATTGCCCGATGCTATACTTGTTGGCCAGCTTTAACCATCTGAGGTGATCCGAGTGGCTTCATTGCTGATTCGAGGTGGGCGCGTTGTTTCGCCGGAGGACCAACTGGACGGAGAGCTGGACCTGCTGATCGAAGGGGGCACGATTCGCAAAATTGCCCCGCATCTTTCCGGTCCTGTTGACGAGATCATTGAGGCTCGCGGCCAGATCGTTGCGCCAGGCCTTATCGACATTCACGTTCACTTGCGCGAGCCGGGCGGCGAGATTTCTGAGACCCTCGAAAGCGGCCTTCGCGCTGCGGTGGCCGGTGGCTTCACAGCCGTCTGTCCCATGGCCAACACACGTCCCGTCAATGACAATCCCGAATTGACGCGCCGCCTTGTCCGCCGCGCCCAGGAGTTGAAGCTGGCCCGTGTTTTTCCCGTTGCCGCCGTTTCCTTCGGAAGCCAGGGTGAAAAGCTGACAGACTTCCAGGCCCTCATCGATGCCGGCGCGGTTGGATTTTCAGACGACGGCAAGCCCGTAAAAACAGCCGCCCTGATGAAGGAAGCTCTTGAGAAAGCAAAGGGCCTTGGCGTGCCGATCATCGACCACTGCGAAGTGCCGGAATTGAGCGCCGGCGGGGTGATGAATGAAGGCATTCACTCAAAATTCCTGGGCCTGCGCGGCATTCCCAACAGTGCTGAAGACGGATGTATCGAACGTGACATTAACCTTGCCGAAGTCACCGGGGGGCATCTTCACGTGATGCACCTGACAACAGCGGGTGGAATCCAGATGGTCCGTGAAGCTAAGAGCCGCGGATTGAACGTGACGTGCGAGGTGACGCCGCACCACTTTACCCTGACCGATGAAGCCATGATACGCTATGGAACCAATGCCAAGATGAATCCTCCACTCCGCACGGCCGCGGACGTGGAAGCCATCCTGGCGGGCATTCAGGACGGGGTGGTGGATGCGATTGCGACGGACCACGCGCCGCACGCAGCGGAATTGAAATCGCGGCCTATGGCCGAGGCGCCTTTCGGCGTGACCGGCCTTGAAACAGCCTTGGGACTCGCTCTCACTCGTTTGGTTCACTCGGGGAAAACCTCGCTTGGCCAGTTGATTGGCCTGATGAGTACAAAGCCTGCTTGCATCATCAACAAGCCGCTTGGCCGCATCAGGGTGGGAGGCGCCGCAGACCTGACCTTGATTGATCCGGACCTCGAGTGGACCTATCGCGCGGCGGAAGGCTGTTCCAGGAGCTACAATTCGCCGTTCGATGGCTGGACGCTGCGGGGTGCTGCTACTGCAACCATTGTGCAAGGACGAATCGTGTTCCGGCGCTGAAAAAAGACGGCGGCTTATGGGTTCTTACCATGAGGGGAGTGCTGCTGCCGTCAACCGCACGAACCATGTGGCAACGTCTGAAGTGTGCGTTGAATCTTTTGATGGCGCGGCAGCACGTTCGTTCGTATTTATCGTAATGCAAGCGCAGCGTATTCGTGTAGGGGAGCCGCAATATGGACAAGGTTACGATTGAAATGGCACGTCGGAACTACGGCTATGGGCGTTGGGACGCACCATTCTGGTTCATCGGGCCGGAGCAGGGTATGGCTTCTTGGGAGGAGAATAACCTCTCCCGACGGGCAAAAGCGTGGGCGGACCTCGGCAGGCGCGAGTTGAACGACTGCCGTGAGTTCCATCGTCGAATCGGCGAAAAGAGATGGCATTTTAAGAAGCTGGCAAACTTGCAGCCTACCTGGAGACCATTGATGCTGCTCCTGATGACCTTCCTTGAACCAGAACGTGCGGCAGACAAGGACACCTTGCGGAACTACCAACGCGATAAATGGGGAGCACTGGACGATAAGTCTGGCGAGACATGCGTGATTGAATTATCTGGACTGGCTGCCCCAAATTTGAACGAGACCCAAGATTCCGGGCAGCACCTCCAGCAGCGAATCGAATTTATAATCAGCAGAATCCGCGACCATCGGCCAAGCTTTGTGGTCATGTATGGTTTGAAGCAGAAGGATTCTTGGGAGAAAATCGCTGGAACTACATTCCCTCCCGAGCCTAAGAGCTTCGTTCGTCGCGGAGCTACAGTTCTGGCCCTCGCACGACATCCAACTGCCCGCAACTCTGAGGGCAACAAATACTGGATGAAGTTTGGGAGAAATCTCCATGAATTTGCTCAAAGCACTGTGCGCATATTATGACCGATTGGTCCAACGCACACTTGAGACACCACCAACCATTTTAGCCTTTGCTATTGCTCCTGCATCTGAGGACGATTAGGGTTGTTTGGCGGATTTTGAGCTTGCGGGACGGCTGCCCGGCTTGACCGCAGGCTTGCCGGCCTTGCAAAGTGGGCAATCATCAGGGTCGTAGGTTTCTACGTTCATGGTGACGAGCGTGGCCATGGGAACGTCAAATTCAACTTTGCCGCCGCTGCGGTCGACGAGAGCGCCTATGCCAACGACTTTGCCACCGGCATCTTCAACGCAATCGGCGGTTTCGCGCGTGGATTTGCCCGTGGTGATGACGTCCTCGACAACCAGCACAGGTTCGTCCTGCTCCAGGCGAAAACCTCTCCGAAGGGTCATTTCGCCGTTTTGCCGTTCCGTAAACAGTGCCCTCAAGCCCAGTGCGCGCGCGACTTCATGGGCTACGATCACTCCGCCAAGAGCCGGGGCCACGACAGTCTTTGCGCCAAGTCTGCCCAGCTTGGGGCTTAGTTCAAAACACAATTGCTCTGCCACGCGAGGATGCTGCAGCACAAGGGCGCACTGGATGTACCGGTCACTGTGGCGGCCCGAAGAGAGAATAAAATGGCCTTCCAAAAGGGCAGAATGCTCGCGGAAAATATTGAGAATCTCGTCTTCAGTCATGGATTCACCTATGCAGATTTTGAGATGTAACCGGAGGATTTCCTCATTTCCTCCAAAATTGCTTCTGCTGCCGCAGCGGGATCCGCCGCCGCTGTGATGGGCCGGCCGACGACCAGGTAGCTTGCTCCGGCTTCGAGAGCGGATTGCGGGGTCGCGGTTCGAGACTGATCATTTAATGCAGCGCCCGCGGGCCGAATGCCAGGCGTCACAATCACAAAATCTGGTCCGCACTCTTTTCGCAGCGCGGAAGCCTCCTTTGCGGATGCGACGACGCCATCTAGGCCCTCCGACTGCGCCAGCCGGGCCATTCGCAGCACTGCGCTCTCGGGTGGCCCTGCGATGCCGATCTCTTCCAGGTCGTTGGCTGCAAGACTGGTCAGGATGGTCACGGCCAGCACCAGCGGTCGAGGACGTGCTCCAGGCGCCCCTTCCGCAGCCCCGTCAAGTGCGGCCCGCATCATTTTCCTGCCGCCCAGGGCATGTATGTTCAGAAAGGTCACGCCCATCGCGGCCGCCGCCCGGCATGCGCCTCGCACCGTGTTGGGAATGTCAAGGAACTTGAGATCGAGAAAGACTCTTTCACCGGAATCGATCAGATACCGGGCCAGCATAGGGCCTTCCGCGGTGAATGCCTCCATGCCAACCTTGAACATGCCGACGTGCCCGCGCAATTTGTCCGTCATTTGGGTGGCCGCCTCGGCTGTGTTGAAATCGAGGGCAACAATCAGTTTGTCTCGAACCTGCACTTGCGTTCTCCTGATCCTTCCCTGGCTGGTGCGTCAGAATACCTGCATCCAGGCCGGAAGGATTACATTGGGATTGTACGGCGAAGAATGGAAAAACTAAACAGAAACACTTCTTTCTCCGGCACGGTGTGCATACCGGCCGTTCATGTGTGGGAAGCGTTCCCGGAATTCCTTGGTTTCCTGCCGCATTTCCAGCCAGTCGAAAAACAGATCTGGAACCTCAAGCCAGGCTTTAAACCACTGTGCAGTTCCACTTCGGTAGCGCGAAGCTCAAGCACGCCGGCTCCCTTAAGGTTGTGCTGCTCGCAATATCCCAGGATGATTCCTTTATCGCAGTTCGTGTTTCACCTCCCCGACAGGATTTATAGGCGTCGCTTCGCTTCCTGCCTCACTTTGTGGACGTATGGTGCGGAGCCCCCGCTTTGTCCGGCGCAGGGCGCCGGAGCGTGGCCATTTGTTTACGATATCGTGCCACGTTGCGCAGGTGTCCTGCAAGTGTTCTGGCAAACCAGTGGCCACCATGATTGTTGCTCACAAAGTATAAGTAGTGAGTGGAAGCAGGGTGGAGAACCGCGAAAATGGAAGCTTTCCCAGGGTTGCAAATCGGGCCGGGTGGGAGCCCGATGTGGACGTAGGTGTTATAAGGAGATTGCAGCTTCAAGTCACTTTCGGTGATAGGTTCCGGCGGTAAGTGATCCATCTCGGCAGCATAAGCCACCGTCGGATCACACTGGAGCAGCATCCGTTTCTGCAAACGCAATTCGAACACCTGCGCGATGATGGGACGTTCAGCGGGATCCGGTGTCTCTTTTTCAACGAGAGATGCGAGCGTGATGATCCTGTGCAGATTTGTGCCGGGTTGGCTGAGATCTTGCCCAAAGTCTTTGCGGATGACTTGCCGGAAACGTGCCACCATGGTCGTTACGACTTGGGCCGCCGTGGGATGGTATTCAAAGCGGTATGTATCCGGAAAGAGGTAGCCCTCCAGCGAGGGTGCCTGCGGATCAAGATCGTGAATCAGGGAAGTTTCCTGTGTGACTCGAAGGAAATCTCGCGGAGCAATGCCCAGTGTCCTGTGCAGGATTTGGGCAATGGCAAAGCGATTCGAGCCTTCTGGTATAATGACCGTGCGATAGTAGACTTCTCCTCGAACGAGCTTGCGGTAAACATCAAGAGGCCGCAAAGGACGATCAAAGAGGTATTCACCGGCCTTTATATGGCGACGCCACCGGCCGAACCCATAGATCAACAGGAATGGCCATCGGTGGGCGAGGACGCCCTCCGCCACCAGCCGACTTGCAACCTCCGGAGCCTCCATCCCCGGCGGAATATCGACGATGACCTGACCTGTATAGCCGCGATAGGGACGCAGCATGTCAACGCCGACTGCAGCAAGCCCTGCAACGATAGCCACAATTGCCAGGACGAGCAGTGTTTTTTTCATAGGCTTCCTTCATTGGGGCCAGCTCGCTCAAGCTCGTTGGCATGGCAATCGAGGTAGTTCTGGAGCAGCAATGCTGCGGCTACGCGGTCAACCGTTTGCCGCCGCTTGTTAATGCTGAGCCCTGCGGACCGCAACATCCGATTGGCTTCCACACTTGTCAGCCGTTCATCCCACAGTTCCACAGGGCAAACCAAACGTCCCTGCAGCTTCTTCGCGAATGCCTCCGCATGGCGTGACATCGAAGTTGGGGTTCCCGCGTGACCGATCGGATTGCCCACAATAATTTTCCCGACATTGTATTCTTCAGCCACAGCGCGAATGTACTCAATGTCTTTTCGCGTGGCAGTTCGCTGGAGGGTTGGAAGCCCCTGCGCCGTGATACCCAGTGCATCGGAAACAGCCAGACCGATGCGCCTGAGTCCAAAATCGATGGCCAAGATTCTTGCTGGCAAGTCTCCGTTCCTCCGCACCAAACCGGTTCTGACCGATGAGCCAACTCCTCTCCGTCTTGTGTGCATCGCTTTTATCATACACCGCGATCTGCACCCCTCGACCGAAGGGCGTGATCACGGCCGCTGATACTTGCATGATTTCCGGATTTCAGAATCTTGAATAGGGGAATGCGGTTCCATAGCAGAATTTGTGGGTAAATCTCCACCTGAGATAAGGGACGACTACGAAAAGAAGCACAGGGGGGGCGCCGCACAAGGCGCAGCTGAGAGAAAACTGGTCTCCGTGGCTGGGGTTAAT
>JAKAWN010000144.1 GCA_021827245.1 Acidobacteriota bacterium | reverse complement strand
CGATCTCGATCAGCGGATTCTTGATGATGTATTGCTGGCTGGGGGAATAATGCTGGTATATGGTTGCCCCGCCGTAAAAGACCAGCGCGCCCACGCAGGCGGCTCCGGCTATCTGCCAGATGCGCGGGGCAAAGGAAGGCACTTTGCGATCGCGCAGCCAACTGCGCAGGCGAACCAGAAGGAAGAAAAAGCCGCCAATTGAACAACCGACGTGAAAATAGAGCGCAAGATTGTGGCGTTGCGTCATCCCGACGATGAACAGATAAACCCCGAAGCCCGCCGCCGCCGCAAACAGAAGGGCGGAAATGCGCCCGGCGAGGCTCGAAAGGAAATCGCGGTGACGCCGGAGATAGATGATTGAAAGTATAGCGACAACAACCCCTATTAAGGGGTGCAAGAGGTCATTGAGGACGTAGAAGAGATCGGGGGTGGAATACGCCGCCAAGTAGGCTGCATTGAACACAAGCGCCAGCCCAAGAACGAACAAGACTATGTTCAGCGTTGGACGGAGTTCAACACCTTTTGTTTCTGCACCCATCTTCTTGTCTGAGACGCCCCTTTTTGCCCCAAGACCCGACGCGAGGGCTTTTACGGTATCGGATACTGGTCTGAGATTGCAAGTCTGTTTTTCTCCATCCAGCATGATTTTTTGGCACTAAATCTTCTATTTTTTTCTACTAAGAGAAGGCGGTGTCAATGACCCGAAGACGCTGACGGCCTCTCTCCAGAATCCCGAACTCAAAATCCATGCCGTTGTAAACTGATCACATTAGTCGCTCCCCAATATTTCGGTAGGAGCCCAACTGAAAAGTTATATTGATTGGAAAGTCCTTGCGCTCAGGCTCGAGTGACCGCTATTGTTGAGGACACGCAAGGGTTGGGTCTGGTTTGGGCAGGCGATGAACCGTCGGAATCTGTTAAAGCTGCTTGTTGGAATCGGGGCTGTGGGAGGGGCAGGCGGCTTGGTTTTCGAATCACCGCGGGTCAGAGATGAGTTGTTGCGCCTTGCGGGCCGCCAGCCTTCTAATCATCCCTTTCCGTATCAACTTGTAGACATCACCGATCAGGCCGGCATTTTTTTCCAGCACAACAGCGGAGCCTTCGGCATGAAATATCTCCCGGAAACCCTGGGCTCCGGATGTGCCTTCATCGATTATGACAATGATGATTGGCTCGACATTCTGCTGATCAACGGAAAAGACTGGCCGGGGCATTTCACGCGCCGTTCAACGATGAAGCTCTACCGCAATAACCGCAACGGCACCTTCACGGACGTGACGCGCCATGCCGGGCTTGACCATCAAATGTACGGGATCGGGGTCGCGGTTGGCGACTACGACAACGATGGCTTTGATGACTTTTACGTAACGACCTATGGTCAGAACCATCTGTTCCACAACAACGGCGACGGTACGTTTACGGACGTCACGCGGAATTCCGGCCTGTACGGGTACTCCAGCCTTAGCACCTCGGCCATGTGGTTCGATTATGATCGCGACGGCCGTCTGGACCTGTTCGTGTGCAATTATGTGAAATGGTCCCCCCAGACGGATATCTTCTGCAGCCTTGACGGCAAGACCAAGTCTTATTGCACGCCGGAGGCCTATCCGGGCACGACCTGCTGGCTTTTCCACAATAATGGCAACGGAACGTTTGAGGACGTGACCGGCAAATCGGGCATCTATGATCCCACGTCGAAATCGCTTGGCGTCACGATGATCGATTACAACGTGGACGGCTGGCCCGATATGTTCATTGCCAACGACACGCAGCCCAACAAGCTTTATCGCAACAACGGCAACGGGACTTTTACAGAGGTGGGAGTAGAGGCGGGAGTCGCGTTCAGTGAGGACGGCGTTGCCCGGGCGGGTATGGGCGCCGACGCCGCCGATTACGACAATTCCGGCCTTCCCAGCCTGGTGGTGACCAACTTTTCACAGCAGATGGTCGGTCTCTACCGGAATGAAGGGCATGGATTCTTTATCGATGAGGCGCCCTCCAACGCGGTGGGCCAGTCGACTAGAATGACGCTGGGATTTGGCTGTTTCTTTTTTGACTATGATCTGGATAGCTTTCTCGATTTGCTGGTTGCCAATGGCCACATTGATTCCACTATCAATCGCGTTGAAGCCAATATTACCTATGCAGAACCACCGCGGTTGTTCCATAATGAGGGCCAGGGAAGATTTCGTGATATCAGTGCACTAGTGGGGAATTCTTTCGATAAGCCCAAAGTCGCCCGGGGAGCTGCTTACGGAGATTTTGACAACGATGGAACTCTGGATGTGCTCATGACCACGAATAATGGGCCGGCGTATCTCTACCGCAACGATGGATCGAAGAATCACAGCATCAGGTTTTCCACGATTGGCGTCCGTTCAAACCATGATGGGATTGGAACGAACGTCCACATCTGGGCGCCTCAGGGACAGCGGTGGCTGACCGTCAAGAGTGGCTCAAGCTATCTTTCCTGTTCAGACATGAGGGTGACTTTCGGCTTGGGTCCCTATCGGCATATCGATAAAGCCCTGCTGGAATGGCCGAGCGGCCTGACCGAGGAACTTGGAAGATTGGAAGCCGGCCGCACGTATGTAGTCCAGGAGGGCAAGGGTATTGTCCACGATATTCCTTTTCAGGGTCCTTCTTAAGCCCTATGAGTGAACCTGCGTTTCAATCCGACCAACTTCAAAAAATACCGTCGCCCTCCACCCGCCTTTGGATTGGTCTTTGCGTTATCCTTTCGATATTCCTGATTTTCGTGATTTACAGCAGCCGCGAGATCCGATGGCTGGAAGATTTTCAGGTCAACGTGGTTCAGAGGAATCGCAAAGATTCTTTGCAGCTTTCGCGGATGCAAAACGATGTTTATCTGCTGGCGATCTCCTTGCGGGATCTGGCGCTCTCCAAGAGCCGTTACCCAATCCGTGACTGGGAGCCGGAGTTCACCCGGCTTCGGAATGATATGGAAAACGCCGCCATGCTGGAAGGCCGGTACGCGGTGGACACGGTGGCCAGCCACGACAAGCGCATCCAGTTGCACTATGCGCTCGCCGACTTTGGCCGGACCGCGGACAAGGTCTTTGCTCTGGCACGGCAGGGCCACAACGTCGAGGCTCGCACCATGATCGAGACGGAGCTCGAAAATAAGCGGGCCGTGCTTTCCGAAATTGTGGCAAGACTGCTGGTTTTAAATGACCAGGCGCAATCCGACGCTGCGCGGCGAATCAACAGGACGTATGAAGACGTCAAAACCGATATCATATTGATCACTGGCCTCCTCTTTCTTTTGGCGCTAGGTACAGGTCTTTACACGCTGGAGGCCAGCAGGAAGACGTTTGCCAAGCTGCACCATCTGGCTGAACAACTCCAGGTACAGTCCGGCCAGTTGCGAAAACTTTCCTGGAAGCTGATCGACGTCCAGGAGGAAACTTTGCGGCGGGTAGCCCGGGACCTGCACGATGAATTCGGACAGATCCTCACGGCAATCGGCGTGATGCTGAACCGGGCCGGGCGAAAAGCTCACAACCCCGACCCAGCACTCCTTACGGACCTTGAGTACGTTAAGAAGATCGTTGAGGAGACACTCGAAAAAGTCCGGGACCAGTCCCAGATGTTCCGACCGGGAATTCTGGACGATTTTGGACTTGATCAGACCCTGGAATGGTTCACCCGTCAGTTCTCACGCCAGGCGGGAATCCCGGTCCATTTCAGTGGCGCGCTGGCGACCAACCACTTTCCTCCGGAAGAGTCCATTCATGTTTACCGGATTGTCCAGGAAGCCCTTAACAACGTTGCGCGCCATTCGAGGGCCACGGAGGCGTGGGTGCAAATGGAAGACCGGAAGGGTGAACTGTGGTTGGAAATTCGAGATAATGGTGTAGGATTTGAAGTAGGCAATCCGGCAGAGCGGTCTCCCAGCGAAGGTATTGGCTTGATGGGGATGCGGGAGCGCGCCGAGCACTTGAACGGCACGCTGGACGTAAAGTCGGCCCCCGGGAATGGCACGACGGTTAATGTTCGAATACCACTGAAACAAGCGCCTGAGCCACGATTGGCTGAAAGAGTAGGATAGACAGACATGCCTTCCGCTTCTGGTGAGAAGAAGATCAGAGTCTTCCTGGCGGACGATCATGCCCTGGTACGGCAAGGCTTCCGCCGCCTGCTGGAGGATGACCCGCGCATCACGGTAGTGGGGGAGGCCAATACGGGCCTCTCTGCCATCGAGCAGTGCGCGAAAATCAAGCCCGACGTGATTGTCATGGACCTTTTGATGCCGGAGATCGGCGGGCTTGAGGCCACGGCGGAAATCCTGAAGTCCAATCCGGACACGAAGGTGCTGATTCTCAGCATGTATTCGAATCCGGCTTACGTGCGCAAGGCTATTGAAGCGGGCGCGAAAGGTTACATCCTGAAGGACGCCATTGAGGTGGATTTGCCCCAGGCGGTGATTGTGTTGTCGCAAGGTGGCGCGTACATGAGCCCGACGGTCTCGAACCTTGTGCTTGAGGGACTGAAGACGGGAAGCATGCAGGAGTCCGGCCAGGACCCCTATGACCGCCTGACGCTGAGGGAAAAGGAAGTCCTTCAACTTATCGCGCAGGGAAAGTCCAACAAGGAAATTGCCACCCTGCTGGATATCAGCATCAACACGGTTGCCGTTCACCGGGCCCGGCTGATGGATACGCTCGGTTTGCACCGCACTGCGGAACTGGTTCTCTACGCGGTGAAAAGAGGTATTATCCAACCACAGTAGCAGTCCCGCTGAAGGTCATTCTTGCCCCCCTTGATTCCCCGTCGATGGGCTTGAGCGGTTGAAACGGTGTCTCAAGCCGAGCGAGATGGCATCTGCCTGTTCTCTCTTGCCTGCTTCACTGCTGACTTGCACGCTGCCATCATGCTTGCATAAATTGCGCCATAGGTCTGGGCCTTGTCGCCAAGCTCGCTCAGGAGGATTGGAGGGCAATTGGCTTGAACTCTTTGGGCAACCCGCGCAACCGCCGAAAGCATGAATTCGGGCGCGCCCCGGCTGATTCCGCCGCCCAGAACAATCATCTCGGGGTCCAGAACTGCGACGACGTTGGCAATGCCAACGCCGAGAATGGTGAAAATCCTTTCCAGAACCTTTTGAGCACTGGCATTCCCTTTGTGAAACGCCTCGAAAACAAAACGGGCGTCGCGTGTTTCCGCAAGTCCCTCCTGCAGGACGGGCGACCGGGGGAGCATGAGTTTCCGTCCAAGTGCAGCTATCCCCTGGCCTGAGGCGTGACTTTCGAAATATCCCGTGTTCCCGAAATCTTCATTCCAGCGTGGCCACTCAACGTTAAGGAATTGAAGCTCGCCCGCCGCGCCAGTATTTCCCACATAGAGCTGCCCATTCACGAAAATCCCGGATCCGATGCCGGTTCCCAGGGCGATGAAGACGAAGTTGCCGGCATTCCGGGCGACACCGCGCCAATGCTCGCCGATAGCCGCCATATTGGCATCATTTTCGACACCGACGGGAATGCGGAATTCTTTCTCCAATTCACACTTCAGGTCGATGTTTGTCCAGCCCGGGAGGTTGTTGGCCATGAGCACTAACCCGGTGCGAGGGTCCACAACGCTGGGGACAGCGAGTGCGACAGCACGAAGCCTGTTCCTATTCGATGCCGGGATCAGCCGCTGAATTCCTTTCTTGATCTGGCGAATCGTTTTCCTGGGCCCCTCTTCCGGACGGACTTTTTCAATGGCATCGCGGATGATCCCTCCGGAAAAATCGGCCAGCGCAAGATGGAGGTGGCTGGCCCCCATGTCGATTCCGATCAAATAACCGTATTCGGGATTTGGCCGGATCTCCCGTCCGTCTCCCGCTTGGATGACAAGCCGAGCGTTTCGAAGTATCTGTATTCGATTTCTGAGGGTGGGGAGATTGAGACCCACTTTCAGGGCAAGCGTCTCTGGCCGAAGGACAGGATGGTGCGAAAGTTCTTCGAGAACGCTAAACAGGCTTGCCTCAAGGCTAAAATCACGCTTCACGGGACTCTGCCGGCGGCCGACGTGCCGTGCTGGCGGTAATCACGGCAAGACCGCATGGAAAGGTTTACGAACCAGCCCTCATTCTTGCGAGAACTCAAGGCCCCAAAGTGTATCGTGCTTTCGGGCCCTTGCCAACCAGCGTCGAGCCCCACCCCCGGGCCTCTATGGAGTATGATCAGAACTTGCATACCCATGACCCCGGTACTCCAAACCCGCTGGAAACTCACACCGCGTGAGGCGATGCGGCTTCAGGAACGCCTTCGCGAACGCGTGGTGCTCGAAGACCGATTCAAAGTCATCCGCTATGTGGCGGGTGCCGATATCGCTTTCGACCCGGCAACCGAAGTAGCCTTCGCCGGAGTCATTGTTTACCGCTTTCCCGAACTGGTAGAAGTTGAGCGGCGCATGGCTCGCCGAAAGCTGCAATTCCCATATGTTCCCGGTCTGCTCTCGTTCCGGGAAATCCCGATTCTGATGGCGGCCTTTGCACGCCTTAAGACTGACCCCGATCTGCTCTTGGTCGACGGCCATGGCCGCGCGCATCCGCGCCTGTTTGGCATTGCGTGCCACATCGGAGTACTCTTCGATAAGCCTGCCGTTGGCTGCGCAAAATCTCTCCTGGTTGGCCAAGCCGGGGAGCCTGCCGAGACGGCAGGATCAACTGCCCCGCTCACCTTTCGCGGAGAGCAGGTCGGTGTAGTGCTGCGAACACGCGACGGCATCAGGCCGATCTTCGTGACCCAGGGGCACCGCATCTCTTTGCCGACCGCGGTGAAGGTTGTCCGCAGATGCCTCGATGGGTACCGCATTCCCAAGCCGACGCGCGAAGCTGACCACTACGTTCGCGATCTCCGACGGGCTTACCAGCACGCGTTGCTAAAAGGTTAGCGCCGCGCCGCCAGCCTTTTCGTCCAGGCCCGGTGCGTTATAATGCCAATGAAAGGTGATTATGGCAAAGAGAACGATAGCTCCATCTCATGCGAGATATGCGCCGGCCCGGGAGAAAGCCCAGCTCATGTCAGCTTCGGAAATCGACCGCACCCTGGTACGACTTGCTCACGAAATTCTTGAGAGGAACAACGGTGCTGAGAATTTGCTGCTGGTAGGAATTGAGCGGAGAGGCATCCCTTTGGCTCAACGCCTTGCACAGACGTTAGGGGAGATCGAATCCGTTCAACCCCGTGTGGAGAAGCTCGACGTCACCCTCTATCGCGACGATTTGTCAAATGCGACCCAGCGTCCTGTTGCAGACACCATCCGGCCGGAGTTTTCAGTGGACGGAAAGAACATCATTCTTGTGGATGATGTGCTCTTCACGGGCCGGACTACACGAGCGGCACTCGAAGCACTGCTTGCGTATGGCCGGCCGCGGCGCGTAGAGCTTTGCGTGCTGATTGATCGCGGACATCGCGAACTGCCAATCTTCGCCAATTACGTGGGCCGTACTATTCAAACTTCTGAAAACGAGGTGATTGAGGTGCGGCTTCGCGAAGTGGACAACGAAGACCGCGTGGTCCTGTCCGAAAAAACTGCGTGACTGTGCTGCCGGAATCGGAAATAGCAGCCTTACGGGGATGCTGGGTCAGCTCTGTTCGGATTTTTCGTCGCTTGCCAGGCTCAATCCCACGTGTTCTGCCTTTAGATTTTCCTCGATCTGCGCCAGGACATTAGGCGGGCAGCCTGTCCACACAGGGACGAATTTGTTGCCGAGATAAGGCAAATCCTTCACCCCTTGTTCGCTTGAGAAGAACCCACCCACAACCAGATCGCGCAGGTGGTTGAAAAACACCACATAGTTTGAATCTCGGGGCGTAGCCTTGTCAGGATAAGCGATGCGATCCAGTATCTTCTTTTGCTGAGCAGAAGTCGAATTGACGAAATCGTGGCCGAACTCCCGCTTGCATTCCAGGTCAAGCCAAGTCAGGCCGCCGAGGATTTCAGCCTTGAGATCTGCTCCCATGAAATTCAGCCAATCGTCGATGAATTCCGGAACACCGGCCCGGCTGGCGTTGCCGCTTCGCTCGTCGGCGGGAATGATCAGGTCGCACAGCACTCTGACCGTTTCCCATTCATGGTCATTGAATACCTTCCGATGATACGCTCCGACAGCTTGTGCCGTTACGCTTCTAGGCGTCTTTTGCTCCGCAGCCACAGCGTTCCCCAGGGGGATCAACGCCGCAGCCGGCACCGCAGAAAAGACCTTCAGCATGTCGCGCCGCTTGATGGATCCATCCCGTTTCTCGTTTCCCTTTTCGGACATGATGCCTTTTGCCCCCTATTAAAGCCTGGATAATTGCCGTTAAATATTGTGTTTCCTGACCTCGTCTACGATATGTTCGGACGTGCGCCAAGCCAATGCAAGGATCGTCAGCGTGGGATTCTTGTTGGCGTTGCTGACGAAAGGAGCTCCGTCGGTGATAAAGAGGTTCTTGCAGTCCCATGCCTGGCAATAAGGATTCAATGCGGAGGTGCTGCGATCCGCACCCATCCTTGCCACACCCACCTCGTGGATGATCGCCCCTGGCTGCGAAATACCCCAGTTCTCCTTGGCGCCGTAAGTTTTCACGACTTCTCCGCCGGCAGTCTCGATGATTTCGCGGAACGTTTCCCTGGCGTGCCGGGCTTGCAGGATCTCGTCCTGGCTCCATTCGAAGTGGAACTTCAGCACTGGAATTCCCCATTCATCGAGAACGTCCTTATCGATCTCGCAATAACTCTCGTCGTTGGGAATCATTTCGCCGCGGCTGGAAAAGCTGACGAAAGCGCCATACAACTTGCGGCATCCGCGTTTCAATTCCAGCCCATACCCGCCTCCGAGGTAACGTTCTGACCCACTAAACTCCCCCGCACCCGGCATGGGGCGACCGCCGCCGAATTCAATGTGATAACCACGGGCAAACGGCAGTTCGTTTTTGAATTGTTTCTCGTAATTCCACCAGGGCATGTACAGGTGCATTCCGCCGACCCCGTCGCCGTTGTGCGGCGGAAGGTCCATCAGGACGGGGATGAATCCCACCGTGCCATCCGCTCCCACAGTGTCCATCAGGTAACGGCCGACCATGCCGCTCGAATTGGCCAAGCCGTCCGGGTGGTGGGTGCTGCGGGAGTTCAGAAGCAGGCGCGCCGTCTCACAACTGCTGGCAGCCAGGATCACGATTTTCCCGCGCGCCTGGACTTCGTTGCGCGTTTTCTTATCAATGTAAGAGATTCCCGTTGCCAGCCCGTCCTGCCCGACCAGAACTTCCCTCGCCATCGCATTGCAGATAATGTCGAGATTCCCCGTCTTCGTCGCCGGAGGGATCAAAACCGTCGGCGAGGAGAAATTTGAGGAAGTAGCGCAGGACCGTCCGCATTGCGAGCAGTAATGGCATGCCGGCCGGTCGTGCAGCGGTTCCGTGATGATGGACAATCGCGAGGGAATGCAGGGAATACGGAGTTTCTGGCAGGCTTTCTGGATCAGCAATTCGTAGCAACGGGGTTTGGGCGGCGGCAGGAATTTGCCATCGGGGTCGTTTACCAGGTGCTCGGCAGATCCGAAAACTCCGATCAATTCTTCCGTCTTGTCATAGTAGGGTGCCAGGTCTTCGTAGCTGATGGGCCAGTCAAAGCCTTTGCCGTCGCGCGAGTAAGGCTTGAAGTCGTATGGCCCGAAACGCAGGGAGATGCGTCCCCAATGGTTGGTGCGCCCTCCGAGCATCCGCGAGCGGAACCATGTCCAATCGCTGCCGGGAGCGTTGATGTAAGGCTCGCCTGGAATCTGCCATCCACCCACAGCGGCATCGAAGTAGCCGAAGGTCGTGTTCGGCTTCACCGCGCCTCGGTGGGGCGCCTGGTAATTCCACTCGAACATCTTGGAATCTTTCGCCGTGTCATACCAGCCGCCGGCCTCAAGCATCAGAACCTTTGCGCCGGCTTTGGTGAGAATATAGGCGGCCATGCCGCCGCCCGCTCCTGAACCTACAATGATTGCGTCGTAAACTTTTGAAGGCTTCTTGATTTGTGCCATATCCCCTTGCCCCGTCAAATTGGTTTCGAGGGAGTTTACCACAAAAATACGGAGGCGGATTACCAGTTATCATCCGAACGTTTGCATCTCGGCCGTCGGGTGAGATTCATGCAGCCCGTGGGCGCAAGCCGACCCTCCCGGAGAGGCGTGCGTTTTCCGTCTGAAATTGGCTGATGTCTTTTTCGTCTCAACAGTTTTGCCCGGCTGATTCCTCTTTTGATTGATGCAGGCAACAAGACCCGCAGAGAAAAGCCATCAGTCACCGGATGTCGAAAAGAAAATCACGCTCTGCCGGACGTGTGATCTTGTCAAAGCGAGACAAATGATCCCTTCCGGACCAGCTCGTTTTCTCCGAATGCTGGAAGCATAAGCAAAGACTACGTGTTGGTCGCCGACTGGCTGCGCATGCTAACATTCATAATGAGTATGATTGCGAGAGTTGAGGGTTTAGTGGGGCGTTCCTCATCGAGCCAAGTCTTGTTGGTCTTATTCGTGGCCGCCGGATTGCTGGGGACGGGAGCGTCCGGCCTCCTTGCGGCAACTCTGACTCCCAATACGGTGAAGGCCTTCGACCATTATGTTGAAGTGGCTGAGGCCGGCATGAAACGAGATGAGAGCAAGCCGGGCGACTTTCTCTACATCGAAAGTCTTCCTAAATCCCAATATGACACGATCTTGTCCACGCTGGAGCACGGTGGGGTCTATGTGCAACGAATCCATACGCTTGACGCCAAGGGACAGCGTATTAGCATTCCGGGTGGCATGATCAATCACTGGGTCGGGGATATTCTTATCCCGCACACGAAGCTCTCGACGGTGCTCAATGTATTGCGAAACTATAACAATTTCAAAAACATCTACAAACCCGAGATCATCGCTTCACGCCTGATCAGCCGACAAGACGAAGACGACTATAAGGTCTTCCTTCGCCTGCAGAAGAAGAGCATCGTTACGGTTACCCTGGATACTTGGTATGACAACCATTTCACGCGGGTTGATGCCGACCGCGGCTACAGCCGCAGCGTTTCCACTCGCATCCAGCAAGTCGAAGATTATGGGACGCCCCAGCAACACCTGGACCCCGTCGGGCAAGACAGCGGATACCTTTGGCGCATTACCTCCTACTGGCGCTACGAGAAACACGGCGATGGCGTAATTATTGAGTGGGAATCCATCGCACTTTCGCGCCCGATTCCCTTTCTGATTGCCTGGTTTGTGAGGCCACTCATCCGTGGGATCGCGCGCGACGCTGTCCAGAGCATGCTGATTGCCACGCGCAAGGCGGTGGTAGCTGAGAAACCTCAGAATTCAGAGGCCAGGACGAGCCCTCGTGCTTCACAGTTTGCACCCCGTTCTGTTCGGGTTGCCCATGCACGGTGAACTTTGCAGGTCCCCGAAAAGGCCCGAGTCCAAGCTTCCATGGCGTCCCGGCAGCGGATCGAGACTGAATGTTGAAAACTTATTGAATGAGGCAGGGTTAATTAGTGGATTGCCGAGGGAAGTTCGGGATGAAGAGGGCTAGTTCTTTCTGCGAACCAAATGATCCACGCTTACGGGACCAGCCCCTGCCGCAAAGAGATACAGGAAGATGAAGCAATAGAGCACAGCCAGTTCGCCACCGTTCTGAATGGGGAATAAGCCTCTCGGAAAATGAACCTTGAAGTAGGCCACCGCCATTTCGCCTGCAAGGATAAATGTTACGGGGGCCGTGAAGAGTCCGAGGATGAGCAGAAGCCCTCCAAACGTTTCCAGGATTCCGGCCAGTCCGAGCAAAGAGAACAGGGGAACATGCCCGCCGTGGCCTCCCATGCCCCCGAACATTCCGAATAGTTTTTGCACTCCATGGCAGAAGAATGTCAAACCTGCGACAATTCGCAGCACGGAACGCATCCACGGTTCAGCAGAACGTATTGCAGCCACGCGAGTCATTCTCTTGTGCCTCCGGACCTTCGATATTCCCCGTCTTCGAATCCTTTTACCAGAAAGGCGCCTCCTGTTCAAGTTTTCATACGCCGCTTTAGACGTAGCTCACATTTCATTTTCGGGGTTATGAGTCGGGGAAACTCGTCGCCTCCATTACGAGAGTATTGATGTCAAATGCGCGCATCCGGCCCTGACCTGCTTTGTTACCGTCCGGGCTATACTGGGTTCATGCCGAAGGTCAGCGCAGGTTTGATGATGTACCGTGTTCGCGGTGGCTACGTGGAAGTAATGCTGGTCCATCCCGGTGGCCCGTTCTGGATGAAGAAGGATGTTGGAGCCTGGAGTCTGCCCAAGGGCGAGATCGCTCCCGGCGAAGACGCGCTCCAGACCGCGCGTCGCGAATTCGAGGAGGAGACGGGCGTCCATCCTCAAGGTGAATTTCTTGCCTTAGGAGACATCGTGCAGAAAGGTGGAAAGATTGTTCAAGCGTGGGCCTTCGAGGGTGATTGCGATCCCGCCTCGCTGAAGAGCAACACTTTCATGATGGAATGGCCGCCGCGCTCGGGGAAGAAGCAAGAATTCCCGGAAATCGACAGGGCCGAATTCTTTACGCTTGCCGAGGCGAAAAACAAGATTAATCCTGCTCAACTTCCATTAATCAATGTTCTGGAACAGGTTGTTGGAAGGACGCTGAAACGCCGTCAATGAGGTCGCTGCCGCATTCATCGTTCTGGCGATGAATTCCAGAAAACGATAGATACAGAAGTGAGACTTTGGTCACAGCCTTTAGGGGTTGCCGTCGGTAAGGTGTAGATATCAACGTGTGAGGAGGAATGATGCCAACGGCAACAGAAGTCTTGAAAAAGGAACATCAGGCGATCCTGAAAATGGTGGAAGCATCTGAAACGGTGGCCCAGCGGCTCCGACAGGGGGAAAAGATTCCGCCTGAGACTCTGGCCACCTTCGAGGAATTCTTTGGCACTTTCGCTGATCAGTGCCATCACGGGAAGGAAGAGGATATCTTTTATCCGCTGCTGGAAGCACGCGGCGTACCCAAGGCCGGCGGACCTCTCGGCGTGATGTTCGACGAGCACGAGCAGGGGCGAGCGCTTGTACGCCAGATGCGCCAGGCCTCTGCGGCCTACGCTTCCGGAGCAGAGGGAAGCGCAGAAACTTGGGCAAACGCCGCGGAGGAATATGGAAGTTTGTTGAGATCCCATATCTTCAAGGAAGATAACGTGCTCTTTCCGATGGCAGAGCGTGTACTCTCCGGCATTGAGCTTAATCGAGTCGCAGAGGATTTTGAGAAGCTGGAAGTGGAGAAGATGGGGGCGGGCACGCACGAGCGTTTACACGCCAAAATGGCTGCGTTACTCAGCGAGGTATACTCGGCAGAATAGCGGTTCTTCCTTGAAGGGGCGGGTTGTACTGTTACTTCCCGGACGGTAACCGGCGGGATTCCGGCACGCTGACGGACCTCCCGCTGGTTCCTTTCCTGCAACTTCACTCCATTTTCAGGTTGGCACACCTGCCGCTTCGACAATTCGCAGGACGTTCGGTCTTGTTGAGCCAGACTGTACGTTCAAAAATCCTAACAGGGCGTACATTCTTCCAGTAAAATCTTGTTCTAGTAGCTGCCTGCGGCCGGAGGGCACAGGCGTCGCGCGATTCCCGGCCTCGTTATTTGTGGCTGTGCGAATTCAGTGAACGCGGATCTGTTTTCAGAGTGGTGAATTAAGGCATGGATGCCCTGCACCATATCCAACATATTCTAACTTTTACGTTGTTCAGGGTGGGCGGGCAGTCGATCACTCCATATCTCTTGATCGTTTTTGTCCTGACCCTCTTCATCACCGCGGTGGTGGCCCGCAAGGCCCGGCGGCTGCTGGAACTCTATTTCCTGCGCAGGCTGCCCGTGGAGGCTGGTGCACAGTACGCGGTCGCTTCGCTCACCCAATACGGCCTGTGGGTTATTGGCCTGCTGGTCGCGCTGAAGATCCTGAACATCAATCTGACGGCGATCGCTGTTGTTGCCGGGGCGCTCGGTGTCGGCATCGGCTTTGGTTTGCAGAACGTGGTGGCCAACTTCGTTTGCGGCCTTGTGTTGCTGGTGGAACGCCCCATCCGCGTCAGCGACCGCATCACCATGGAGGGCGTGGAAGGCAACGTGCGCGCGGTCAACTTCCGCTCAACCCTTATCGTGACAAACGACAATATTTCCGTGATCGTCCCCAACTCCGAGTTCATCAACGGCAAAGTTATCAATTGGTCGATCGGTGATCCGAAAGTGCGGATCCACGTCCCTGTCGGCGTGGCCTATGGGTCAAACCTGGAAACGGTGACCAAAGCGCTCCTCAAGGTGGCAGCGGAGACGGAGGGAGTGCTGAAGCAGCCGGCCCCTGAAGTCCGTTTTCTCGAATTCGGAAATTCGTCCCTGAACATGGAGTTGCTGGTGTGGACCGTTGATGCCGCCCAGCACTTCCTGCTGCGGAGCCGACTCAATTTCGCCATTGATGCCGCATTTCGCCGGGAAGGAGTTGAGGTCCCATTTCCTCAGCACGACATTCACGTGAGGTCTGCGGCAGGTCTTGAGGGCATTCTCAACGCCTCAAAGCGTCCCTAGAAAGGCTGGCGGCAGAGTCGGAGGGTGGCGGCTTGGTGAAAATACCTTCGGCAGATCGG
>JAKAWN010000143.1 GCA_021827245.1 Acidobacteriota bacterium | reverse complement strand
TGCAGATTCGCCGACGAGAACCATTGGAAACCCTTCCTTCGCGCCGTCACTCGCACCACGTTACCGCTTGACTCGAAATTGAAGTTGAACAAAGAGTTCAAATCGCCACGGTTCGAGGTGATGACGATTCTTGCGCCTGACGAACTCGAACCCGTCACCGTCACGCTCCCCACGTCCGACTGGAGCACAAATTCCCCGCCCGGAGCCAACGCCAGCGTCTTTTCGATCCGCGACTGCGCACGCGCCGCGACGCTGAGCCCCATCAGGGTGATAATCAGCAAGCCTATTCTTTTCGTATTCATAAACTCCTCCACGTTAGCGAAACCTCAATAAGGAATACGCGCTGGCGGCCACAAATGTTCAAGGCTTTATATGATTTTCGGGCCGGCACCATGGACCTACGGTTTCGGGGCTGGCGGTTCTTCATCAGGTAATCGCCCCGACAGGTCGGGGCTTCGGCCCATCCCCCAAATCATACTCTGCGCGAGTCCTGTAGCGGCGGGTTTACGCCGTCATGCACTGGCGGAAGTGGGCGAGGTAAACTCGCCGCTACGGCATGCCTTCTTTGCCGTGGCTTCGTTGGTTGTGGTCTATAAGGGCCTTGCGGCACATAAGCGGTCCGCAGCCATCAGCTTAGCGCGAATCGGAAAGGGTTTGTACAATCGCGACGAGCGAGTTACAATAAACTCAGTTTTCAGGTGTCACGGTGAACAGGGTTCTGTCTGCCTTGATTCTGGGCGCCCTTTGTGCTGTCCTGGCTAACGCCGCACCCAAGGACAAGGACAATCCGCAAGCTGGTTGCGAAGAATACGTCAGCGAGCGATGGGACGCTGAGCAGGGCGCAATCCGGACCAGCCAGCGAAACTACAGGCGACTGGTAGAGTTAGGCCTCGTCAGGGGATTGACCTACGCAGATTCCGTGCGTGAAATACCCATTCTCTACTGGAAATATAGCCGAAAAAAGAGCAAGAAATGCCGCGAGTTTTTCGCTCGCAGCAGCAGACCTGACTATGACGAGCTCACAGCCAAAGCGCTCAAGATGGAAACCGACAGCCAAAAAATAGACGACGCTTGGTTTCGGGTTACCGCTTACGTGGGCGCGATGATATCCGATTCTTCAGCTCAGCAGCCGATGCGGCGAGAACAAGAGCAAGGGCAACAGCCGCAAAATCGCGGCGGATGTAGCCAGGTCGGGCCTGAAGGTGAGCGGAAACCCGGCGAAGTCATACCACCGGCTTCGACTGGTCCTTGCCCCTGACCACGCTGCCCCTTCGTCGATGCGCCACCCTCCTCAACTATGAAGGAAAAAGGAACTGATGAGTGCCGGAGTGAGCTGTACGGTGCCTACGTAAATCGTCGCCTGCATGATATACTTCCCAGTTAACGATCGATTCTCAGTTACATTCCTTTAGGACCAACCTCATGCCTGCTGTGATTATGAGTGGAAAAGCGCTGGCTGTCCGCATCGAGCAACTTGCGGGGGAACATCTGGCCTCTCTTAAGAATTCTCACCGGATCTCTCCGAGGCTGGGGGTCGTTGTAGTCGGGAGCGAAGAAGCATCGCAGAAATACGTCAAGAGGAAACGGGACAGATGCGGCCGGCTCGGCATCGAATTCAACCAGATTAGCCTGCCATCGACA
The DNA here is from genome assembly GCA_021827245.1 of Acidobacteriota bacterium. The sequence continues at coordinate 13,021 of JAKAWN010000143.1, read as the reverse complement.
GCAGCGGCCGATTCCATCTTGAGCGCGGTCAAAGAGTTGAGCTCGGACGACAGTTGCCACGGAATCCTTGTACAGCTTCCGTTACCACCTCAGATCACCGAGATGGAAACGCGGGAAATTTTCGAAGCGATCGATCCCCGCAAAGATGTTGATGGCGTGTCCAGCAAAACCACAATCTATTTCTACGATGCGCTCCCCAACTTTATTTTTCTTCCCTGCACGCCACATGGGATTTTGAACATGCTGCACTTCTACGGAATCCCGGTACAAGGAGCGCGGGTCGCCGTGCTCGGCCGGAACACCATCACCGGAAAGCCCATGCAAATCCTGATTGGCGGGCGTTACGGCAACGCGACACCACTGTGGGTGCACAGAAAATCGTACTCCGAGCATTGGAAGCACGATCTGGCGGAGTACCTGCGTGACGCTGACATCATCATCAGTTTCGTCGGTGTTAGGCCGCCCGGCCGAGACTATCTCATCACTGCCGACATGGTCAAGGAGAGCTCCGTAATCATTGATGCCGGCCTGCGCTATGAAGGCCACTCCGTCTTTGGGGACGTCGATTTTGAAAACGTCAAAGAGAAGGCTGCTTACCTGACCCCGCCGATTGGCGGCGTGGGACCACTCACTGTCGCGTCGCTAATTCGAAACATGGACTTTGCTGCTCATTACGCCGTGCACCGCGACCTGCCGCTCAGCGAACTCTACAGAGTAAGACCCTCCTACGGCGATTTGGATATCGCTCCAGCTTAAAACAGGTAGTGCACAGTTGTTAGGCGAGTGGCGCAAACACTCGCCTTATACTGTCTGCGATCTCGCATGGCGAGACGCTCTGGTTGTTATTGTTGCCAACCGATCTGGGCCCATACAATGAAATCCAGTCCTCGCGCTTAGGAAGAAGGTGCAGGAGTCGCGAGGGCAGGTGAGGGGTCTTTCCTCCCCGCACCCCACATCGCCCCGCCTATATCGCAGGGTCGAAAATCCTGACCTCACGGAAAACGACGGGTTGAAATTAAAGGACTTACTGCTGCGACCCGCGCTTTGCCAGGTGCATGGGCATTTTCATGATCTTTCGCGGGCCAGCGGCCCTAAATGACAGACACCGCGCTGTAATTGCCACCCGCGAAGCCCGCTTTCTTAAAAGGCTTGGTAGGTAGAACCCGCTCTAATCGGTTCCTCGCACTGGCACAGCGCACCGAGTCGCCGCTCCGCCCGTCTGACTTCCTCGATCACGCATCGCGGGCAACGGTGGTATCGGCTGACTCTCGAACCGTGCCGTGGGCACCTTTGGCATTCCGGGGGCGTTTCCGCCTCATTCTGCTTGTGCTCTATGATCTCCATCGACGCGTCCCCCCTCAAGGTAGCGTTCTGGAGCGATCCTAATGCGGTCTCGCCGGTTCGACAATGGACCTTTGGTTCCAGGCATCATGGTTCTATTGTCGTGGGTGGCATATACATCTGCCATGCCGTGGACTCGTCGGTTGTGCTATGCGAAAAGCCCACGCACAAACCCGGTGACGTGACCGCACGCTTTCGCGAAAGGGCACAAATTCATCTGTATTGAAAAATTCTGGTTCGAATCCAAGGCTCGCGATTTATGCATCGCTGCGTTTTCTGATTCAATGAATAGAGGGGTTCGCTCAGACCGTCATTGGTTCATCTTCCGGGCAAAACGAATACTCAGAATTGTGCTGATAGTCAGGATACCCGCAAAGAACACGCAGAGCGAAAAATCACTTCCAGTTGAAATCTTCCCGGCCCTGTACAAGACGTAGCCAACCACAAGATTGAACAATGCCCAAACTACATTTACGGTTGGCGAAGACAACCCTTTTCCCGGCGGATGTGCAAAGGGCGTTGGAAAGCGGTCGCCAGAAATGCCATGCACGAAATGCGGTACGACATTGGCCAGGAACGCTCCTGAGAAGAAACAAGCGACATAGTTGTACCATGTCATGACCACAGTCCTTTCCGTCTGCAGGCGACACCCACGAGGGGCTGGCAGTTATTCTACGTCAGTTTGTCGTATCGATGCTGCCCATCCGTGCCATGACCAGACTTGCGTGCCCCCGGCCTCACGATCAAGAATGATGTTGGTATGCTCACCGATCGCAAACCGCGCAAGCCGATCCTGCTCGCCGATTTCCTCGAAAGCGATCGGAACCGAGTTCTCGAAGTTCCAGAAGATAACCGCCTGAAGAGCCCTTCTACATCTCTTGAAGCAGGCCTTAAGGCCGGAACGGCCACGGCCGTCCGGGTGGCCTGTACTGAGTTCCTGAACATCGCCGCGGACTTCTACGAGGTGGGCAGAACTCCAGTCCGCGTCCTCGCAGCCCGGCCGCTTCGCAGCCGCGAGGGCGGTTGGGCCACCGAGCTCTTCGGAGATTATGATCCCCAAACCAAGGCCATCCGCGTCTGGATGAGAACGGCCATACGCAAGCAAGTTACCTCATTTGGGACATTCCTCAGTACGCTCTGTCACGAGTTTTGCCACCACCTTGACTACCAGCGATTCAGATATCATGACTCCTGGCACACCCGCGGCTTTTACCAGCGCACCGCGGCGCTTTACCACCACGCGCGGGGCACGCCAGCGAAACAGCTTTTCTGGATCAAAGTCCCCGGCGGGCGCTGGAGGATTGACTGGCAGCGCACCAACCGAGGCGGCTGAAGTAAGCAGCGAAAGATCTGGTCAACAGCGGCCCTACGCTCGCCTGCCCACGATCAGGCTCGATGGTCCTGGCAAATGGATTTGCCGAATCTCCTGGAACCCTGCCGCCTGGAACCAAGCTGTATATTCGTCCCAACTATAGGTGCTGCCCGCCGGCGTCCCCACCAGCATATTGAGAGCAAAGAGCGCGGCTTGTTTGGGCGCAGTTTTGTCCGTATCGAGAATGAAGTCCTGGATCACCAAACGACCTTGAGGTGCAAGCGCCTCAAAGCAGCGCCGCATTAAGTCTTGGATCTCCTCAGGGCTGAGCATGTGACAAATGGCCAGCACGAGGGTGAGGTCGAAACCCGTGCCGAAGCGGTCATGCCGCAGGTCTCCCGCCCGCGTCTCGATTCTCGCCTCCAGCCCCGCTTCCTGAATGTGACGTTGCGTAATGGGCAGCACGCTGGGCCGGTCGAGCAGCGTCACATGCACATTTTCACTCTCTTTCGCAAAGGCAATGGAATAGGCCCCAGAACCGCCGCCCACGTCCAGCAGGCGCTCAACTCCCTCCGTGCCAATGGCCTTCACGACAAGCGGCGCGCGCGCCCCAGCGTTGTGGTGCATCGCGGCGATGAAATTCTCAGTCCAGTCCTCACCGGGTTCGGCGCCTTCCCGGCGGCTTACCGCGGTGCCGGTGCGGACACAATCCGTCAGGGTTGACCATCGATGCCAGAGATTCGCGACGTGCAGCAAGCCCGCGCGGGCGTTGTCCTTCGACTCCTCCGCAAAGTAACGCGCTGTGACAGGGGTGTTGCGGAAAACCCCTCGGTGCTTGTCCAGCAGGCCCATGGCTGTCAGCGCGTTCAGCAACATCTCAGTAGCTCGTGAGTCAGCCGAGATCCTTCGAGCGACATCGGCTGCGGTCGATCCGGCGCCGACCGCAGTAAAAATGTCAAACTCCAAAGCCGTGAGTGCCGCGCGGCTTTCCATGTACCCGCGCAGGGTCTGGTTCAGGTCATCTGGAAGCGCTCCCGTGGCATCCCTGGCGCGTTGCGCTGCCATCATTTTGGCGCGATTCGACATGATTTCAGTCCGCAACGAGGCCACATCACGATTAACCAGCCGCTCGACGACATGTCCTTGAACAAAGTGCGATTCAATGATTTCGGGAACGTCTTCCGGCAGCACGCCCGAGTACCAGACGCCCTCCGGGTAGACCACAAGATTAGGCCCGCGCTCGCACATGCCCAACGAGCCGCACAGCGTGATCTGGACTTCATCCATAAGCCCTCGTGCAGCCACTTCCTTCCGCAAGGCGTCGATGGTCGCCGCCGAGCCCCGCGCCGCGCAGCAGGGAATTCCCTCCGGCTTTTTCTGCTCGCAGATGAAAACATGATAACGAAAAGGTTCCATGATTCCCCCTTGCTTGACGATTTGGGAAGGACGTCACGAATAATATGACTCGGTTTACGCCGAGTTCTCCCTCCACGGCATTCTTGAACAGTTTCCCGATGTCCGCAAGCCCGACCGTGCCATGGCCCTGAATTCCCTGCCCGGTGACCTCCTGTCGCGCCGTTGTTCGCACGTCATCCTCCTGAGATGCACCTGTAGCTGCCCGTGTTTTCCGGTTGGGGTCGGCCTTGTGCTTCAGGGAACGGCCGTATCTTTTGCATTGTTTTTCGCCCTGAGAGAATGAAAGACGGACGAAGGTCAATAAGTACGCGCAACATGCACTGAAGTATCGGGTCTTCGCCTTGCTAAAGAACTATGTCCATCTCAAACCTTCATTTGGCAGACAAGGTCACCCGAAAGGTATTTCTACCTAACCAAAAATGTCGTGTGCAGTCCGCCTGCCGAGTTGCCACCTACCCACAAGTCGAAGGTTCCAGGCTCGATGCGGAAAACGCTGCTGTTATCCCAGAAGCCCAACTGCCGGGCCTTGAGCGTGAACCGCACGACCCGGCTTTGTCCCGGCTGCAGGCTGATGCGTTCGAAGCCTTTCAACTCCCGTACGGGCTGCGACAAAGTGGCTACTCGTTGGTGGATGTATAGCTGCGCCACCTCGTCGCCGGCACGATGTCCGGTGTTGGTGATGATGGCGGAAACTTCGATGCTGCCGTTGCGGCTCATCGCCGCTGCGCTCAGCTCCAGATTTGAGAAGCGAAAAGTTGTGTAACTCAAGCCGAAGCCGAAGCGGTAAAGCGGGCCCAGCGGCAGGTCCAGGTACCGTGAACTGAATCGCGTCTTCATGGTGCCGGGACGCCCGGTGTTAAGGTGATCGTAGTAAACCGGAATCTGGCCTGCCGTGCGTGGCACGCTCACCGGCAGCTTTCCTCCCGGATCGGCCTCGCCGAACAGTAAGTCGGCTGCCGCGTTGCCGACCTCAGTTCCGCCTTCCCAGAGTTCGAGAATTGCCGGCACATGCTCGGTTGCCCAAGAGATCGTCAACGGATGTCCGTTCATCAAAAGCAGCACAACTGGCGTACCGGTTTTGACCACCGCCTCGAGCAGTTGTTCCTGATGGCCGGGAAGATTGAGGCAAGCGCGGGATGCTCCCTCGCCGGACATTTCGGCAGTCTCACCAAGCGTCAGAATCGCCACCTGCGCCTGCCGCGCCGCAACCACGGCACGGGCAATGCCGGCTTCGGCTTCCGCTTCAGTGTCTCCTTCTACGGCTACTCCTTTTTCCACCAGCATGCGCGCATGGGGCAACTGCCTTTTCAGGCCGTCCAGAATCGTGACAGTGTCCTCAGGATTGCCGTCACCGTGCCAGTGGCTCAACGGTTCCGTGCGACTGTCTGCCAGGGGACCAATGACGGCCACTGTTCGGAGGGTCTTGCTGAGCGGCAGGAGGTTGTTGGAATTGCGCAGCAGCACAGCAGATTGTTCCTCCGCCTCCCGCGCCGCGTCGCGGTAGGCAGGCTTCAGCCAGTGCGTCCGGACACTCGCGGCATCCGCCGCAGTGTAAGGATGATCAAACAATCCTAATTCGAATTTCAGGCGCAAAATGCGGCGCACAGCTTCGTTCAACCGCGCCATGGAAATGCCCCCCTCCGCGACTAATGACGGCAGCTCTTTGAGGTAGAGACCGTCGTGCATATCCATGTCCGTGCCGGCGGAAAGCGCTTCCTGGACGGCTTGTTTCTGGCTGCCGGCGACGCCGTGGGAGATCAACTCGTTCACGGCATCATAGTCGCTCACAGCGAATCCCTTGAAGCCCCATTCTCCGCGGAGAACCTGCTGCAGCAGAAAACGGTCCTCGACACCGGGTACACCATTGAGATCGTTGAAAGCGGTCATTATTGATCCGGCGCCGGCTGCAACGGCCGCATGAAAAGGTGGCAGATAGACATTCCGCAGCCGTTCGACAGACATATCGGCGGTGTTGTAGTCTCGTCCACCCTCCGCCGCGCCATAGGCCGCGAAGTGCTTTGCACAGGCCAGCAAGTGATGGGGATCAGCGAGGTTGACGCCCTGAAATCCGCGGACCTGCGCCGCCGCCATGGCCGCACCCAGGAACGGGTCTTCGCCAGCGCCTTCGGTGATGCGACCCCAGCGGGGATCGCGGGCGATATCGACCATCGGGGCAAAGGTCCAGCGCTGGCCGCCTGCGGCAGCCTCCGTCGCGGCGATTGAGGCCTCCTGCTCTTCCAGTTTCGGGTCGAACGATCCCGCCATCGCCAGCGGAATAGGGAAAATTGTCCTGTAGCCGTGGATCACATCGAAGCCGAATAAGATCGGGATGTGCAGGCGCGACTCCGTAACGGCGATGTGCTGCAAGCTGGCGACTTGGGCGGGATTGGCGTCGGAGAAAATCGATCCCACCTCGCCCTTGCGGATCAGTTCTGGCGTCGCAGCGTCGGCCCGAAGCGCCGTCAACTGCCCGATCTTTTCTCCGGTGGTCATGCGGGCGAGAAGTTCGTCCACCTGTCTGTCGAGTTGGGATTCGGCAGCAGAAGGTTTTGGCGGTGAAGCTTCGATGCGGCTCTTCGGAGACCACAAAACCGTTGTGAAGACAAGAACCAATAGCAAGGCATGAATGCCTCGAAACCATTTGTTCATGATCATCAGACAAAACCTCCGGTCATGTCAGAGGCAGCCCGCGATTTCGGCCAGATACGACAGACCGCGCGCACTCAGTGTGATGACGTGAGCAGACGCTTACGATAGTAAGTTCTGGACGGTCATGGCGCCATTGTAAGATACGGCAGCAGGAAAGAAGGAGTTCAGGCAGAAACTCCCGCATGATTCTAGCCCGACGGAATTGCATTGCCAAGCTGATTCTCAGGCGGCATCGAAGACTTCCAGAAAGCGCACCGTTGCCGGCGTGTCCTTGCAGGCCACATCCAGCAACTCCGCTGAGGGCGCTTAATTCCAGGAGAAGGAATCCCGGACAACGCATCCGTGACCGCTTTCAGGGCCGGAGACTGAGCGTTTTGATCTGGTAAGGACCGACCCGCAGCATTTGCTCGTTCCCCGAACCGACAACCTGCTCAAGCAGGTTGGTCTCACGGAAGCTTTGCTGCTTGCCGAGAAAAGTGATGGGCGTTTCCGTCTCCTTCCCTGCAATCTCGTATAGTCGGAGGATGATCGAGCCGTCTGTCTCCGATTTCTTGAGAGCGCCGATGACCAGATTGTTGCCTTTGACCGAGCAGAATGAATCCGTGGGGGGAAGCGACTTAGCCGAAATATCGTCCACAACTTCGACGGGGATTAGCGGGTTATTGAAGTTCATTCCGAGTTCGTAGGGACGGTTCGCTCGCCCGTCTCCGGCACCCGAACTGAGCGAGTAACGAAAATCGTATTCCCCCGGCCAGGGGTACTTTATGGATGTAACCTTCGTCCCGCGAAAGACTTTGACTGAAGTGTACCGCTGGCCGCGGATCATGTCAGCGCGAATCATCTGCGGCTCAAGCCCGAAAATCTGATGGTCGGCGGCAACGGCCAGCCCCCAATTGGCATTCCCGGCGAAAAGCCAGCCGTGGACTTCGCGGTAATTCTCCCAGAGCGATTTCTGAATTTCGTCGCTCGATGTCGGTCCGGAGCCCGGGAAGATGTTTGTCGCCGAATTCTCGCCAAACGCCGTGCCGTAATGAAACTCAGGGTGATCCTGCTCAAGAGGGATCAACTGCTCGATATTGAGCAGCCGATCTCTTTTCCACCGGATGCGGTTTTCGATGTCCAACCGCTTCAGCCCTTGGTATAAAACCAGCCGCTGGACGATCGGGATGTCGGCGATTTGCTCGTCAATTTGGAGGACCGTACGGACGGGATTGTTTTCCTTAAGGCGAACACTGTTCACGCTCGCATAGATGGTCCGGCCAGTCATCAGCTCCGGAGAAACGTTGTTGCCGCCGCGCTCTTCTTCGGCCGCGATTTCCATGCCCTTAGTCACATCACGATTCAATTCACGATCGAAGACCGTCACACGGCCCGTCGCCCGGTCTACCGTAACGCGATAGAACTCGTTCTCCATCACATCGGCGCCGAGTGGCCGCCGCGGCTCCCTCAGGTCTTTTTGCTGATCGAGCGCAACTTCCGAGGCGGCCGGAAATGCTCCAGGCTGCGAAGCGGGCTTGAGATAATACGTCTTGTAACCAAGCGACGGCACGCCACGAGCAATAAAGATCAGTTCGAGCGCGCGTGAAATGTTTTCGCTGTACTGGAGAACTTGGAAGGGGGCCGCCTTTCCATTTTCATCCACCAACTGAATGGCTTTCTTATATTCGCTGATGTGCCCCGGAACGACATTGCCGTAAAGCGTCAGATGCGTTTTGACGATGTCGTCTCGCGTCCAGCCGGTGGGGTTAAAGACGACGATAGGAAAGCTTCTGGTGATAGGAATCTGGACGCGCCCGGCAATGTTGCGCAACATGTTGTGCAGGACCTCTCCGCCGCGCAGGATGACCAGTTGCGAATAATCCTTCTTCTCTTCATCGCCAATCCTGCCGCCCTGTCCGTCGTGGTTGTGGTCCATGGACGTGATCAGTCGCCTCCATAGATGATCGAAAGTTCGCTGGGGATAAGGCGAGTAGCCGAGAGCGTAGTTGATGGCGGCGAATTTCTCGGCGTTCAGAAGCGTGTCGCTCGCCGGAACAGCCCATTGCCAAAGGTGGATGATCGAAGTTTCAACCATCGGCCAGCCCGAGGGGATTTCTCCCTTGATTATGGGCAATGCGGCAGTGTGCGTCACCTGGTCAAAGAAAGTCTGCGGCGTTGCGAGCAGGAAATGATCTCCAGAAAGCTCTTGATTCAACGTGTGGAGATTTGAGATCAACCTGGTGGTGGGCGCCCAGAGGTCGCAGCCAGAACTCATGAAGACAGGGCCTGGAGCAGTGGCGTGAACACGCTCGATCTGGCTCTCCAGTTTCTGCCGCTTTTCAGGAATCAGGATGTCCGGTGAGTCCAACTGCGCTCCCCAGCAGTAGCCGTACAGGTCATTCCATACCAGCACGTGCGATCCATCCGGGGCTTCCCAGTTGAACAGCGATTTATCCCGCGGTCCCATGCGCGTCATGACCATGTAAGGAACTCCCGCCTCGCGCAAGAGTTGCGGGAATTGCGGGGTGAAGCCGGGAATGTCGCTCAAAGCATCCACCTGCGGCGTCACTCCGAATTCGCGGTGCGCATAAAGCTCTCCGTAAAGCAGGTTTCGCGCCAGCACCTCGCCCGGCGGAAATTCCTGAAAGATGCCCGCCCACTCTGGAGCAATCTCGATTCGCCCTTCTTTCACCAATTGCTTGAAGTCCTCAAGCTCTTGCGTCCCCCGATGGCTTTCAACAAAGTTGTTAACAAAATTGTCAGACTCCAGAAAGAAACGGAAGTTTGGATGCTTTTTCGCGATCTGGATCGCTTTCGCAATAACGAGGTTGCCCCTCGCCAGGCATTCTTCGCCTGTCCCAGCCCAGAACCGATCCAAATGCGAAAACGGAATCACATAGACATGAAGCTTCGGAGAAGGGTTTTCAGTGGGGTACGATTCGGCTCGAAGAAGGCAGCCTGAACACAACATCAGGGCCAAAAAGTATCCAAACAGTGCGACGTTCTCAAGTTTTCTTCCAAGCATGGTTACCTCATACGGATCACAGGTAGTTGGTCACTCTGAATCACGCATGGTGTCCGGACTCTACGGACGGAATCGATCATTCGCAACGGATGCGTGAGCCCTCCATTATTCCCCTCCCATACTCAATCGCAAAGAGTTTTTCCACTGTCGCACAGCCCCGTTGATTATTCGCTCCCATCTTCGGAGCGTAGCGCGACAAAATCTGCTGGTGGCCGCCTCACCGACCGCTGCCGTTGTGCCGACCTGTAGCGCCGCAGAAATAGCTTGACAGGGATCGGAATGCAATGTGTTAGATATCATCGACCTACCTGGAAATGCTGGAAGTACACGCCAATCAAGCCTTTGTATAACCATTCGGAACTGAGGTCGTGACAATGTGGCTTGTCGGCGCGGGCGTTGCCCTGGCCCAATGATTCGGCGCATCGGGCTTCGGGCATTACCGCCATTTGCCGGGCACGACAGTACCGGGAACGCGTTGACCGTGGCACCCCTCAATATGGATCAGACGATCGGGACAAAGTCGAACACCGCTGGTGCCTACTCGATTCAATTTCTCCTGCCAGGACGGTATATTGTAACGGTTGAGGCGCAAGGATTCACCTTGAGTCCCACGAAGAGTTTTGTAAACCGCCGCATTCGAGGAGGGGTCACAACGATCACACGCATAGGAATCATGTCAGCTATTCTTCTTGCTGCCTTCGCTGGATGTAGATTTCGCCTTGAAGGCCACACCCATGCAACTCCTGGACCTGACGCAGCCATTCGCCGTCCACCGATCGTAGGCGTGGCAAACATTGGATTGCGGGTTTCTGACCTCGCAAAGTCGAAGCAATTCTACAGCGAGAAAGTAATTATCCTCCGGTCGAGTCGGCCCGGGGAATTTCACCCCCAGCCGCTCACAGATCCGGACGTGACGCTCGCGCGTCATCCGGCTCGTGCAGTCCACGAAAGGCTGCCGCCATTCATCCTCGTTTGAGGGTTCCTCCCGTTGCCGGTTGACCCAACGTGGACTGGACTGCTCACCCCCTTCGCTCCACAGCCATTACAGCGGCTTCCTCACTACTGCCAGGAGATCCGCCCCTGATCGAAGCATCGGTACTTTCTGCCTTGTGGTTCAGCACTTGAGCATTTTCCCTTAGCAGCTTCGAGCAGGTTCCTAAGTTCCGCACGAAAGCCTGAATGAGAGTCACGCCTCCTCTGCACCGGACACCGCACGGACAGTAGGCAGGCACCCTCCATGCTGATCCCAAGGTACTCTGCTGACCTCGGTTTCGATGTCATCTAATCCCCTTTCGATGCTTACCCAGAGGTTCACTTGCGCTCGTCTCTCTCACTCTCAAATGACATGATCTAACCATGCCTTTTAACCACAACGTTCACCACCACCGCCCTTAGGCTACAGCGGCTTGTGGCTATTTGAAGCCTCCCCCTGCAGGGCAACTCCGAGGGGCCTACCCTCATCTTTCGTACAGCATGAAGCTGACGCTTCTTCTTGGCACACGCAGAGGCGGGGGAACTCCCTTGGGAATTAGTCGGTAATCCACCCGCCGAGCGTTGGACCGATCAGCGGGGCCAGAATGATGCCCAGCCCATAAACGGCCATTGCCTGTCCTCGTCTGACGGGGAAAACTCTCGAGCAGGACTGCTTGTGAAACAGGCTGTAGGCCACCACCCGCTGCGCCTTGGATCACGCGCGCCGTCACCAGCATGGCGAGACTCGTTGAAGCTCCACAAAGCGCAGAGGCGAAGGCGAAAACCGAAACGGAAATAATCTGATATTGCTTGCGGCCAAAAAGGCTGCTGAACCAGCTTGTGGAAGGGAGAACGATGGCGTTGGAAATGGGATATCCGGTCAGGACCCAAGTGGCTCCATCCACGCTCGCCGAAAGGCTTCCTGCGATGTGCGGCAACGCCACCGTGGCCACCGAGGTGTCGAGCACTTCCATGAAGGTGGCCAGCATCACCGAGACCGCGATCAGCCAGGGACTGTATCTGGGCTTCCATTCGTCAGCCATGAGAGCATTCAGAGTTCTTGGGCGTTACGAGCCGGCATTTACTATTGCCAGCCGCCGCCGAGCGCCTGGTAAATCTGAACGAGTGCGAGCCGCTCGTTGAGCCGTGCCTGGACAAGGTTCAACTCCGCCGCGAAGTAGTTCGTTTCACTCGTCAGGACCTGCAGATAGCTAGCGCCCCCGTTGTGGTAGAGCACCAGCGAAAGGCGGTCGGATTCCTGCGCCGACTGGGTTAGCCGTTGCTGCTGGCGGCGGAATTCGCGATCTTTCTGGTACCCGATCAGGGCATTCGAGACCTGTTCGAAGGCTAGTTGGATAGTCTGCTGATAGGTCAAAACCATCTGTTGCCATTGCGCTTTCGCCAACGTTACCCCCGCACGAAGTGCGCCCGCGGCGAAAATCGGCTGGGTAAGATTGATGGCACCATTCCACATTTTAGACGGAGAGCTGATGAGGCGGTTGAGCGCATAGCTCTCAAATCCGGCTGTTCCCGTCAGGGAAATGTCGGGGAAAAGAGCGGCCTTCAACACGCCGATCTGAGCGTTCGCGGCGATCAGGTTTTCCTCGGCTTCGAGAATGTCGGGCCGGCGCTCAAGCAGTTCCGAAGGCAATCCGGCGGGAACACTGGGGGGCGCGGGCTGTTTGATCAACGGCAGCCCGCGCGGGATGGGTCCAGGGTTCTCGCCGAGCAAGGTGCGAATCAGATTCTCCTGCTGCTCGATCTGGCGTTCGAGATCGGGGATGGTCTCAGCCGCCGTGTCGACAAGCTGCTCTGCCTGGCTCACGTCGAGCATCGATGCCGAGCCGTTCTTCTCCAGCACTCGTGTGAGACGCAGCGAATCCTGCCGAGAGGCCAGCGTGCGCTTTGCGATCATGAGCTGGCTGTCGAGAGCGCGAAGCTGGAAATAGGCCGACGCCACGCTCGCCACCAGCGACGACAGCACCGCGCGTTGCCCCCACTCGGAGGCCAGAAGGTCGGCACGGGCTGCCTCGGTTTCACGCCGATACCTGCCCCAGAAATCCAGATCCCAGATTACTGAAAGGTTAATATGCCCGGCATTTACCTCGTAGGCGGGAAACACCTTGGAAATTTTCGGGTTTTTCTGGCTGAAAAGCCCCGCTCCGGCGCTCGCAAATGGATACTGGTTGGCCCGGGTGATGCCGAGCGACGCCTGCGCCTGCATCACGCGAGTGGCGGCGATCCGGAGGTTGTAATCCTGGGCGATGGCGGCGCGAATCAGCTTATCGAGTACCGGGTCCTTGAACACCTGCCACCATTTCTCATTA